>JAEWPB010000090.1 GCA_023399465.1 Pseudomonadota bacterium
GGCGCACGCCCATCTCGCTCATCGCATGAACGATGCGCCGATGCACCGGCTTCAATCCATCGCGAACGTCGGGCAACGCCCGGTGCATGATGGTCGTCAGCGCATACGCCAGATAGCGTTCTTCAAGCGCGGCCTTGAGGTCGACCGGCTGGATGTTCTCGTCTCCGCCCGACGGCGGCAATAGATTTTGTCCCATGGACCTTGACTATCCGAGATGTCCCCGGTCGGCAAGAAATCAGGGGGAACAGGCTGTGGATATATTGTCGCGATTCCCCTTGGTTTGCAGGGCATGACGCCCTGCCGACGCTCCGCCAACAGCCCCTCCCGACAATTGCTGAAACCTGTTGCAGAAATACGACTGCCTGCCGCAACCCGTCATGGTAGCGGCAGTAGCGGCGTTTCCACCAAGATACCATTTCGTTTTATGATCAGCCTCTTATTAGGAACAAGACAATGCTCTCCATGGTAAAAAGGCTTGCGGTCCTCGCAGCCGCCACACTTCTACTCTCAGCGACGGCGCAAGCTGACGACAACGGCAGAACGGTTCCCGCCAACCGGGAAACCGCGATCGGCTTTCATGCAGCCATCAGCGATCTCCACTGCGCCCATACCGGCAAACCCACGATCAAAGTCACCGCCCCGCCGAAGCATGGGACGCTCCGCTTCGAATGGACCACGATCAAGTTCGACGGTCGGACCACCACCGTCGACATGATGGCGTGCAAGGGCAAGTCGATCCGCGGCATGGCAATCTATTACCGCCCGAACAAGGGTTTCAAGGGCGAAGACCAGGTGAAGATCGGCATGATCCGAAACGCCTACTACATGGGCAGCGCCGCGCGGCAGGCCGATGTCCTGCAATACGACATCACCGTGAAATAACCTGTCTGCATACTTGGAAGAAAGCGATTGCGGCGGCGCCGGCAAAGAGCCTTCGGCCGCCGCAATTCGTTCGCAAAGTGCCTGCACAAGAATACCGAATTCTAAGATTCCCCCGCTTACAAAGGGGGGATCGACAAGAGATTTATGCGAAATCCGGACACGCCAACATTCAAAAGGAATATTGCTTATGACCTATTTCCGCCATACGCGCCTGCTGCTCGGCAGCGCCGCGCTCATCGCCCTCGCGGCGCCGGCATATGCGCTCGACGGAACGGACCTGCTCAACAAGTTCAATGCTGTGTATTCGGTGCAGTACGGCACCACCATCACCGCGAAATCGATCAATGTCGACGGCACCACGGTCACGATGACCGGCGTCGGCATGAAGAGCGAAGGTACCGAGGAGACCATCGGAGATCTGACGCTGAACAACGTCGCGGAAGACGGCAAGGGCGGCTACACGATCGGCGAAGCTCTGTTCCCTGACGTCAACGTCACCGAGGACGGCAGCACGCTCACCGCCAAGGACCTGTCGATGAACGACATCGCCATTCCTGGCGACACGACCAAGAACACTCTGGATTCGCTGCTTTGGGTCGAAAGCATACGCGTTGGTCCCGTGACCGTCTCGGAGGGCGGCAAGGAGATGTTCTCGCTTTCCGAAATCAAGGCCGACTTCACCAAGCGCGACGGCAATACCGGCCTCGACTGGGAGATCGTCTTCGGCGGGCTCAAAGCGGATGTCAGCAAGGCCGAGGACGCCTCGACCAAGGATGCCCTGCAGGCGCTCGACATCCAGCAGATCGAGGGCGAAATGTCGCTGACCGGCGGCTGGGAACTCGCATCGGGAACCGTCGACATCACGGAATACGCCCTCGATTTCACCGACATCGGCCGCCTGAGCTTCTCCCTAAGCTTCTCCGGCTACACCATGGAGTTGATGCGCTCGATGCAGGAATCGATGAAGGCGCTCGAACTCAACGTGGCTGACGAGCAGGCCCAGCAGGCCGCCGGTTTCGCAATGATGGGCATGGCGCAGCAACTGACCTTCAACAGCGCGTCCCTCAGCTTCACCGACGCCTCGATCACCATGCGGCTGATGGAGTACTTCGGCAAGGAACAGGGCATGTCCGGACGCGAGTTCGCGCAGTCGGTAAAGGGCATGGTGCCGTTGATGGTGGCAGAGCTCAACATGCCGGAACTGCAGAAGCAGATTACGGAAGCCGTATCGACCTATATCGACGACCCGCAGAACATCACGATCAGCGCCGAACCCGAAACGCCGGTCCCCTTCCCGATGATCATGGGCGCCGTGCTGGGCAACCCGGATTCCCTGCCGCAGGTCCTCGGCGTCACGGTCAGCGCTAACGACGAAGAATAAGGATCACACCGATCCCAAACAAAAACCCGGCAGCTCCCACTGCCGGGTTTTTGTTTTCACGCAGGCGTGGCCGGCAAGAAGATCTTGGCCGCTGACAAAGTGCGCGTGTTGCAACATGGCCAGAAACGAAAAGGCCCGGCGGTGAGATCACCGCCGGGCCCTGATCAGGTCGCCTCGGGAAGGTCAGTCCTTCTTGACCGGCGGGATCGGACGGATCGCCAGTTCGCGAAGCTGCGCCGGGGTTGCCGGCGACGGCGCGCCCATCAACAGGTCCTGCGCCTGCTGGTTCATCGGGAACAGCGAGATCTCGCGCAGGTTCTTGGCGCCGACGAGCAGCATGACCACGCGGTCGATGCCGGCCGCCATGCCGCCATGCGGCGGTGCGCCGTACTGGAATGCGCGGTAGAGGCCACCGAAGCGCTCCTCGACGTCAGCCTGGGTAAGGCCGACCTTCTCGAATGCCTTGACCATCAGTTCCGGCGACTGGTTACGGATCGAGCCCGAAGCGATTTCGAAGCCGTTGCAGACCATGTCGTACTGATAGGCCTTGATCGACAGCGGATCATCGCCGTTCAGCGCATCGAGGCCGCCCTGCGGCATCGAGAACGGGTTGTGGGCGAAGTCGACGCGCTTCTCGTCCTCGTTCCATTCGTAGAACGGGAAGTCTACGATCCAGCACAGCTCGAAGCGATCACGGTCGACGAGGTTCAGTTCCTCGCCGGCGCGGGTGCGGGCTTCACCTGCGAACTTGTAGAACTTCGCAGGATCGCCGGCGACGAAGAAGCAGGCGTCGCCTGCTTCGAGGCCGAGCTGCGTGCGGATGGCGTCGGTGCGCTCCTCGCCGATGTTCTTGGCGAGGGGACCGGAGCCGGCGAGCTTGCCGTCTTCTTCCTTCCAGAAGATGTAGCCGAGGCCCGGCTGGCCCTGGCTCTGCGCCCAGGCATTCATGCGGTCGCAGAACGCGCGGGAGCCACCGGTCTTGGCCGGGATGGCCCAGACTTCGACCTTCGGGTTGGAGGCGATCATGTTGGCGAACACCTTGAAGCCGGAGCCGGCGAAGTGCTCGGTCACGGCCTGCATCTCGATCGGGTTGCGAAGATCCGGCTTGTCGGAGCCGTACTTGCGGATCGCGGTGTCGTAGGGGATGCGCGGGAAGGTCTGCGTCACCGGCTTGCCGTCGGCGAACTCCTCGAAGATGCCGCGCATGATCGGTTCCATCGTCTGCCAGACGTCTTCCTGCTCGACGAAGCTCATCTCGAGGTCGAGCTGGTAGAATTCGCCCGGCAGGCGGTCGGCGCGCGGATCTTCGTCACGGAAGCACGGCGCGATCTGGAAGTAGCGGTCGAAACCGGCCACCATCAGGAGCTGCTTGTACTGCTGCGGCGCCTGCGGCAGCGCATAGAAGGTGCCGGGATGGATACGGCTCGGCACGAGGAAGTCGCGTGCGCCTTCCGGCGAGGACGCGGTCAGGATCGGCGTCGAGTATTCGGTGAAGCCGACATCGCCCATGCGGCGACGCATGGAGGCAATGATCTGGGTGCGCTTGACGATGTTCCTGTGCAGGGTCTCGCGGCGAAGGTCGAGGAAGCGGTACTTGAGGCGTACGTCTTCCGGATAGTCCGGCTCGCCGAAGACCGGCAGCGGCAGTTCCTTGGCCGCCGAAAGCACTTCGATTTCCTTGGCGTAGAGTTCGATCTCGCCGGTCGGCATGTTCTTGTTGACCGTCTCTTCGGTACGGGCCTTGACGAGACCGTCGATACGGATGACCCACTCGCCGCGCACGACTTCGGCGATCTTGAAGGCCGGGCTGTCGGGGTCGGCGACGACCTGGGTCATGCCGTAGTGGTCGCGAAGGTCGATGAACAAGACGCCGCCATGGTCACGAACGCGGTGAACCCAGCCGGAAAGGCGGGCGGTGGTGCCGACGTCGGCTTTCCGAAGGGCGGCACATGTATGGCTGCGATAACGATGCATCTTTGTCGATCCTGGGCTTAAGGCGTGGGGCAGCACGGAGGCCTTGGGAGGCGCATTTCGGCTGCCTAGTAAATCGGGCGGAAAAGCGCATGACCGGTCCGATTTGTCAAGACTCCGGCCAAAGTTGTCGCGTTTTAAGCTGTTTTTATCGCATGTCCTCTAATACAACCGCAAAGCACTTTCACATCTCTGAGTCTGCATTCCCCTCACCTTCCAGGCCCCTTCCCCCATGAGCCAGATACGCCCCCTGATTCCCCTGCTCGTCACCGCCGGCATCCTCATTGGCGGCAATGGCCTCCAGGGCACCTATATTTCGCTGCGCGCCCTCGAAGAAGGTTTCTCGGCATCGCTCATCGGCCTGGTCGGCACCGGCTATAATATCGGCTTTGCCATCGGCTGCATCTATGTCACGCGCATTCTGCGCTCGATCGGCCATATCCGCACCTTTTCCGCGATGGCGGCGATCGCTTCGGCAGCATCGATCGCCATGGTGCTGCTCATCGATCCGTGGTTCTGGTTCCTGATGCGTCTGATCGCGGGGCTCTGTTTTGCAGCCCTCTTCGCCACCGTCGAAAGCTGGCTCAACGCCCGTGTCACCAATTCCAACCGGGCGCGCACGCTGTCGATCTACCGCCTGGTGGATCTCGGCTCGGTAACCGCCGCGCAGTACCTGATCCCGAGCGTGGGCATCGGCGGGTTCCAGCTCTTTGCCATCATCTCGATGGCGCTGACGCTGTCGCTGGTGCCGATCTCGTTTGCCGACCGCTCCAGCCCCGGCGCGCCGCAGGAAATCAAGTTCGACGTCAAGGCGCTGTGGAACATCTCGCCGCTGGCGACCGTCGGCTGCATCGTCGTCGGCCTGACCAACTCCACCTTCCGATCGCTCGGACCGATCTACGCCGAAGGCATCGGGCTTTCGATCACCGCCATCGCCACGTTCATGAGCCTCGGCATCGTCGGCGGCGTCGTGCTGCAGTATCCGCTCGGCATCTACTCCGACCGGCTGGACCGCCGTCTCGTCATCCTGTTCGCCACCTTCGGCTCCCTGATTTCTGGCCTTTACCTGGCCTTCTACGCCGGCAGCGACGAATGGCGGAACTTCGCCGGCATCTTCGTCTTCGGCGCGTTCGCCATGCCGCTTTATTCGCTCTGCTCGGCCCATGCCAACGACCATGCCGCCGAGGGGCAGCATGCGCTGGTTTCGGCCGGGATGCTGTTCTTCTGGTCGCTTGGCGCAATCATCGGGCCGCTGTTTGCGTCCTTCATGCTCGACCTTTTCGGCCCGCAGGCGCTGTTCCTCTACACCGCGATCGTGCTTGCCGCCTTCATGGCCTATACCATCCAGCGGATGATGGTGCGCGACGCCGTTCCGGCCAAGGCGCGCTCGCGCCGCTTCCGCAACCTGCTGCGCACCTCGTTCTTCTTCAACAAGCTGGCGGCACCGGCCGAGGAGCGCAAGGACTCGTGAGCCTCCCGGGGGCCAGGAGGCTGCGGCAACTTGGCCGCGACGCAAGTATTGCTGATTGCGCCACTCAAATTTAGAACGGACATGGCATCATGCTCAGGAGATACCGATGGCCGTTCTCACCCGACGCAACCTGTTGAAGGCCTCGGCCATCGCCGGGGCATATGGCCTCGGACTTGGCGCGGCTCACCGCTTTGGCATTGCCGCCCCGGCACCTGAAAGCACGCTTCTCACGGCAAGATCGACTTCGGCCAGGCTCTCCGGCGAGGCAGAGACAAGCGGCGTCATGACCTATGGCGACGGCGGCATGCCGCCGACGCTTCGGGCCGTGCGCGGCAAGCCGTTCGCCGCAAGGCTGCTCAACAGCCTCGACGAACCGACGACGATCCACTGGCATGGTTTGCGGGTCCCCAACGAGATGGACGGCGTACCCTTCCTCACCCAGCCCTATGTCTATTCCGGCGATACGTTCGACTACGCGTTCACGCCGCCCGATGCCGGCACCTTCTGGTATCATCCCCACTGCAACACGTTGATGCAGATGGGCCGCGGCCTGACCGGGCTGATGATCGTCGAAAATCCCGATGATCCTGAGTTCGATGCCGAGATCGCCCTCAACCTGCGCGACTGGCGGCTTGGCGGCGATGGCCAGTTCATCGAGCAGTTCAAGCCGCGCGACGCCGCCCGTGGCGGCACTTTCGGCACCATCAGGACCGCGAACTGGCAGCAGGAACCGCAATACGATGCGCCGTCCGGCGGCATCGTGCGCCTGCGCATCGCCGCGACCGACGTCACCCGCCTCTATTCGCTGAAGATCGAGGGAGCAACCGCCGATGTCATCGCCATCGATGGCAATCCGGTGCCTGCCCGCTTTGCCCTCGACGTGCTGATGATCGGTCCCGGGCAGCGCCTCGACCTCGCCGTCAGGATACCGGACGGCGAAGGGGAAATCGTGCGGCTGGAGGATGTGCGCGCCAGCAGCGTGAAAACCGTTGCGGCGCTCCGCTCGGTCGGGTCCTCGCTAAAGCGCGACCTGCGGGATCTCGCGCCCCTGCCCGGCAATCCCGTAGCAGACGCCGACCTGTCGTCGGCCCGGGAAATCCCCTTCGTCCTCAGCGCTACGGCGGAAGACGTCGCGATCGACAGCATTTGCGGTTCGATCGGCTATTCGTTCTGGGCGATCAACAAGGTGCCGTGGCCGGGCGACACCAGCGATCCAACCGCACCGCTTGCCGAGCTGAAGCTCGGCCGGAGCTATGTCTTCAACCTCGAGAATCCGACGCCGCGCGCCCATCCCATCCACCTGCACGGCATGAGCTTCAAGGTGATTTCCTCGTCGACGCGGGCGGTCATGCCGCTCGTCTCGGACACCTACCTGATGCAGCCCGACGAGAAGGTGAAGCTGGCGTTGGTTGCCGACAATCCCGGCGACTGGGTGTTCCACTGCCACATCATCGAACACCAGAAGACCGGCATGACCGGCTATATCAGGGTCGTGTAAGCGTCGTATTGCCGCGTTTGTATTGACATCGGGGGTGGAAAGAGGAAGGAAAGACGATCTTCTCTTCCTCAAGAACGAAACTGATATGATCGAAACAACAGCCGAACTCGAGGCCGCCTGCAAAGAACTCGCGAAGTCCGATTTCATTACCATAGATACCGAGTTCCTCCGCGAAACGACATTCTGGCCGGTCCTGTGCCTGATCCAGATGGCGAGCCCCACGATGGAAGTGCTGGTCGATCCGCTGGCGAAGGGCATCGATCTCAAGCCGTTCTTCGAACTGATGGCCGATTCGTCCGTCGTCAAAGTGTTTCACGCGGCGCGACAGGATATCGAGATCATCCATCACCTCGGCAACCTCATCCCGCATCCGATCTTCGATACGCAGGTCGCCGCCATGGTCTGCGGCTTCGGCGATTCGGTTTCCTACGACCAGCTGGTCAACCGGACCAAGGGCGTCCATATCGACAAGTCGTCGCGCTTCACCGACTGGAGCCACCGGCCGCTGTCCGCCAAGCAGCTCGACTATGCGCTTGCCGACGTCACCCATCTGCGCGACGTCTATCTGTCGCTGAAGGCACAGCTCGAACGCGAGGGGCGGACGCTGTGGCTCAAGGAGGAAATGGACATCCTCGAGGCGCCCGAAACCTACGACATTCATCCCGACGACGCATGGCAGCGGCTGAAGATGCGGGTCAAGAAGCCGCAGGAACTGGCCGTGCTCAAGTTCATCGCCGCCTGGCGCGAACGCGAGGCCCGCGCGCGCAACGTGCCGCGCTCGCGCATCCTCAAGGATGACAGCCTCTACGAAATCGCCCAGCAACAGCCGAAGGACACCGAAGCGCTCGGACGGCTTCGCTCGATCGGCAAGGGCTGGGAGCGCTCGGCCGGCGGCGCCGCCGTCATCGAGGCGGTGAATGCGGCACTTGCGCTGCCCAAGACGGAGATGCCGGCGGTGCCAAAACATGTTCCGGCACCGGAAGGTGCGGCTGCCGCCGTCGAACTGCTGAAGGTGCTGCTGAAGCTCACCGCGGAAAAACATGGCGTCGCCGCCAAGGTGATCGCCAACAGCGACGACCTCGACAAGATCGCTGCCGAGGGTGAAAAGGCGACCGTTGCCGCGCTATCGGGCTGGCGGCGCGACCTCTTCGGCGAGACCGCCCTTCGCCTGATCCAGGGCGACGTGGCCCTGCGCTTCGTCGACCGGAAGGTCGAAGCGGTCGAACTCGAGGCCAGCCCGCATCCATCGGCTGCATAGTGAGCACCAGCGGTCGCGTCAGGGGATGACGGCGCGACCGCCCTTTCGGAGCATTTACTCTTTCCCGCCAAGTTCCTAATAAAGGGCATGGCTCCGCGCATTTCACCTCTCGATCTCGTCATCCTGTTCATCGCCGTGGCCAGCGGCGGCGCAATCTATTCGATCCTGGAATTCGGCGGCGGCGCCGAGGTCGGGGCGATCTATGCGCTCTTCATGGTCTCCCCCATTCTCGCCCTCGAGCGGGGGCTGCTGCTTGCGCCCCAATATCGCTGGATGCGCGCCCAGACCACCCCGGTCTTCCTTGCGCTGGCGCTACTGCTCCTCTTCGCGCTGATGATATGCGGCAGCATGGTCGCCGGCAGTCTCGTCTGGGCGCTGGGGCTTTTCGATCTCGACTGGTGGCAGGCGGTCACGCCGTCGTTCCACGGCCTGGCCTACTCGCTGTTCCTCAGCATGGTGATCGTTTTCGTGCTGCGCGTACGCGAACTGCTCGGCCGCGACGTTTTTTCCAGCCTGCTCAGCGGCCGCTATCGTCATCCGATACCGGAAAGGCGCGCCTTCCTGTTCATCGACGTGGCCGATTCGACCGCCTTCGCCGAGAAGCACGGCGACCTCAGGGCCCAGGAGTACCTCGGCGCCCTGTTTGCCCTGTTTGCCGAGCCCGTCCGCCGCCACAACGGCACGATCGTCGACTATATCGGCGACGCCGCGATCATCGTCTGGCCGCTGGAGCGGGCGGTCAAGGATGCCGCGTTCGTCAGCTGCGCTTTCGATATCTTCCGGCAGATCGACGACAACGCCCAATACTGGATCGACAATTTCGGTGAACTGCCGCGCCTGCGCGCCGCAATGCATGGGGGCACGGTCATCATCGCGGAAATCGGCGTCGACCGGCACAAGATCACCTATTTCGGCGATACCGTGAATACCACAGCCCGCCTCGAAGACCTGTGCAAGACCCTCGGCCGGCCGGTCCTGATCTCCTCCGAACTCGTCGAACTGACTACACTGCCCGGCGGGGTCGATGCCGAGTATCTCGGCGAGCACTCGCTCAAGGGGCGCGGGCAGGCTCTTGGCGTCTACGCCCTGAGCCTTGGCCAGCCAGCGGCGCATCCCGAAAGACAATAGTCCTGAACGTTCGCTTTCACCAAACCTTCAAGCAACCATTAAGCGCCGGTCATGAAAGCCGCCTATCCGGAGCTGGTCTCCTGACACAGCTCCACGACAAAGGTGATCTTTCATGCTCAAAACACTTTCCTCTTCCGTTGCCCTGCTCATCCTGAGCGGCGTCTACGCCCATGCGGGTGACGCGCCCGAGTTCCCTGCAAAGCTTGCCGCCCACGCGATCCTACCGGCAAACACCATCATCGCGGCCCCGGCCGACGCGCCCGCGCATCTGAAGACCTCCGCCAAGTTCACCACCGCCGACCGCAAGCGTACCAACCGTCTCGGCACCGTGCCCGGCAAGGACGGCGTGCGCCCCACCGGCCTCTCCATGCCCTTCAACGGCCAGGCCATGCAGGGCTTTTCCGGCATCAAGGCGATGGAGGACGGCACCTACTGGAGCCTTTCCGACAACGGCTTCGGATCGAAAATCAATTCGAGCGACTCCATGTTGATGCTGCATCACATGTCCTTCGACTGGGACAACGGCAAGGTCAACGCTCTCGAGATGGTGTTCCTCTCCGACCCCGACTACAAGGCCCCCTTTCCAATCGTGATGGAAGGTTCGGACAAGCGCTACCTGACCGGCGCGGATTTCGACCTCGAGTCCGTCCAGCCGGTGGCCGACGGCTTCTGGGTCGGCGAGGAATTCGGGCCCTATATCCTGAAGTTCAGCCGGGACGGCAAGCTGACCGACGTAATCGCGACCAGAGCTGGCGAGACCAACGTCAAGTCGCCCGACCATCCGACGCTGGCGCTGCCCGGCAATCCGAGCCTGAAGATGCCGGCATTCAACCTGAAGCGCTCCGGTGGCTATGAGGGCATGGCGATGTCGAAGGACGGCTCCAAGCTTTACGGCATGCTCGAAGGCCCGCTCTATACGGAAGATGGCCAGGTCGAAAAGACCGAAGCCGGCGCCACCGCCCTGCGCATCATCGAGCTCGATACCGCCTCCAAGACGTGGACCGGCCGTACCTGGCTCTATCCGCTGGCCGAAGGCGGCGAAGCCATTGGCGACTTCAACATGCTCGATGAAACGACTGCACTCGTCATCGAGCGCGACAACGGCGTCGGCACCGCCGACAAGGCATGCGCGGATCCGAAGGATCCTAAAGCCGATTGCTTCGCGGTCGCATCCAAGGTCAAGCGCATCTACAAGATCGAAATGACCGACGAGAACGCCGGCAAGGCCGTGCGCAAGATCGGATACATCGACCTCCTGAAGATCGCCGATCCTGACAACAAAAAGCTCCAGGGTGGCGGTGAAGGCTTCTACGACATGCCGTTCCTGACGATCGAGAATGTCGACCGCGTGGACGCCACCCGGATCATCGTCGGCAACGACAACAACCTGCCGTTCTCGGCCGGACGCTTTATCGACAAGGCCGACGACAACGAGTTCGTGCTGCTCGAAGTCGGCGAACTCCTGAACGCCAAATAAGCCCCGGCGCCGGCCCCTCCAAAAAGAAATCGCCGCGACCCTCGGGATCGCGGCGATTTCTGTTCCGAAGCCGTGTGCAGGAAAGCCTGCGTGCTGTACGGATCATTCAAACCGGAATGCCAGCCGCTTTCCGGTCAGCTTCGCCAGTTGCAGCAGCCGGCCATCGAGCTTTTCGCCGGCAAAATGGCGGTAGATGTGCGGCACCACGAATTCGAGATCGAGATCCGGGTCCTCGGAACGGCGGAACGTCAGGTGACCGACCATGCCCGGCATCGAGGCCGAGAACAGGTAGACCACCCGGAGCAGCCCGCCGAGCAGCTTCGCCCGTTCGATCAGAGTCGGCGTGGCGATGGCGGCAAGCCCGCCTGTGGCGCCATCGTCGTCGAGCCCCTCGAAGCGGTAGTAGTTGGTCAGGGCCAGGAAGGCGCGCCCGGCATGGGTGATACCGCCGAGAGAACTATGCGCGATGATGTTCAGCGCCTGCAGGCCGCGGTAGTCGGGATGGGCACGCCAGCTGATATCGGCGAGCAGGCAGGCGGCCTGCCGGTAGCGGCTCTCCTCCACCGTCTCCTCGATATCGAAGAACGGCATCATGTGGCCGGTCCAGGCCGCCAGTTCGCGCGCATGCTCGGGGGAGCGGGCACGCAGGATCGCCAGTTCGCCGGCAATCGACAGCAGCGGATCCAGCGCCCGCTCCGGCTCCTTCAGGAGTGAATAGAGATAGCCTTCGCGCACGCCCTGTGCGGAGAAGGATATATGCGACGGCTGCATGGCGCCGAGCACTTCCTGCATGGCAATGGCGCCATAGGGCAGCAGGGCGCGACGGTTCTTCGAGATACTGCGAAGCTCCGGCGCCTTCGGGTCGCGCATCTCGACGACCTCGCCGAGGAATTCGAGAACTTCGTCGAGCGGGAGTTCATAGCCCTGCATCATGTGCAGCGGATAGTTGCGCATCTCCATGTGCAGCTTGGCGATGTTACGCCAGGTCCCGCCGACCGCGTAGAAAGTGCGTCCCGCCCCCTTTTCAAGCAGCGATGCCGTCCTGATGTTCTTGAGCACCAGCTCTCGCGCCTTGGCCATTGAGCCTTCGGAGGCCTCGGCAAGCCGCAAGCCGCCGAGCGGCAGGGTGATCCCCTTGCCAAACTTCTTGCCGCGAATATCGATGAGTTCGAGCGAGCCGCCGCCAAGGTCGCCGGCAATTCCGTCCGGGCTGTAGTAGCCGCTGATCACCCCCAGCGCCGAAAACTGCGCCTCTTCATCGCCGGACAGGACGCGAATCTTGACGCCGAGGATTTCCTCGGCCCGTCGGATGAAGTCCGGGCCGTTGCTGGCCTCGCGGGCGGCAGCGGTGGCCAGCGCGTACATCTCGCGGGCATGTCCCTGTTCCGACAGCGCGCGAAACCGGCGCAGCGCGAGCAATGCCCGCTCCACGGCAACTTCGTCCATGCGGCCGGTGGTGGCAATGCCCTTGCCGAGCCCGCAAAGGACCTTCTCGTTGAACAGGATCGCCGGCGAGCGGGTTAGTCCCTCGTAGATGACGACGCGGACCGAGTTCGATCCGATATCGACCACAGAGACCGGGACAATGCCGTGTAGGCGCCCCTGCGCTTCAGATTCAACCATATGTTTCCAAGCTAACCGTGCTTACCGGACAACAAGCCGGCAATGCGTTTTGGCGCACTGGATTTCAAGGCTTCACCACGGCCGGAAAGGCTGGGATTGGTCATGAAATAGTGCTGCGCATTGAATGGTTCCTCGCCCTTTCGCACTTCCATGCGGCGAGAGGTACCATCGGGCAGTATCTCGTAGCTCTGCTGGTTGTCAATCAGGTTGCCGAGCATGATCTGCGAAAGGACCTGTTCGTGCACCGTCGGGTTGAGCAACGGAACCAGCGTTTCGACGCGCCGGTCGAGATTGCGCGGCATCATGTCGGCCGAGCCGATATAGACGAGCGCCTTGTCGGAGGGCAGACCGTAACCGTTGCCGAAGCAGAAGATGCGGCTGTGTTCGAGGAAGCGGCCAACGATCGACTTGACGCGAATGCGCTCCGAGAGGCCGGGAACCTGCGGCCGCAGGCAACAGATGCCGCGTACCACCAGATCGACCTCGACCCCGGCCCGGCTCGCGCGGTAGAGCGCGTCGATGATCTCGGGATCGACCAGCGAATTCATCTTCATCCAGATCGCGGCCGGCCGGCCCTGGCGCGCATGCTCGGTTTCCTCGGAGATATGCCTGAGGATGCGCGCGCGTAGCGTATAGGGCGAGACCGCCAGCTTCATCCCCTCCTCGGGTTCGCCGTATCCGGTGATGAAGTTGAAGATGTTCGCCATGTCGTGGGCGATCTTCTGATTGCAGGTGAAGAAGGACAGGTCGGTATAGATCTTGGCGGTGACCGGGTGGTAGTTGCCCGTGCCGAGATGGCAGTAGGTCCTGAGCTTGCCATCCTCCCGACGCACGACCATCGACATTTTGGCATGCGTCTTCAACTCGATGAAGCCGAAGACGACCTGGACGCCTGCCCTTTCGAGATCGCGGGCCCAGCGGATGTTGGCCTCCTCATCGAAACGCGCCTTCAGCTCAACGAGCGCGGTCACAGATTTCCCCGAATCCGCGGCCTCGATCAGCGCCCGCACGATCGGGCTGTCGTTGGACGTGCGATAGAGCGTCTGCTTGATCGCCACCACGTCGGGATCGTGCGCGGCCTGCAGCAGGAACTGCACGACGACATCGAAGGATTCATAAGGGTGATGGACGACCATGTCCTTCTCGCGGATCGCGGCAAGGCAGTCGCCCGCATGTTCGCGCACCCGCTCCGGGAAGCGCGCATTGTAGGGCTCGAAGCGCAGGTCGTCGCGCGGCGCCTTGGCGATTTCCGACAGGGTGTTGAGCGCGAGCAGGCCCGGCAGGATGGCAACGCGATTATCCGGAACGGCCAGTTCCTCGACCACGAACTGGCGTAGCGACGGCGGCATCTCGGAATCGGTCTCGATGCGGATAACAGAACCGCGGCGGCGGCGCTTCAGCGCCGTCTCGAAGAAGCGCACCAGATCCTCGGCCTCTTCCTCTACTTCGATATCGCTGTCGCGAATGATGCGGAAGGTTCCGAAGCCGCGCACCTCGTAGCCCGGGTAGAGACGGTGGATGTAGAGCCCGACGACATCCTCGAGCGTGATGTAGCGGATGGTCTGGTCATCGTCAGGCAGGCGGACGAAACGTTCGAGCGCCGGCGGCAGGCGCAGCAGCGCCGTCATCGGCTCGCGTCCGTTCTTGCTGACGAGTTGCAGCCCCATCGAGAAGCCGAGGTTGGGAATGAACGGGAACGGGTGTGCCGGATCGATGGACAGCGGCGTCAGCACCGGGAAGATCGATTGCTCGAACTCGGTCGCAAGCCAGGTGTGGTCATCCTCCGACAGCGCCGCCGGGCGGACGATCAGGATGTTTTCCCTGGCCAGATACTGCTGCAGCACCGCCAGCGATGCCTGCTGCTCCATCTGTAGGTTGTCGATTTCGTGGAGAATTTCCTCAAGCTGCTCGGCGGGCGTCTTGCCGTCCGGGCTGCGCATGGTGATTCCCTGACGCACCTGTCCCTCGAGGCCTGCGACGCGCACCATGAAGAATTCATCGAGATTCGTCGCGGAGATCGACAGGAACCGCACCCGCTCCAGCAGCGGATGCGCCGTGTTCAATGTTTCCTCGAGAACGCGGCGATTGAACTGCAGCCAGGAAAACTCGCGATTGATGAACCGGCTGGGGCTTTCGAGGAGATCGAACTCCGAAGCGTCGGCGCTCAGCGATTGTATGCCCTGCACTTCCGGAGAACCCACCTGATCCATAATCGCTGCCCCCTGTTTTGCTTGTCATTACCGCCGGTATATCACTTTGACGACGGAACTGTGACAGTCAATCGTCCGCGCCTCCACTGCCGATCTCGTTCAGCGCTTCGGCGGCGAGCGCCCTTGTGATCCGGGTGCCCCGTGCCAGCGCCAGCTTGTCCAACCGGTCGACGATCATCTGGGCGGCGCTCATCGACCGTTCCATGCGGGCGACCACGTAGGCGACCAGCTTGTCGTCGATGAAGAGCTGGCGGTCCGCAAACAGCTTGACGATCACCTGCGACAGCAATTCCTCGTCGGGTTCACCGATTTCGACCACCGTCGCCGCCTTCAGCCGCGACCGCAGGTCCGGCAGTTCGACCGGCCAGGAAATCGGCCACAGGCGCGAAGTCATCAACAGGCTGGTGCCGTTTTCGCGAACGCTGTTGATAACGTGGAAAAGTGCGGTGTCATCGAAGCCGACGCGATCGGCGTCCTCGAAAATCACCGGTCCCTTGGCAGCAACCGTCGCCGCATCCGAACCGGGGCCGAGGTCGATGTCGCTCGCCTGGCTCCGCTCCCGCCAGATGCTGGCGAGGTGCGACTTGCCCGACCCGACCGGCCCGGCGAGAATGACCACCGGTGACGGCCAGTTCGGCCAGGCATCGATAATGGAAACGGCAGCCTGCAGGGGATCTGCGACCAGCAGATCCTCCCGGCCGGTGGCCGCGTCGTGGCTGAAAGCGAGCGGCAACTGCTCGGCCCGCGGGGTGGTGGTATTCTTCACGTCACGCATAATTTCTCAGGAATTCCGATTTTGCTCCGAGGGGAGTTTGGCCTTTTCCCCCTGGTAAAGATCACTCTGAAGGTAGCGCGACAAGGCGAAGCGGACAAGCACGCCGACCGCGGCAGCGGCAGGCACGGCAACGATCAGCCCGACAAACCCGAACATCGCGCCAAAGGCAAAGAGTGCGAACATCAGCCAGACCGGATGCAGCCCGACCTTCGAGCCGACCAGTTTCGGCTGCAGGATGTTGCCCTCGATGAACTGGCCTGAGAAGAACACGCACAGCACCAGAATGATCGAGAAGTAGTCCGGCCAGAACTGCACAAGCGCGACGCCGACGGCAAGCACCAGCCCGACCATGGACCCGATATAGGGGATGAAGCTGATGACGCCGGCGAAGAGCCCGATCAGCAGGCCGAAGTTCAGGCCGACCACCGTCAGACCGACGCCGTAGTAGGTCCCGAGGATCAGGCACACCGACCCCTGCCCGCGAACGAAGCCGGCGATCGCCGCATCCATTTCGGAGGCGATCTGGCGGACATCGGTGAGATAGTCGCGCGGCACCCAGGCATCGACCTTGGCGACCATCCGGTCCCAGTCGAGCAGCAGGTAGAAGGCGACGACAGGCGTGACGACAAACAGCGAGGCGACGTCCAGAAGCGTCTTGCCGGAATCCCAGATCCCCGCAAACAGGGCGGCAAGGAAGCCAGCGCCATCGGCGAGCACCTTGGCGAAGTTGCCCTTGACCGCCGTGACCTGGCTGGCGATCCATCCCGGCACCCACTTGGCATTGGAATTGGCGACCGCCTGCTGCAACTGGGTGAGGTATTCGGGAATCCGGGCGATGAAGTCGGATGCCTGGCTGACCACCACCGGGATCAGAATCACGGCCGCCAATGTCAGCAGCACGAGGAAGGCGATCAGGATCACCACCGTCGCCATCATCCGGTTGAGGCCCAGCTTCTCGAGCTGGTCGGCGACCGGGTCGAGGAAATAGGCCAGCGCCATGCCGGCCACGAACGGCAGCAGGATGGAGCTGAAGACGAAAAGGAAAAGGACGAAAATCACCAGGATGCCAAACCAGAACAAGATCTGGCGCTTGAGCCCTGCCCCACTTACCTGATTTGCCATTCCGCTTCCTCGATTGGTAATGATGCCGATATGCTGGGGCATCGGCGGACGGCCGCCCTAGCGTGCCGACAGATGACGCATCCAAATCACGAAATAGGATGCTGCCGAGACAATGGTCAAGCCCGCTGTCAGCACCACCAGAAACCAGACCGCCACCCCTTGAGATATACCGAATGCGAGGAGATAAAGCACTACGGCAGCCAGGGCGATCTGCGCGACTGTCGTCGCCTTGGAAACGAAGATCGGTACGACCGTGACGGGACGCCCCATGAAGCTCGACAACATCACCGCGCCGACGATCAGCACATCCCTTGAAATCACGAGGAGGACCAGCCAGTCCGGCAGGTGGTCCATGAAGCCGAGAATGAGGTAGACGGTCGTCATCAGAAGCTTGTCGGCGATCGGATCCAGCCAGGCGCCGAGTTCGCTGGCCTGGTTGAAACGACGCGCGATGAAGCCATCGATGCCATCCGAAATGCCGGCGACGACGAAGAGAACAAAGGCGGCAAGGTTGTGGTGATGCAACAGCGCATAAATCAGCAGCGGCACCATCAGCAGGCGCGCCACGGTTATGAGGTTCGGTACGGTCATTGCGTCATACGCCAGTTCTCCAACTGCTCCTTACTTGGCGACGACGCCGATGATTTCCAAGTGAGGGCCCGCGGCCTGCACGCGTTGCGGGGCAATGACGCCGCCGGGGCGCGAAAATTGCGGGAATCCATGCCATTCCGCTTGCATATCCCAACCCGTCATGCAATTGCGACGCCACTGGAACGCGGCGCCATCCACCCCTAAAAATGGCAGTCGCGCTCGATCATTACGGAAAGGCGCATTCGCTCCGGCCGTCTCATTGCCGGGGGACGATGGGCCTGCGGCAGCCAGCGGAGACGGAAGCATGAGCCAGTCGGAAAAAAATGGCCTGACCTATAGCGATGCGGGCGTGGATATCGACGCCGGCAACCTGCTGGTCGAGAAGATCAAGCCTGCCGTGCGCTCCACGCGCCGCCCCGGCGCCGATGGCGAGATCGGCGGTTTCGGCGGCCTCTTCGACCTCAAGGCCGCCGGTTTCAAGGATCCGGTCCTGGTGGCCGCCAATGACGGCGTCGGCACCAAGCTGAAGATCGCCATCGACGCCAACTTCCACGACACCGTCGGTATCGATCTCGTCGCCATGTGCGTCAACGACCTCGTTGTGCAGGGTGCAGAACCGCTGTTCTTCCTCGACTACTTCGCCACCGGCAAGCTCGATCCCGATCAGGGCGCGGCTATCGTCGAAGGCATTGCCGCCGGCTGCCGCGATGCGGGCTGCGCATTGATCGGCGGCGAGACTGCCGAAATGCCCGGCATGTATTCGCATGGCGACTATGACCTCGCCGGCTTTGCCGTCGGTGCCGCCGAACGCGGCCAGCTTCTGCCTGCCGGCGACATCGCCGAGGGCGACGTGATCCTCGGTCTCGCCTCCTCCGGCGTTCATTCCAACGGCTTCTCGCTGGTCCGCAAGATCGTCGAGCTCTCCGGGCTCGGCTGGGACGCTCCCGCCCCCTTCGCCACCGATGCGAAACTCGGAGAGGCGCTGCTGACGCCGACCCGGATCTACGTCAAGCCGTTGCTCAAGGCGATCCGCGAGACCGGCGCCCTGAAGGCGCTGGCGCACATCACCGGTGGCGGTTTCCCGGAGAACATCCCGCGCGTGCTGCCGAAGCACCTGGCCGCTGAAATCGATCTCGACGCCGTTGCCGTTCCGCCGGTATTCTCGTGGCTCGCCAAGACGGGCGGCGTTGCCCAGAACGAAATGCTGCGCACCTTCAACTGCGGCATCGGCATGATCGTGGTCGTCGCCGCATCCGACGTCGAGCGCGTCACCGCCGTGCTCGCCGGCGAAGGCGAAAACGTCGTCACCCTCGGCCGCATGGTAGCCCGCACTGAAGGTGCTGCCGGCACCATCTACAAGGGCACCCTTGCCCTATGAGCACCCCGGCTGCGGCAAAGAAGGTCGTCGTCTTCATCTCGGGAGGCGGATCCAACATGCTTTCGCTGGCGAAGGCCGCCGCCGAGGCGGACTTCCCGGCGGAGATCATCGCGGTGATCTCCGACAAGGCGGACGCCGGCGGCCTCGCCAAGGCCGAAGCCCTCGGCATCCCGACCTTCAGCTTCGTCCGCAAGGACTTTGCGGACAAGGACGCGCATGAAGCGGCGATCCTCGCACAGCTCGAGCGCCTGCAACCGGATTTCATCTGCCTTGCCGGCTACATGCGCCTTCTGAGCGGGGCCTTCATCAACCGTTACGAAGGTCGCATCCTCAACATCCATCCCTCCCTGCTGCCGCTGTTTCCCGGCCTGCACACGCACCAGCGCGCAATCGATGCGGGAATGCGGATAGCCGGCTGCACCGTGCATTTCGTGACCGAAGGCATGGACGAAGGCCCGATCATCGCGCAGGCGGCAGTTCCCCTTGTTCCCGGCGACACGTCGCAAAGCCTTGCGGCCCGCGTGCTCACCGTCGAACACCAGATCTATCCGCTGGCCCTCAAGCTGGTCGCCGAGGGGAAAATCGTCATGGGCCGCGAGCGCTCCGACGAATTCGACGGCGTCGCCTCGGGCACGCTGATCTCCGCTTTCTGACCCGCGCCGGATCGTTTCGATCCGGCAATCGGCCTCATACCGTGAGCGTATCGCGGTTCAGCACCGCCCATTGCAGCAGCATGATCGTCTTCGCGTCGCAGATCTCGCCGGTCTCGATCATCGTCATCGCCTTGTCGAGCGGCATTTCGATGACCTCGATATCCTCGCTCTCGTGATCGACGCCGCCGCCCTGGCCGGCCTTCTTGTCCGTGTCGATGAGCGCCACGAAGAAGTCGAGCGTTTCGGTAACGGATCCCGGCGACATGAAGCACTTGAAGAGAAAACGCACGTCATCGACGCGGTAACCGGTTTCCTCCATCACCTCGCGGCGGATCGCCTCCTTGGGATTTTCGCCGTCGAGCAGGCCCGCCGGGGTTTCCAGCAACCAGCCGGAATGGCCGTTGACATGGGCCGGCATGCGGAACTGGCGGACCAGCACCACGGACTGGCGCTTCGGATCGAAGAGCAGGATGGTCGCGCCGTTGCCGCGGTCGTAGACCTCGCGGCTCAACTCCACGGTCTTTCCGTCGGAAGCGGTGTAGTTGTAGGTGATCTTCCTGAGATGATACCAGTTTCGCGATAAGGTCTCGTCCTTCAGGATCTCGATCCGGGCGTCGTCAACGGGCTTGATCATGGCGGGTCCTTTCGAAGCCACACCTTGTTGTCGTGGAACGCGGCACCGCCATAGGGAGCCGCGGCATCGGCACCGGTCAGCACATTGATCCCCTCGCCATCGACATGGGCCTTGTTCGGCCACAGGCCTTCGGCGACGAGCACGCCGCGCTTGACCGCATCGGTCACTTTGGCATGAAGGCGTACGCTCCCGCGCGCATTGCCGATGCGCACGAGATCACCATTGTCGATTTTCGATGCAGAGGCATCCTCGGGATTGAGCATCACTTCCGGCCGGCCTTCCTTCTGGCGCGAGGTCGGCGTCTCGACGAAGGTCGAGTTGAGGAAGTTGCGGGCCGGCGATGTCGCCAGGCGGTAGGGATGCTCCGGATCCGCGACCTCGATGAGATCGACCTGATCGGGAAATTCCGGCAGTCCGTCGAAGGGCCCGAGCAGCCCAACCGATTGCGGCGGGCGATTGGGCGCCGGCGTGTCCGTCCAGTCCGGGCGGAAGCGGAAGCGACCGTCGGGGAAGCCGAAGCCGTTGAGGAAATGCGCCTCCTCGAACGCCGGCTGGCGATCGATCCACTTTTCCGCCTTCAGTCCGTCGAAGCCGCCCGGCAGGTTGCTCGCCGTCAGGATACGGTCGATGCTCTCGCGCTCGGTCAGCCCGAAGCCCGGCCTGTCGGCGACGCCGAGCCGTTTGGCGAGTTCCTCGATGACGTAGAGGTTGGTGCGCACGCTCGCCGGCGGCTCCACCAGCTTCGGCCCGAGCAGGACGTGGCTCTGCCCGCCGCCGCGATAGATGTCGTCATGCTCGACGAACATGGTCGCCGGCAGCACGATGTCCGCAAGCGCGGCCGTCTCGGTCATGAAGTGCTCGTGAACGGCGACGAACAGGTCGTCGCGCTCAAAACCCTTTTTGACCAGCCGCTGCTCGGGGGCGACATTCACCGGATTGGTGTTCTGGATCAGCATCGCCGTCACCGGTCCGCGATGACGCAACGCTTCGGCGTCGCCGGTGAGGACCCGGCCGATCTGCGACTGGTCGAGCATGCGGATCGAGGGATCCATCATCGACGCTCCGACGAGTTCGGCCTTGTTCATCCCGAAGATGTCGTTGTTGGAATGGAAGGCGCCGCCGCCCTCGTGCTGCCAGGAGCCAAGCACCGTCGGCACGCAGGCCGCGGCATGCATGGCGACCGCGCCGTTGCGCTGGCGGGTAAAGCCGTAGCCGAGCCTGAAGAAGCTCCGCGGCGTGGTGCCGACGAGCCTTGCAAAGGCCTCGATCTCATCGACCGAAAGGCCGGTGATGGCGGCGGCCCATTCCGGCGTGCGGGTAGCAAGATGCGCCTCGAGACCCGCCGGGTCATCGGCGAAGCGGGCCATGTAGGCGCGGTCGGCATAGCCGTCGCGGAAAGCGATGTGCATGACGGCGCAGGCGAGCGCCGCGTCGGTACCGGGCCGGAGGATCAGCCCCATGTCCGCCTGCTTCATCGTCGGATTGTCGTAGACGTCGATGACGACGATCCGGGCGCCACGCTCCTTGCGCGCCCTGACAGCGTGGGTCATGACGTTCACCTGGGTCGCCACCGCATTGGTTCCCCAGATCACCACGCAATCGGACTTGGCGATCTCGCGCGGATCGGGCCCGCGGAGCGCGCCGGTGGCCATGGTGAAGCCGGTCCAGGCGAGGTTGGTGCAGATCGAGCCGAAAAAGCCGGAATAACGCTTGGCGTGGCGCAGGCGGTCGATCGAGTCGCGTTGCACCCAGCCCATGGTGCCGGCATAATAATAGGGCCAGACCGCCTCCGGCCCGTGCGCGGCCTCGGCCCTGACGAATGCTTCGGCAATCTCGTCGAGCGCGTCGTCCCAGGAGATTTCCTGCCAGTCTCCGGCACCCTTGGCGCCCTTGCGGCGCAGCGGCTTCAGCAGCCTGTCGGGATGGTACAGGCGCTCGGCATAGCGGGCGACCTTGGCGCAGATGACGCCGGCGGTGTAGCTGTTGTCGGCCGCGCCGCGGACGCGGCCGATCCGGCCTTCGGCGTCAATATCCACCTCCAGCGCACAGGTGGATGGACAGTCATGCGGGCAAGCCGTATGACCGATCGAGGATTTGGCTCTGGCAGGGGTCACGATGTTCATGGCTGATTTATATGCCAAGCATTGAGGCTGACAAAGGTCAAATCCGATCGATCGCCAGTTTTCATCGGGACATCACTGCAAATGAACTATCGCCACATCTACCATGCGGGCAACTTCGCCGACGTCCTGAAACATGCGGTTCTGGCGCGGCTCGTCCGCTACGCCCAGCAGAAGGACGCGGCTTTCCGCGTGCTCGACACCCATGCCGGCATCGGCCTCTATGATCTCTCCTCCGAGGAGGCGCAAAAGACCGGCGAATGGCAGGGCGGTATCGGCAAGCTCATCGATGCCGAACTGCCGGCCGACGTCGCGACCCTGCTCGAACCCTATCTCGAAGCGGTCCGCGCCCTGAACCCCGAGGGTGGGATCACCTACTATCCCGGCTCGCCGAGGCTCGTCCGCCAGTTGTTCCGGCCGCAGGACCGCCTTTCGGCCATGGAACTGCATCCGGACGACTTCGCAGCGCTGCGGCGCCTGTTCGAGGGGGACTACCAGGTGCGCGTTACCGAACTCGATGGCTGGCTGGCGCTCGGCGCGCATCTGCCGCCGAAGGAAAAGCGCGGCATCATCCTCGTCGATCCGCCCTTCGAAAAGGAAGGCGAATACAAGCGGCTCGCGGATGGTCTCGCCCGCGCCTATCGCCGTTTTTCGACCGGCACCTACTGCCTCTGGTACCCGATCAAGAAGGGCGCCCCGATCGCCGAATTCCATGAAGCGCTGAAGGAACTGGACATCAAGAAGATGCTTTGCGCCGAGCTCAACGTGAAGAGCGACCGCAACACGACCGGACTTTCCGGCACCGGCCTCATCATCGTCAATCCGCCCTATACGCTGAAGGACGAGCTTCATACGCTTCTTCCCGTGCTCAAGGAACGACTGGCTGAGGACCGCTACGCCTCGCAACGGGCGTTCTGGCTGCGCGGCGAAAGCTGACGGCGGCAAATCAACTTGACGGCGCAGTCCTTTGGCAACATCCTCCGCAGGCGTTCGGAGAGATTTATGCCCCGCAAACTGATTGCCAAAGCACTCATGATGCTGGCCGTCGCCGGAACGAGCGGCGGCGCCTCCCCGTCCCCTTACACGCCGGCCACACCTCCTTGCGAGGCGGACGGCATACTGCGCTCGGTCGTCGGCCGCTTCGCTGCCTACACGCCCCGCGTCGTCGGCTATCCGATCGGCATCCGCAACCTTTCCCATGTCCGTGAAAACCGGCTGGAACTGCGCAGCAGCTACTGGCCGGTCGAGCGGCGCTACTGCCATGCGCAGGTCGTCACCAGCGACGGGCGGCCTCGCGACCTCTGGTATCTCATCGAAAGCACGTTCGGCTTCGCCGGCCTCGGATCCTCCGTAACCTTCTGTGTCAGCGGCCTCGATCCGTGGTACGTCAATGGAACGAATTGCAGGTCAGTACGCTGAATGAAATTGAAATATCCCGGTATTCTAGCCCTGTTGCTGCTGATGGTGGCCGCTGCATGGTATCTGACGACGACACCGGCCGGACGACAGCCACTACCCCACCCGCAGAGCCATCCGGTCACGCGGCCCGCACCCGAATTCGATTTTTACGTTCTCGCGCTTTCCTGGTCGCCGACCTTCTGCGAGACTTCGGCGGAAGGCAGCAATCGCGAACAGTGCGGCACCCGGCAGAAACGAGGGTTCATCGTCCATGGCCTCTGGCCGCAGAATGAAGACGGCTATCCCGAATTCTGCGCCAGCAGCGAGCCCGGGCGCGTTCCCGCCTCGCTCGGCCGCACGGTCGCCGACATCATGCCAGGCATGGGACTGGTCGGCCATCAGTGGCGCAAGCACGGCACATGCACCGGCCTTAGCCAGCGCGACTACCTGGCCCTGATACGCAAGGCGCGCGAGCGGGTCGCCATACCGATGGACATCGACGGCGCCCGCCAGCCGCAGCAACGCCGCGTCCAGGCGCTGGAGCAACAACTGATCGCCGCCAATCCCGGCCTCACCAGCCAGGCGGTCTCGGTGACCTGCAACGGCGACCAGCTGGACGAACTTCGCATTTGCATGACCAAAGACCTGGATTTCAGGACCTGCCCGAAGATCGATCGCAGGGCCTGCTCCCGCCAGACGATTACCATTCCGCCGCTTCGCTGACCAATTGAAGGAAGTTCCATGAAACTGCTCTATTCGTCGACATCGCCCTATTCGTCCAAGGTGCGCATGGCCGCCGCCCACCTCGGCCTGAAAATCGAGGCAATCAAGGTCGACACGTCCGCCGACCCGGCCGAACTGGTCGACAGCAATCCGCTCGGCAAGATCCCGACGCTTGTCACCAAGAAGGAAGGCGCGGTCTACGACAGTCGCGCGATCATGCAGTATTTCCACCGCGAAAGCGGCGGCAATCTGTACCCGAAAAAGAATGGACGGCGCACTGAAGCCGAGGTGCTCGAAGCCTTGTGCGACGGCATCAACGACTGCCTGCTGGCGATCGTCTACGAGAAGCGCTTTCGTCCCGCCGACATGGTCTACCAGACCTGGATCGACCGGCAGTGGGGCAAGGTCGTGCGCAGCCTCGACCATCTCGAGGCCAACCTGCCGAAGACCGGCAAGAAACTGCATGGCGGCCATTTCGCGCTGGCGGCGATGCTCGGTTATCTGGCTCTGCGTTTTCCCGGCGAATGGGAAGAAGGCCGCGCAAAGCTCGCCGCCTGGCCGGTCATCTTTGCCAAACGCTTCGACGATTACGGGGCGCTGAAGCCTCAATGACCGCCTGAAACTCCGGGCAAGAACGCAAAAAGCCGGGCGAACCCGGCTTTTTCTGTTTTATCGAACTTCGGATCAGAACTTGACGCCGATACCGAGGTTGACGCTGTGCTGGTCGAAGCCGCGCGAAACGGTGCCGCTGTCCAGGTTGTACTTCTTGCTCTGCATGTCGGTGTAACGGTACTCGGCGCGAGCGGTGATGTTCTCGGTGACGAAGGTTTCGACACCAGCACCGACGGTGTAGCCGGCAGCGGTCTTCTTGTCGGACGAGGTTGCATCGGAAGCCTTGTCACGAGCAACAGCAACACCAGCGGTGCCGTAGACCATGACCGGGTTCAGGTCGTAGCCGACGCGGCCGCGGACCGAACCGTTGACGCCCTGCTCGCTCTTGATGCCGTTGCGGGTCGCGTCTGCACCGGAGTAGCCGATGTCGCCTTCGACGCCGTACACCATCTGGCCCTGCTGCAGGTTGTAGCCGCCGTAGACTGCGCCGCCGAATGCCTTGGCGTCGTAGTCACCATTGCCCTTGAAACGGCCCATGTTGTACGAGCCCTGGCCACCGATGTAGGCGCCCTGCCAGTTGCCGGCCGGAGCGGACTCGATGACGTCGGCCATCGGTGCTTCCGGGATCTGGTCGATAGCGTCAGCAGCCTGTGCAGCCGAGAAGGCCAGAACGGCGACGGAAGAGGCCATGAGGGTCTTGATGATGGTACGCATACTATATTCTCCTATCAGTCCCGCGATACTGCCACTCTCATCAATGCAGCAACGCCGGTTATTTCTAAAAATGTCCCTGCCCGGTTCGAGGGTGAAATTGCTGTCCAATTGAGGAAATGGAAGAGCCAAAATGTGAAATTAATGTGGCGAGAGCGCGGCATAATTTCGATGTTGCTTGACTGCAACATGGAAATTGTTAACCTTACTAAAATCTTAATTAAACTATACTTGTTTTAATGAAAACAACTCTTGAGTCACACGGTAATATAAAAACTTCAGCGCCGGCAATGATGCCCTATTCATATGGCTCGGATATATCCTATATGCTTTACAAACCGTATCGGGGACATGAAAAGGCACGAATTTGAACCGCAGAAAACTGAAGGTAGCCCTTGTGACCGGCGGCGCCAGAAGAATAGGCCGGGCGATAGTCGAGGACCTCGCCCGCGAAGGCTTTGCCGTTGCAATCCACGCGCATGAATCGATCGACGAGGCTGAAGATCTGGCGACGACGCTGCGCGAGCAGGGCGCTCGTGCGATCGCCGTTCGCTGCGACCTCAAGGACCCGCTCGCCTGCGGCAAGCTGCTGTCTGAGGCAGCGGAAAAACTCGGGGCGATCGACCTTTTGGTGAACAATGCCTCGGTGTTTCGATATGATTCCGTCGAGGCCTTCGACGAGCGCATATGGCAGGACCACTTCGACATCCATGTCAGGGCCCCGGCCATCCTGTCGTCGGCCTTCGCGCGGCAATTGCCCGAGGACTGCGGCGGGCTGATCGTCAACATCATCGACCAGCGCGTGCTTGCCCTCAATCCGCGCTTCTATTCCTACACGCTGTCGAAATCGGCACTGTGGACGGCGACACAGACGACGGCGCAGGCGCTCGCGCCCCGCATCCGGGTGAATGCCATAGGCCCCGGCCCGTCGATGCCGAGCAGCCGGCAGCGGCAGGAGGATTTCGAGGCGCAGGTCGCCGGCCTGATCCTCAAGGCCGGGCCGAAAACTGAGGAATTCGGTCGCACCGTCCGCTTTCTTTTTGACACGCCGTCGATCACGGGCCAGATGATCGCCCTCGACGGCGGCCAGCATCTGGCGTGGCAGACGCCGGATATTTTGGAGATTACGGAATGAATGGGCAGAAGCTGCCGGATGGTGGCGTGCTCTATGACGAAACCGAAGAGGATGAAGACGAGGACGTCGCGTCCACAAGCGATGCCACCCGCCTTACCGCTTCGATCGACTGGAACGAGCAGTGGAAGAATGAAAGCGGACTGAAGGGCGCCGAGCTCATCGCCGAATTCGTCAAGCACCTGCCGAACAGCCCCGGCGTCTACCGCATGTTCGACGACGACGGCGACGTGCTCTATGTCGGCAAGGCGCGCAGCCTCAAGAAGCGGGTGACCAACTACGCCCAGGGACGCGGCCATTCCAATCGCATCACCCGGATGATCCGGGAAACGGCGAACATGGAGTTCGTCACCACCCGCACTGAAACCGAAGCGCTGCTGCTCGAGGCCAACCTGATCAAGCGGCTGCGGCCGCGCTTCAACGTGCTGCTGCGCGACGACAAGTCGTTCCCCTACATTCTCGTGACCGGTGACGGCCGCGCCCCGGCGATCTTCAAGCATCGCGGCGCGCGCTCGCGCAAGGGCGACTATTTCGGCCCCTTCGCCTCGGCCAGCGCCGTCGGCCGTACCATCAACTCGCTGCAGCGCGCGTTCCTGATCCGCACCTGCACCGACAGCGTGTTCGAAACCCGCACCCGCCCCTGCCTGCTCTACCAGATCAAGCGCTGTGCCGGCCCCTGCACCCATGAAGTCAGCGATGCCGACTATGGCGAACTGGTGCAGGAGGCCAAGGACTTCCTTTCCGGCAAGAGCCAGAACGTCAAGGCGGCGATCGCCAAGGCGATGGCCGATGCCGCCGAGGATCTCGATTTCGAGCGCGCAGCCGTCTACCGCGACCGCCTCGCCGCGCTCAGCCATGTCCAGAGCCACCAGGGCATCAATCCGGCAAGCGTGGAGGAGGCCGACGTCTTCGCCATCCATCACGAAGGCGGAATTTCCTGCATCCAGGTGTTCTTCTTCCGCACCGGCCAGAACTGGGGCAACCGCGCCTATTTCCCGAAGGCCGACCCATCGCTTTCCGGCGCAGAAATCCTTAATGCCTTTCTCGCCCAGTTCTATGACGACAAACCCTGCCCGCGGCAGATCCTGCTGTCCGAACAGATCGAGGAGTGCGACCTGCTGGCGGCCGCACTGACCGAACGCTCCGGCTACAAGGTGTCGCTCCTCGTGCCGCAGCGCGGCGAGAAGAAGGACCTGGTCGATCACGTGCTGGCCAATGCCCGCGAGGCGCACGGGCGCAAGCTTGCCGAGACGGCGTCGCAATCCCGTCTGCTGCAGGGATTTGCCGAAACCTTCTCGCTTCCCTACGTGCCGCGTCGCATCGAGATCTACGACAACTCCCACATCATGGGCACCAATGCCGTCGGCGGCATGGTGGTCGCCGGCCCCGAAGGCTTCGTCAAAGGCCAGTACCGCAAGTTCAACATCAAATCGACCGACATCACTCCCGGCGACGATTTCGGCATGATGCGCGAGGTGATGACGCGCCGGTTCTCGCGCCTGCTGAAGGAGGAAGGCAAGCCGGACCGCTCGCAGGTCACAGCCGACGACGGCATCGATGCGCCCTTCCCCGCCTGGCCCGACGTGATCCTGATCGATGGCGGTCAGGGGCAGATGACCGCGGTCCGCGCCATCCTCGAGGAACTTGATATCACCGACAGCGTCATCGCCATCGGCGTCGCCAAGGGCGTCGATCGTGACGCCGGCCGTGAACGCTTCTTCCCGCCGGGCAAGGAGAGCTTCACCCTGCCGCCGCGCGATCCGGTGCTCTATTTCATCCAGCGCCTGCGCGACGAAGCCCACCGTTTCGCCATCGGTTCGCATCGCGCGCGCCGCAAGAAGGAAATGGTGAAAAACCCGCTCGACGAGATTTCCGGCATCGGCCCGACGCGCAAGCGCGCCCTGCTGCAGCATTTCGGCACCGCCAAGGCCGTGTCCCGCGCCGGAATTTCCGATCTCATGGCCGTCGAGGGGATATCCGAGGCGGTGGCCAGGCTCGTCTACGACCACTTCCACGAAGACGCCGGCAAGTAATCATGTGCCGCCAGGCGTTCGCGCCCTGCGGTTGCGCGCAAGCCGGATGCGCAGATGCCTGTGGACTGCCGGGTATCTCGCAGGCCGGCTTCCCCGATCGGTCGGAATATTGGCGCAATTAGCACCGAAAACACGAAATGCCGGTTGACGGCATCGTTACAAAGTTCTCATTTACGGGCAAATTGCAGAGAAACGGATTCCATGGCTTCGCGCGCATATAGCATACCCAACATCCTCACATACGCCCGCATTCTTGCGGTTCCGTTGATCGTCGTCTGCTTCTTTGTCGAGGGCAAGCTGCAGAGTTCGGACTTCGCCCGCTGGGCAGCGCTGTGGATCTTCATCATCGCCTCGATCACCGATTTCTTCGACGGCTATCTCGCGCGCATCTGGAACCAGACCTCGAACATCGGCCGGATGCTCGACCCGATCGCCGACAAGCTGCTGGTCGCCTCGATCCTGCTGCTGGTCGCCGCCGACGGCACGATCGCCGGCTGGTCGCTGTGGGCCGCGATCATCATTCTCTGTCGCGAGATCCTGGTCTCGGGCCTGCGCGAGTATCTTGCCGAACTGAAGGTCAGCGTTCCCGTCACCCGGATCGCCAAGTGGAAGACCACCGTGCAGATGGTGGCCATCGCCTTCCTTCTGGCCGGCCCTGCCGGCGACAAGATTCTGCCCTACACCACCGAAATCGGTATTGTGCTACTGTGGGTGGCTGCCCTTCTGACCATGTATACCGGCTACGACTATTTCCGCGCCGGACTGAAGCACATCGTGGACAACGAATGATGACGCGCCTCGTCTATTTCGCATGGGTCAGGGAGAAGATCGGCAAGGCCGAGGAAGAGCTTTCCCTGCCTGACGACGTGACGAGCGTTGCCGACCTGCTCGCCTACCTGAAGACGCTGGG
The DNA here is from genome assembly GCA_023399465.1 of Pseudomonadota bacterium. Classification (GTDB taxonomy): domain Bacteria; phylum Pseudomonadota; class Alphaproteobacteria; order Rhizobiales; family Rhizobiaceae; genus Ferirhizobium. Next base: position 29,692 of record JAEWPB010000090.1, read on the forward strand.
CGAGGAATACGAGGCGGCACTGCAGTTTCCCAAGGCCATCCGCGTTGCCGTCAACCAGGAACATGTCGAGCATCACGAGCCGATTGCCGGCGCGCGGGAGATCGGCATCTTCCCGCCGATGACCGGGGGCTGACGCCATGGCTCCCGGGCAGTCCGGCAAGGTTTCGCCCCTTATCCGGGTGCAGGCGGAGGATTTCGATCCCGCTGCCGAAACCGCCGCGCTGACGGCCGGGCGCACCGACATCGGCGCAGTCGTTTCCTTTGCCGGTCTTTGCCGCAGCGAGGACGGCACACTCTCGGCCCTCGAACTCGAGCACTACCCCGGCATGGCCGAGGCGGAAATGACGCGGATCGCCACGCTCGCCATCGAGCGTTTCGATCTCCTCGGGCTGAGCGCCATCCATCGCTACGGAAAGATCGCGCCCGGTGAGAATATCGTACTCGTCATCGCCGCAGCGCCCCATCGGCAGGCAGCCTTCGACGGCGCCGGTTTCGTGATGGACTACCTCAAGACATCCGCGCCCTTCTGGAAGAAGGAGCATCATAGCGACGGGACCTCGGGGGACTGGGTGGCAGCCAAGGATGCCGACGACCAGGCCCGCGACAAGTGGCGCTGAAGCCGCCTCACGGCACCGGACGTTCGCGGCGGCTGAGCACCAGAATGAATACCAGCAGCGAAAACATCACCAGGTCGCGCCAGATCATCGGCCCGTAGCCGCCCCACAGGCTTTCGGCAAAGCCGAGCGACGCGGCCCCGCCAGCCGAGCGCAAGGGATCGCCGTAACCGCCGATCGCCGCGATCATCAGCACCTTCAGCCCGAACATGATGCCCGAGCCGAAATCCATGTTGCCATAGTAGGAGGTCGCAAGGATCCCGCAGACGGTGGCGACCAGCGCCGCCGCGCCATAGGCCAGCACGAAGATCCTGCCGGCGTCGGCGCCACAGAGTTCAGCCGCCAGCGGATCGTCGCACACGGCCCGCCATGACCGCCCCCACCGGCTCCGTCTCAGGAACTGCTGGCCCGCGATCACGAGCGCCACCATGATCAGGGTATTCATCAACTGGATCAGCGTCAGCGTGACGCGGTAGCCGCCCTCTGCCCAGAACTCGATCGGTTCGTTGAGGAAAGGCGGAAGCCACAGGCTTCGGGTATTGGATGCAAGGCGCGCGACTTCCATTAGCGTGATCAGAACGCCGAGCGATGCGACGATGATCGCGTGGGGCGAGACGCGCACCAGCGGCCGCATCACATAGCGACCGAGCAACAGACCCGTCCCGGCGCCATAGATGGTCGCCATGGCCGCCCCGAACACCAATGCCGCCGGCAGGACCAGCCAAAGCCGGTTCCAGCCAACTACGGCGAACAGCACATACATCTGTCCAGAGAAGGCAAACAGTGCACCGTAAGCGATGTCAGGCCGCCTGGTCACGCCGAAGGCCAGCGCATAGCCGAAGGCAAGCGCGCCATAGAGTGCAGCGATCGGTATGGCGCTCAGCACTTGCTGGAGCAGGTATGCCATCTGAGCGGACTCCGGTTCTGTCGAAATAATAACTGTCAATATCGTTTTTACCAGTTATAATTTCGCCATGACTTTTGCCTGGACACCACATCGTTTTGCCGGAGGCGCGCTGGCGCTCGATGTCGCCAACAGCGTCATCCTGCGTTCCGACCCGCATCGTCGCATAGACCGCTTCGAGGACGCGCGGCAGATCGACAGCTTCGCGGCTGCGGCAGCGACGCTCTCCGCCGAGCGTGCGCATATCGGGGTGCCTGCCCCGGTCGCGCCTGAAAACCGCGCAACCTTCCTCGCATTGCGCGAGGCGATCGACGGTTATTTCCGGGCGCGCGTGGCCGACAGCGCGGGCAATACCGACCTCGCCGCCCTCCTGGAGGCGATTGCCGCGACCTTGCGGCAGGGAAAGTCAAATGCTGCCCTTGACGTCGCAACGGCCCATTCGGCGCTCCGCCTCATCGCGATGCCCGATCCGGAACGGCTGAAGATCTGCGGCAACTGCGGCTGGCTGTTTCTGGATCGCAGCAAGAACAGGAGCCGCTTCTGGTGCGACATGGCAGTCTGCGGCAACCGGGTGAAGGCGAACAGGCACTACCGGCGAAAAAAAGGCGAGACCGAGCCATGATCAAGCATATCATTGCCGCTACCGTGGTGACTGCCGCTACCGTTCTCAGCGGCTGCCAGCGCGAACAAACCGACGGCCCGGTCGAACTTTCCGGCCGCATCTTCGTCTTCAACTACCGGATATCGACCGCAAGCTATCTCGTGACATTGAAAAAGACCGGCGAGATCCCGGAGGGCTCGAGCGCGGTCGCCGAGTTCGAGAACCCGATGGGCGGCGAGCCGCTGATCACGCGCGAGAAGATATTCCCTTTCTGGGACAAGATCACGCTCGAAAGCCCGGACCTGCACTGCGTCGTCAAGGACAGACCCTATGCCGTCACGGTCCGGCTGCTGGGGCCGGACGGAAAGGCGCTGCAGACGATAGGCACCACGATCACCTCGAACCTCGACCAGTCGGTGCTGGCGGCAAAGCCGCTGGTGGTGGGGCCTGCCTATGAACGCAATCCAGAGGTCTTCAAGAAGGACGGCAAGGCCGACTATTCGGCCGATCCGCTGTGCCGGACATGAAAAAACCGGGGCGTTGGCCCCGGTTTTCCAGAGTCATTTCAAGGATCTGCAGCCTTGGGCTGACAGATCGATTCAGCCGACGATTTCGGTGCCGGAGAACCAGTATGCGATTTCGATGGCAGCGGTTTCCGGAGCGTCGGAGCCGTGAACGGAGTTTTCGCCGATCGAGAGAGCGTGAACCTTGCGGATGGTGCCTTCGTCGGCGTTTGCCGGGTTGGTGGCGCCCATGACTTCGCGGTTCTTGAGGATGGCGTTTTCGCCTTCGAGAACCTGAACGACGGTCGGGCCCGAGGTCATCGATTCAACCAGTTCGCCGAAGAAAGGACGATCCTTGTGAACAGCGTAAAAGCCTTCAGCTTCGCGCTTGCTCATCCAAACGCGCTTGGAAGCGACGACGCGCAGACCGGCGTCCTCGAGCATCGTGGTGATGGCGCCCGTGAGGTTGCGCTTGGTTGCGTCCGGCTTGATCATCGAAAACGTGCGTTCAATCGCCATTTTTCAGGTCCTTTGTCTATTCGGGAAAGTGGGCGGTGTTTACCTGCGTCACGCCCCGAAAACAAGGGGGAGCGCGAAGTTTCACGCCGCTGTCACACTACGCCCGCGCGCCTGATGGAGATCGAGGCAGCGCTCGAACCAGACCGATGCCGGATCGTCGACATCCAGGAACTCGATCCCGGAGGTGATGCGAAGCCATTGAAGGGCGCCGAACACGATGTAGTCGGCAAATAGCGGCGCAGACCCGCCAAGGAACGGTTGGTGCTTCAGCATGTGGCGTAGCGGCTCGAGTTTGGCCGGAAAGGCTGCGATTTCCGCCTGCCGTCCGGCCGCCAGGTCCTCAAGCCTCATGCCGAGCCTCTTCTCGCGGCTTGTACGAAAGTAACCGCGATCCTGCTCGTCAATCATATCGTGAATATTCTTGACGGCGATGCGCGTGATCGCGGGATGGAGGACCATTTGCGAATAGCCTTCGACGAAACGCGCGAGGGCCTTTCCACCCTCGCCGGCAAACAGCGTCGGGCGTTCCGGATAGGCTTCCTCAAGATGAAGAGCGATGGCGAAACTGTCCTTCACCAGTTGACCGCTATCGTTGAGCAGCGGGACAGTCGTGGTCGCACCGCCCTCGATTTCCGGGATCGCCGTAAAAGGCCGCGGCATCTCCACGAAGGAGAGACCCTTGTGGTCGAGCGCCATGACGACTTTCCAGCAGTGGGGCGAAAACGGCCGAGCCGGATCGACGCCGCAGAGTGAATAAAGGACGCGGTTCATCGCATCTCCTTGCAGGTTCCTCGTGGTCGGCACATACGAGACAACCAGCCGGTGATAATCAAATCACGAATATTCATGAATTCGGGGCTCGCCGGATGGCGCATCGCGGCTCTACTATTCTCTTTTTTGGAGAAGTACTACGCCATGATCGATCACTTCAAAATGTTCGCCGCCTATAATCAGTGGGCCAATGCCGTCATCTACGAGGCTGCGGCAGAGCTGACGGAACCCGAGTACCGGCAAGATACCGGCGCGTTCTTCGGATCGGTCCATCGCACGCTCAACCATATTCTCTCCGCCGACCGTATCTGGATGAAGCGCTTTACCGGCAGCGGCGACGCTCCCACCCGCCTGGACGCGCTGCTCTATGATGAACTGCCGGCGCTCACACAGGCGCGGCAAGCGGAAGACGGTCGCATTATCGACTGGATCGCAACACTTCCAGAAACCAGCCTGCAAAACAGGTTCACCTACACTCCGATCACCAACCCCGTCGCGATCACCCAGGCGCTGTCGCCGGCGCTCGCCCATTTCTTCAACCACCAGACGCACCATCGCGGCCAGGTGCACGGGATGATCACCGCCTGCGGACGCCCGTCGCCGGTACTCGATCTGGTCTATTTCCTCCGCGATCGCGGCCAGCAGTGGCTTTAGCCGAACAAAGAGACCGTTAACTGCATTTCCTTTTGATTGCAGCGCACGCCCTCGAAACCACCTGCGATTTATCCGTTTTTAACGCCCCGCACCGAATGCTCCTTGCGACGAAGGCCTCATTTTCGGGGCCCGCAGGGGGAACGATGCAGGACGCGGCGAAAAACGGAATAGCGGCTCAAGGCCGGAAAGCGCCGGCTCAAGGCGCGAGCGAGACGGAGAAGGTGGTCCAGCACATGGCCATGCTGCATGTGCAGGGCCTGCCGCGCAACTACGAGCTTTTCCACGAAGCGCTGTTCGGTCACAACTCTGCGCTGACCCGCGAGATCGCCGCGCTCGGCGCCCGCCCGTCCCAGTCCGCCCTGGATGACGTCGGCCTGCGCCACCGGCTGATCGGCCATTGCGGCCTCGCGGCCGAGAAGGTGCATGGTGAATCCGCGCGTATCCTGCGTGAACTTGCCGACCAGCTCTGCATCGGCCTTGCCCAGAAGCGCACACTCCTGCGCGCGCTCGAGGCGACGGCCCGCTCGCTGTCGGAGGACAATGGCCAGGCGATCTCCGACATCATCGCCGAGACCGAGTTCATGTCGTCCGCCCTCACCCAGTTTGTCGTTACCGAAACGGAACTGAGCCGGAAGCTCGAGGAAGGCGCCAAGACGCTGGAAGCTGCCGACAGCGGCTTCAATGCCGCCCAGCAGGCGGTGCTGCGCGACCGGTTGACCAGTCTTCCGAACCGCATCGCCTTCACGAGCAGCCTCGAGGCCCTATATGCCGCCGGCGCGCCGCAGACCGGCAGCGCCCTGATCGTCGCCGATATCGACCACTTCCGCGCCATCAACGAGAAGTACGGCGCGGCGGCAGGCAACAAGCTCCTGAAGAAGCTCGCCGGGGTCTTCCGCAAGTCGATCAAGAAGGACGACATCGTGGCGCGCACGGATGGCGACGAATTCGCCTTCCTGTTCACCAATGTCTCGCTGCAGAGCGCGCATGCCATCGCCGAACGGCTGAGGAGCACGGTCGAGGACAACTTGGTCTACGCGACCGGCGACGGCGCCGATCCGGGCACGCTGACCGTATCGATCGGCATCGCGCTTTCCGACGAGGCCGGCTCGCCGGAGCAGTTGCGGGCGCAGGCAGCGCTGGCGCTCAACGTAGCATGCGCCAACAGCCGCACGCCGGTCGTCGCCTTCTCGCCGGAGCTCGTGCGCCAGCAGAGCAAGGCCGCGTAGCGCGCAACCCCCACCCCGGCGTTGCAAAATCGCACCTGCTCGCGCCGCAAGCCGGGACTTTGCCCACGCGGCAGCGGCTTGCTCTCTTGCCTTGCCGCCGGAGTTCGGCCAAAACGCCGGCTATGATCACGATAACCGACATTTCCGCCCGCATCGCCGGCCGCCTGCTTCTCGACCATGCCAGCGTCTCGCTGCCAACCGGCACGAAGGCCGGTCTCGTCGGCCGTAACGGCGCCGGAAAATCCACCCTGTTCCGGGTCATCACCGGTGACCTCGCCGCGGAGACGGGTTCGGTGTCGATCCCGAAAAATGCGCGCATCGGCCAGGTGGCCCAGGAGGCGCCGGGAACCGAGGAGCCGTTGATCGAGATCGTGCTGAAGGCCGACAAGGAGCGCACGGCGCTGATGGCCGAGGCCGAGACCGCCACCGATCCCCACCGCATCGCCGAGATCCAGACACGTCTCGCCGATATCGGCGCCCATTCGGCGGAGGCGCGTGCCGCCAGCATTCTTGCCGGCCTCGGCTTCGATCACGAGGCGCAGGCGCGCCCGGCGTCGTCCTTCTCCGGCGGCTGGCGCATGCGCGTGGCGCTCGCTGCGGTGCTGTTCGCCGAACCGGACCTGCTGCTGCTCGACGAACCGACCAACTACCTCGACCTCGAGGGAACGCTGTGGCTTGAAGACTATATCCGCCGCTATCCGCATACCGTGATCGTCATAAGCCACGACCGCGATCTCTTGAACAATGCGGTGAACTCGATCGTCCACCTCGACCAGAAGAAGCTCACCTTCTATCGCGGCGGCTACGACCAGTTCGAGCGGCAGAAGGCCGAGGCCGACGAACTGCAGATGAAGGCGAAGGCCAAGAACGACGCGGCCCGCAAGCACCTGCAGAGCTTCATCGACCGCTTCAGGGCCAAGGCGACCAAGGCGCGCCAGGCGCAGAGCCGCGTCAAGGCGCTGGAACGCATGGGTACGGTCGCCGCCGTGATCGAGGACCATGTCCAGCCGATCACCTTCCCCGAGCCGGAGAAACAGCCGGCCTCGCCGATCGTCGCGCTTAACGGCGCCGCCGTCGGCTATACGCCCGGCAATCCGATCCTCAAGAGGCTCAACCTGCGCATCGACAACGATGACCGCATCGCCCTGCTCGGCTCCAACGGCAACGGCAAATCGACCTTCGCCAAGTTCATATCCGGCCGTCTTGCCGCCGAGAGCGGCGAGGTCAAGCTCGCCCCCAATCTCAAGATCGGCTTTTTCGCGCAGCACCAGCTCGACGACCTTATTCCCACCCAGAGCGCCGTCGAGCATGTGCGCCGGCTGATGGTCGATGCGCCGGAAGCCAAAGTCCGCGCCCGAGTGGCGCAGATGGGGCTGGCAACGGAGAAGATGGACACCGCCGCCAAGGATCTGTCCGGTGGCGAGAAGGCGCGGCTGCTCATGGGCCTCGCCGCCTTCGACGCCCCCAACCTGCTGATCCTCGACGAGCCGACCAACCACCTCGACATCGACAGCCGCAATGCGCTGATCCAGGCGTTGAACGAATACTCCGGCGCCGTGATCCTGATTTCACACGACCGCCACCTGATCGAGGCGACCGTCGACCGGCTGTGGCTGGTGAAGGACGGCACCGTTTCCAACTTCGACGGCGATCTCGAGGACTACCGGGCCCAGATCATCAGTTCGCCGAAGGCGCGCGACGACAAGGGCCGTGGCAACGGCCAGGACGACACGGTTTCCAAATCCGACCAGCGCAGGCTCAACGCCGACAAGCGCGCCTCGCTCGCTCCGCTCAAGAAGAAGATCAATGAAATCGAATCATTGACCGGAAAACTGGAGAAACAGATTCAGGCACTTGATGTGGAACTTGCGGATCCGGCACTCTACGAGAAGTCACCCGCCAAGGCCGCGGACAAGGCCAAGCAGCGGGCCGATGCCGTCGACAAGCTGGCCGCGGCCGAAGAACAGTGGCTTGAACTGTCGTCGGAATACGAAGCGGCCATGGCCGGCTGAGAAGCGGAACAATCGACCGCCTGGAGCGTGTCGATACCCGCTTGCCCGCGGTGAAGGTTCTGCTACAAGTGCAGGCGCAATAAATCATACTATTTGATCGCGCATGCACGGGAGGAGAACCATGCCGCCAGTCAAACTCGCAATCGTCGGGGTCGGCAAGATCGTGCGCGACCAGCATGTCCCGGCGATTGCCGCCGACGCGGATTTCGAACTGGTGGCGACCGCCAGCCGCCACGGCACCGTGGACGGCATTCCCGCCTTCCCGACTGTCGAGGCGATGCTCGCGGCCGTGGCGGACATCGATGCCGTCTCGCTCTGCATGCCGCCGCAGTACCGCTACCACGCAGCCCATGCCGCGTTGTCGGCCGGCAAGCATGTCTTCCTGGAAAAACCGCCCGGCGCCACCCTCAGCGAGGTCCAGGATCTCCTGCGGCTTGCCGATGCACGCGGCCTTTCCCTGTTTGCCAGCTGGCACTCGCGCTATGCCCCCGCCGTCGAGGCCGCACGCGATTTTCTAGCCTCGACCACGATCCGCAGCGTGCAGGTGATCTGGAAGGAGGATGTCCGCCACTGGCATCCGAACCAGGAATGGATCTGGCAGGCCGGCGGCCTCGGTGTCTTCGACCCCGGCATCAACGCCCTGTCCATTATCACGCATATCCTGCCGCGAGCACTGTTCCTGACAGGCGCGACGCTGGAATTCCCAGACAATCGCGACGCGCCAATCGCCGCCGACCTTGCCTTCGCCGATGCATCGGGCCTCGCCGTCCATGCGGCGTTCGACTGGCGGCAGACGGGAAAGCAGAGTTGGGATATCGTCGCTGAGACGGATGCCGGCACGATGCTGCTGTCGGAAGGCGGCGCGAAGCTGGCTGTCGATGGCAAGGTCGTCCACGAGGAGCCGGAGCGGGAATATCCCGCGCTTTATAGCCGGTTCGCAGATATCATCCGGGCGGGAACCTCAGACGTGGATTTGGCGCCGCTTACCCATGTCGCCGACGCCTTCATGCTCGGCCGCCGCAAGTTCGTCGAGGCCTTCCACGATTGAGAGCGAACGCGGTGACGCTACGCCGCTCCGGGAGCCTGTGATAACGCGGGCTCCCTTCCCTGTCGTCGCCGCGGGTCAGGCCTTCTTTTCCCAGCGACCTTCTGGTGTCTGCTGCCAGTAGGTCAGCTTGTGGCCCTCACCCTTCAGGCGCTTCCATTGCGCCCTGGCGACGGCAAGCTCGGACTGGTCATAGCCATCGAACATGAGCACGATCCGGTCGTAGCCATCGACAGCCTCCGGTTCCGCTCCATCCACGAAGAAGCGGACAGTCGCCGCGTTGAGATTGTCGGGCGAGACCGTCAGCAGCACCGGCTGACGGTCGAAACCCTCGCTCTCGTCCGTGCCATGGGGCAGGAAACTCTCTTCGCGGAACGTCCACAGGATGACATCGAGGCCGTCGCGCCGTTCCGGATCGCGCATCTGCACCGCGACCCGCCAGCCGCGCTCGAGGCTTTTTTCCAGCAAGGGAGGAAGCGCGTCCTCGAGTTTCGATTCGGTCAGATGATAAAAAAGGATTTCAGTCACGGTCGCGGGCACTCCGGATCCGGCGCCGCCATCCCGAAGGGCAGCGGCGCCGAAACCTCTTGAACTTCTCAGCAATCGGCCCTGTCCTCGACGAGTCAGGGCGCGAATGCAATCGTCAGCTCTCGTAGTTCGCCCGGATCAATTCGTCCAGCAACCGTACGCCAAATCCCGACGCCCAGGACTGATTGATTTCGTCCTGCGGCGAGCCCATGGCGGTGCCGGCGATATCGATATGCGCCCAAGGCGTATCCTGGACGAAGCGCTTGAGGAAATGCGCCGCCGTGATCGAGCCGGCATTGCGGCCGCTCGAGTTCTTCATGTCGGCGAACTTGCTGTCGATCAGCTTGTCGTAGTCGCGGCCCATCGGCATGCGCCAGACCTTCTCGTCGGTCACAAGGCCCGCGGCGGAGAGTTGCCCGGACAGCTTGTCGTCGTTGGAGAACAGCCCGGCATAGGTGCTGCCGAGCGCAACGACGACCGCACCGGTCAGGGTCGCGAGGTTGATCATGAACTGCGGCTTGAAGCGGTCGTTGCAGTACCAGAGCGCATCCGACAGCACCAGGCGGCCTTCGGCGTCGGTGTTGATGACCTCGATCGTCTGGCCGGACATCGAGGTGACGATGTCGCCGGGGCGCTGCGCGTTGCCATCCGGCATGTTTTCCACAAGTCCGATGACCCCGACGGCATTGACCCGCGCCTTGCGGGCCGCCAGCACGTGCATGAGGCCGGTGACGGCAGCTGCACCGCCCATGTCGCCCTTCATCTCCTCCATGCCGAGCGCCGGCTTGATGGAAATGCCGCCGGTGTCGAAGACCACGCCCTTGCCGACGAAGGCCAGCGGCTTGTCCTTCGGCTTGCCGCCCTTCCACTGCATGATCGCCAGCCGCGGCGGCCGCACCGACCCTTGCGAAACGCCGAGCAGCGCGCCCATCCCGAGCCGTTTCATCTCGCGCTCGGTGAGGATCTCGACCTCGACGCCGAGCTTCTCCAGTTCCTTGGCGCGCGCCGCGAACTCCACCGGACCGAGCACGTTGGCGGGTTCGTTGACGAGGTCGCGGGCAAGAATGACGCCCGCGGCGACCGCCTCGGCGCTAGCGAACGCCTTCTTGGCGGCGACTGCGCTGTCGGTGATGATCGTCACCTTGACCGGCTTGTCGCCCGGCGTCTTGGCCTCGTCGTCGTTCTTCTTGGTCTTGTAGCTGTCGAAGCTGTAGCTGCGCAGCAGCATGCCGAGCGCGAAGTCGGCGGCGGCATTGCCGCTGACCGTGACGCCGGGGGCATCGAGATAGATCACCACCTTCTCGGTGTTCTTGATCTTCGACGCCGCCGATCCGCCGGCCTTCAGCCAGTCATGGTCGCTCAGATCGCCGGCCTTGCCGAGACCGAGCACGAGAACGCGATCCGCAGGCGATCCCTGCGGAGCGACAAGATCGAGGCTGGTGCCGGACTTGGCCGAGAACTGCGCGATCTTCGCGGCGCGCGCAATCACGCCTTCCGGGTCGGCATGGTCGGCGCCTGCAGGCGCGTCGCCGTCGGCTGCCTTCAGGAGGATCGCCAGGCCACCGTGCAGGCGAACGGCTTTGGAAAAGGAAATTTCAATTTTCGCGGACATTTCGTCTCCGGGACATCCAAAATATCATGAGATCTGCGATCATGAGATTTTTACGCACGAACGCAACCCTTCGGTGCTCTGCGAGATCAGCAGCAATGATATTTTGCGGCAGGATCGACGGAAACGTGTGGCAAACCCATCTTTCGATCAGAACTACGCCATCCGGAGGTCTGGCGGGTGTTATTTCAATGCCGCACCATGTAAAAAAAACTGAAAGTTAACGAATTTTTGACTGCCGACCGGTCGCCAAAAATTCACAAACCGCGTAGATGAAGCACCGACGTCATGCGTTCCGCGCATGCGGACATGCGTGATTCAAGGGCCGGAATGAAGCTTCTCGAGAAATACATATTGCGCCGCGTGGGGCAAATGTTCCTGGTAGCACTGCTGCCGGTGCTCGCGATCATTTGGACCACGCAGGTTCTGGCGCGCATCAACCTGGTCACCGATAGCGGCCAGTCGATCGGCTCGTTCATGAAACTGGCGACGCTGATCCTGCCGACGATCATCCCGATCGTACTGCCCTTTGCGCTCGTTATCGGCATCACCCAGACGCTGACGACGATGAACAACGATTCGGAACTGACGGTGATCGACGCCGCCGGCGCGCCGCGCAGCATCATCTTCCGTCCGATCCTGCTGCTTGCGGCATTTCTCAGCCTGTTTTCATTCTTCGTCGACAACGTCGTGGAACCCAAGGTCCGCGTCAACGCCCGCCAGATGGTCGCTTCCGCCTACGCCGACCTGCTCTCCTCGGTCATCGAGGAGAAGAACTTCCGTCGCATCGACGACGGGCTTTACGTGCAGATTTCCGAACGGCTGCAGGGGCGCGTGCTGAAGGGCCTTTTCGTTGCCGATTCCCGCGACCCGAACTTCGACCTGATCTACTACGCCCGCGAAGGCGCCGTCGACGAGAAGGGAACGCAGCTGATCATGCGCGACGGCGAAGTCCAGCGCAAAACCAATGACGGCAACGTATCCGTCATCAAGTTCGATTCCTACGCCTTCGATCTTTCCGACCTGACGCAGACGCGCGGCCAGGCGACCCTGCGCGCTGGCGACCGCGACCTGTTCTTCCTGTTCAATCCGGATCCGAACGACAGCAACGTCCAGTCCAAACCCGGCGAGTACCGGGCCGAACTGCATCGCCGTCTGGTCGAATGGTGCCTGCCGCTGCTGTTCGCGATCTATTCGCTCGTGATCGCCGGCGATGCCCGCTCGCACCGCGAGACCCGGCTTCACCCTATGGTTTCGGCGCTGGTGATCGCGTTCGGGTTCCGGTGGGCCATGTTCTACGCCGCCAACCAGATCGAGCACAACGCCGCGTTCATTCCGGTGTACTACGCGATCCCGATCGTCGGCGGCATCGTCGGCGTGGTAATGATGAACCGGCGAAAGCAGATCAAGCTCTATACCGTTCTCAACGAAAAACTCATGGCTGTCTGGCAGCGCATCCAGAACCGCCTGTTCCCCCATCGCGATTCGTCGAGTGGGAGTGAAGCATGATCAACACGACGCTCGGCCGCTATTTCCTAAAACGCTACCTCGCGACCACCGGCTGGTTCCTGCTCGGGGTGATGTCGATCGTGTTCCTGGTCGATTTCTCCGAAACGACCAGTCGCATGTCCTCGCTCACCGGCTATTCGATCGGCGGCGCGCTGCTGATGACGGCGTTGCGCCTGCCGCTGATCCTGCAGCAGACCATTCCGTTCATCGCCCTGTTCGTGGGCATGACCGTGCTGATAGCGCTCAACCGCAAGTATGAGCTGGTCGTCACCCGCGCCGCCGGCGTTTCGGTGTGGCAGTTCATGAGCCCGTTCATCGTCGGCGCCGTGCTTTTCGGCCTCTTCACCCTGATGGTGCTGAACCCGCTCGCGGCATGGGGCCAGCGCCAGGCGTTGTTCCTCGAGACGGACTGGAAGGCTGCCAGCAATGCGGCGCGCGGCGCCCAGACGGTTCCGTGGCTGCGCCAGATCAGCGGTGAAGACGATACCATCATCGGCGCCAAGGCGATTCTCGAGGATGGAACGCGGCTCGTCGACGTCGTCCTCATCCACTTTGATTCGGACGGCCGGGTCATCCTCAGGCAGGACGCGAAGTCCGCTAAATTGGAAGATGGTTACTGGCTTCTAAACGACGTCACCGAAATTCGCCCCGGAGAGATCTCGAAGAAGCTCGACAGCACCCGGGTGCGGACCAATTTGAAACAGGAATTCGTCCAGCAGCGCCTGGCGCAGCCTGAAACTGTTGGGTTTTTTGACCTTTCCGAAAAGATCGCACTGGCGAAATCGTTCGGCGTATCGACGAAGGCGCTCGAGACCCAGTTTCACTCGCTTCTGTCGCTTCCGTTTCTTCTGGTCGCGATGACGCTCATTGCGGCAACAGTTACCCTTAAATTCAGCAGATTTGCACAGTCTCGCTCGGTGATTCTGGGTGGAATCCTTTCCGGCTTCGTGCTTTATGTGGTCACAGTGCTTGTTAAAGCGTTCGGAAGTAGCGGGGTGGTTCCGCCGTTCGTAGCAGCATGGATCCCAGTGATCGTTGCAATGGCAATCGGAGCGACTGTTCTACTTCATCAGGAGGATGGCTAGTGGCGGCAAAAGCCCGCAAAACCACCAGGACCCTTACGACCGCCCTCCTGACGGGGGCGGCAGTCGGCGCGTATCTGATTGGTGCAAGCGCCGTATTCGCGCAGGATTCCGGCAACCTGAGGTCGCTGGAGCCGCGCATCCCCGAAGAGGCCAAGCTCGTCCTTTCGGCCAATGAACTCGTCTACAACCGCGACGCCGAACGGGTAACCGCAGTCGGCGGCGTCCAGATCAACTATGCCGGCTACAAGATGGTCGCGCAGAGGGTCGAATATAACCAGAAGACCGGGCGGCTGACTGCGATCGGCAACATCGAGCTGATCGAGCCGAGCGGCAACCGGATCTATGCCGATACGCTCGACGTCACGGACAACTTCGCCGACGGCTTCGTCAACGCGTTGCGAATTGAGTCTACCGACAACACCCGCCTGATTGCCGAAAGCGGCGAGCGGGTCGGTGGCAACCAGATGATTCTCAACAACGGCGTCTACACCGCCTGCCTGCCCTGCGCCGAAAATCCGGAGAAGCCGCCGCTCTGGCAGATCAAGGCCGAGCGCGTCATCCAGGACGGCGAAAGCCGCACGATCCGCCTGGAGAACTCCCGCTTCGAGCTGTTCGGACACTCGATCGCCACCCTCCCCGTGCTGATCATGCCCGACCATACGGTCAAGCGGAAATCCGGCTTCCTGTTCCCGAAGATGAGCCTGACGGACAACCTCGGCTTCGGCCTGACGGTTCCCTACTACTACGCTATCTCGAACAGCATGGATGCCACGATCAGCGGCACCGGATACACCAACCAGGGCTTCCTGCTCGAGGGTGAGTTCCGCCAGCGGCTCGAGACCGGCACCTACACGTTGCGCGCCGCCGGCATCGACCAGATGAATCCGGGTCAGTTCACCCCACGCACCCAGGATGCGCAGGTCCATGGCCGCGGCCTTCTGGCCACCACCGGCGAATTCCAGATCAATCCGCGCTGGGCGTTCGGCTGGGACGCCATGATCCAGAGCGACCGCAACTTCGCCCGGACCTATTCCATCGACGGTCTGGATCAGGCGGTCCATACCAACCAGATCTATTTGACCGGCTTGGGCCAGCGCAATTATTTCGACATGCGCTCGTTCTACTTCGACGTCCAGAATGCCTGCGACCCGAATACCCCGTGCGACACCGGCAAGGGCGATATCGATCGCATGGACGAGCGCCAGCAGGCGATCGTCTACCCGTCGCTCGACTACCATTACATCGCGCCGACCCCGGTCTATGGCGGTGAATTCTCCGTCACCACCAACCTGACCAACATCTCGCGGCGCGAAAGCGACTTCTATACCGTCGACGGCTTCGACCGCTTCCGCGGCCTGGCGGGCAACTCGACCCGCTTCACGACGGAAATGGAGTGGCGACGCCAGTTCATCCTGTCGAGCGGCCTCGTCCTGACGCCCTTGCTTGCTGCGCGCGGCGATGCACTTGCGCTTGACGTCGTCTCGCCCAACACCGCTTTTGGCGGCCGGTTCCACTATGACGGCAATTTCGACACCTCGAGCACGGCCGCCGTCGGCATGCTCACCGCCGGTCTCGAAGCGCGCTATCCGATCCTGATGTCGACCGACAACAGCAGTCACATCTTCGAACCGATCGCGCAGATCTTTGTCCGTCCCGACGAGCAGCACCCCGGCGGCTTCCCGAACGAAGACGCCCAGAGCCTCGTCTTCCAGGCCTCCTCGCTGTTCGACCGCGACAAGTTCTCCGGTTTCGACCGTATAGAAGGCGGCACCCGCGCCAATCTCGGCTTCCGCTACAATGGCTCGTTCGACAACGGCTATTCGATGCGCGCCCTGTTCGGCCAGTCCTACCAGCTTGCCGGGCTGAACTCGTTCTCGACTCCGGACCTGGTCAATGTCGGCGCCGAATCCGGCCTCGAAACCGATGTCTCCGACTTCGTCGGCATGGCCGGGATCGACATGCCGAATGGTCTGTCACTTGCGAGCTATGCCCGTTTCGACAAGAACGATTTCTCGCTGGAACGCACCGACGCGGCAATCGGCTACCGCAACGACATCTTCCAGACCGACCTGATCTACACCCAGCTCGCCGCCCAGCCGAAGTACAACCTGCCGAATGACAGCAGCGAAATCCAGTCGGCGAGCACGCTCAAGCTGACCGACAACTGGTCCGTCTTCGGTGCCGTGACCTGGGATATCAATGCCAGCCTGCTCAGCCGGCGCGGCATCGGCCTGACCTACGAGGATGAATGCACGATCTTCACGATCGTCTATTCCGACAAGCGCGACGACATCAACCAGGCGGCAAACGACTGGCAGATCGGCGCACGCCTGACCTTCCGTACGCTCGGCGACGTCAATGTCGGCGAGACCCGTCTGGACTCGTTCAATTGAGTTAAAGTCTCCGGAGCGTTCGCGCTCCGGAGCTGTTTCAGCATGACTTTTTTCAAGTCGAAGCTGGCTGAAATGCCTGAAAACCCGGCCACAAAGGCGAATGTCATTGTTTCGCCTCAAGAATTGTGCAATTGCCGAGGTTATAGATCTCAACAGCAATGGGTAGGCCTGGTTACTGCCTAAGGATAGTGCCAGGGAAAGGGACATTGATGATGACGGGTAAAGCCTCCATGCGCGCATTACTTGCCGGCGCAGCGGCGATGATCATTTCCACGTTGGCCCAGCCTATGGTGGCTCCGGCGTTTGCTTCCAGCGAAGTCAAGGCTGTCGTCAACCGTACGGCGATTACCAGCGGCGATGTCGCCCGGCGCGTGGCGTTCCTGAAGCTGCAGCGCGCCAAGGGCGATCTCAACAAGCTTGCCCGCGAGCAGCTGATCGACGAGACGCTGAAGCGTCAGGAAGTCGTCCGCGTCCAGATGTCGGTAAGCACCCAGGAGGTCGATGCCGCCTATGCCCGCTTTGCCGCCAACAACAAGATGTCGCTGCCGCAGCTCGGCCAGCTTCTCGATCAGGCAGGCGTCGGCGCCGAACACTTCAAGGCCTATATCGCCATCTCGATGAGCTGGCCGCGCGTCGTCAACGCCCGTTACGGCTCCGGTGCCGGCAAGCTGTCCAACCAGGAACTCATCACCCGCATGCTGGAGAACAAGCAGAAGCCGGTGACGACCGAGTACTTCCTGCAGCAGGTCATTTTCGTCATTCCGGCTTCCAAGCGCAATGCGATCACTGGCAAGCGCAAGTCGGAAGCCGAGGCTTCGCGCTCCAAGTTCCCCGGCTGCGACGACGCCAAGGTCTTCGCCGCGACGATGAGGGACGTGTCGATCCGCAATCTCGGCCGCGTGCTGGAGCCGGAGCTGCCGTCCGACTGGAAGCCGCTGATCCTGCAGGCAAAGGGCAACACCACGGGTACCCGCGTCACCGAGCGCGGCGTCGAGTATCTCGCGATCTGCAAGAAGCGGCAGGTCTCCGACGACCATGCGGCCGAAGTGGTGTTCCGCGCCGAGGATCTTGGCAAGCAGCAGGACGACAACAACCCGAACGACAAGAAGTACGTCGAAGAACTGCGCAAGAAGGCGCAGATCGTCTACCCCTGACACGACTGAGACATGACAGCAGCAGCCATGCGTCCCCTGGCCCTCACCCAGGGTGATCCGGCCGGTATCGGCCCCGACATCACCTTAACCGCGTGGCTCCGCCGCGACGAACTCGGCTTGCCGCCCTTCCTGTTCATTGGCGACCCCGGCGTCCTGAGAGCGCGGGCCGAGCTGCTGGGCCTCGAGGTCGCGATCGTCGAGACCGACTGCGCCGGCGCTGTCGCCGCCTTTGATCAGGCGCTGCCGGTACTCCCGGTTTCCGCCGGCGGCAATGTCATCGCCGGCACGCCCGACCCGGCGACGGCATCGGGCACGATCGCAGCAATCGAAACGGCCGTAGCGCTCAGCATGGCCGGCGATGCGGTCGCCACCGTGACCAATCCCATCGCGAAGTCGGTTCTCTACGACGCGGGCTTCGGTTTTCCCGGCCACACCGAATTTCTCGCCGACCTTGCCGAGCGGGCAACGGGCAAGCCCGTATTGCCGGTGATGATGCTTGCTGGACCGAAGCTCAAGGCGATCCCGGTCACCATCCACATCCCGCTGAAGGACGTGCCGACGGCGCTGACCACCGACCTGATCATCGAGACATGCCGGGTTACCGCCAGCGATCTTCGTCGTCGCTTCGGCATACCGCAACCGCGACTGGCCGTTGCCGGTCTCAACCCTCACGCCGGCGAAGGTGGCGCCCTCGGGCTCGAGGACGACGCCGTTGTTCGCCCTGCGATCGACGCGTTGCGCGCCGAGGGTATCGATGCCTTCGGGCCGCTCCCGGCCGACACGATGTTCCACGACGAAGCCCGCCGCGGCTACGACGTCGCCATCTGCATGTATCACGACCAGGCCCTGATCCCCGCCAAGGCGCTCGGCTTCGACGATTCCGTCAATGTCACCCTCGGCCTCCCCTTCATCCGTACCTCCCCCGATCATGGCACCGCTTTCGCGCTTGCCGGCAAGGGCGTGGCGCGCGAACAGAGCCTGGTTGCGGCACTTAAACTGGCCGCCGATCTCGGCCGTATTTCCGAAAGCAATATTTGATGGCCGCACTCGACGGACTTCCACCGCTGCGCGAGGTCATCCAGCGCCATGGCCTCGACGCCCGCAAGGCGCTTGGCCAGAACTTCCTGCTCGATCTCAATCTCACCCAGAAGATCGCCCGCACCGCCGGTTCGCTGGAGGGCGTGACCGTGATCGAGGTGGGACCGGGACCCGGCGGCCTCACCCGCGCCATTCTGGCGCTCGGCGCCAGGAAGGTGATCGCCATCGAGCGTGACAGCCGCTGTCTGCCGGCGCTTGCCGAGATTTCCGACCACTATCCCGGTCGCCTCGAAGTCATCGAGGGCGACGCCCTCAAGGTCGATTTCGAAGCGCTGCCCTTGGACGGGCCGGTGCGCATCATCGCCAACCTTCCCTACAATGTCGGGACCCAGTTGCTCGTCAACTGGCTGCTGCCGCGCAACTGGCCGCCGTTCTGGGAGTCGCTCACGCTGATGTTCCAGAAGGAAGTCGGCGAAAGGATCGTCGCCAGCCAGGACGACGACGCCTATGGTCGCCTTGGCGTGCTCTGCGGCTGGCGTACGGAGGCCCACATGGCCTTCGACGTGCCGCCGCAGGCCTTCACCCCACCGCCGAAGGTCACGTCGAGCGTCGTGCATCTGGTGCCGAAAAGCGATCCTCTGCCCTGCTCGGCGAGCAATCTCGAAAAGGTTACGCATGCCGCCTTCGGTCAGCGGCGGAAGATGCTGCGCCAGAGCCTGAAGCCGCTCGGTGGCGAGGCGCTCTTGCAGAAGACCGGCATCGACCCGTCGCGGCGCGCCGAAACGCTGTCGGTCGAAGAGTTCTGCCGGCTCGCGAACGCCCTTTGACAACCGGTTGAGATGAGACCGGTTTCCGCCGGCGGGATTTTTCGCCGGCTTCAAAGCTCCATTTAATCCCGAAACGCACTAGATGTGGCTTCAGCGTCCTCCACCAGCATGGACGGAGCCGATGAAGCATCATGAAGCCCCCCGGCCTTTCGACCAGAGGAAACGCATAGCGGTTCTGTGGGGGATCGCGCTGGCGACCGGCTTCGTCATCATTTTCGGCCAGCCAGCAGTTCCGGACGAAAACGTTTTGCATGAATTGTTGGAGACGACAGGACTTGCATGCATTGTCGCGGCGGTATTCGGACGCCTCTGGAGCATCCTCTATATCGGTGGCAGGAAGAACCGCGTTCTGGTGGTCGACGGCCCCTATTCGGTAACCCGAAACCCGCTCTATTTCTTCTCGCTGTCGGGACTGGTGGGGATCGGCCTGATCTTCGGCTCGCTGCTCCTCACCCTCGCGCTGCTGACCGCAGGCGCACTGCTCTTCGGCTATACTGCTCTTCGCGAGGCGGATTACCTCCGCAGCCGGTTTGGACCTGCCTATGAGGGCTACGAGGCCCGCACTCCGTTCTTCCTTCCCGATCCGCGCCTCTACCAGAGCGCGGAACAGGTTACGTTCTCAGCGGCCGCGCTTGGCAGAAGCTTTCGCGACTGCCTTCCGCTTCTCGCGATCTACCCGGTGAACGAGTTCATCGAAGAGCTGCGCGCGACAGGATACCTGTCGCCGCTCTTCTACTTGCCCTGAAGGTCTGGCTCTTCCTCGAGCAGCCCCCGCACGAAATCGAACAGGCCATGACGGCGATCGCGCCGGATGCGCTCGGCGAGGATGATGCTCTGCACTGCGTCGAATGCGGTGCCGAGGTCATCATTGACCAGAACGTAGTCGTACTCGCGCCAATGCTCGATCTCGGCGCGAGAATTGGCAAGCCGCGTCGCGATGACTTCCGCAGTATCTTCGGCGCGACGATGCAGGCGCGACTGCAGTTCGTGCATGGTCGGCGGCAGGATGAAGATCGAAACCACGTCGGCCTTCATCTTTTCCTGCAACTGCTGGGCACCCTGCCAATCGATGTCGAATAGCATGTCGCGGCCTTCCGACATGGCGATTTCGACCGGCTCGCGCGGAGTGCCGTAGAAATTGCCGTGAACTTCGGCCCACTCCAGCAAGGAGTCAGTGTCACGCAGCCGCTCGAACTCGCGGGTGCTGACGAAGTTGTAGTGGACGCCCTCGATCTCACTCGCGCGGCGCTGGCGGGTGGTCACGCTGACGGACAGGCTGAGGTTCTTGTCCTTGCTCAGGAGATGCCGGGCAATCGTCGACTTTCCGGCGCCCGATGGCGACGAGATCACCAGCATCAGGCCTCGGCGGGCAATATTGACGGACGCGGAATTCGCCGGTGTCATGTTCTACTCCAAATTCTGGATCTGCTCGCGGAACTGGTCGATCACGACCTTCAGCTCGATGCCGGCAGCAGTGATGGCCGCAGCATTCGATTTCGAACAGATGGTATTCGATTCACGGTTAAATTCCTGTGCCAGGAAGTCGAGCTTGCGTCCGATCGGACCGCCGCTCGCCAGCATCTCGCGTGCTGCCACCACATGGGCCTTCAGCCGGTCGACCTCCTCGCGCAGGTCGGCCTTGGTGGCAAGCAGGGCCGCCTCGGCATGCAGACGATCGCGGTCGAGGCCGGCCGTGCCTTCCAGCAACAGGGCAACCTGGGCAGCGAGCCGCCTTGCTATTTCCTGAGGGCTTCGCGACGGATCCGCCTCGACGATCGCAGCCAGCGCCGCGATCTGGTCGACCTGGCCGTTCAGGACTTCGCTCAGGGCCTGGCCTTCACGCTCGCGCATCGAGACGAGATCCTGAAGGGCGCCTGCAAATCCTTCCATGATGGAAAGGTCGCGCGCGGCCGCCGCCTCGGCGCTGTCCTCGGCCTCGCGGAAATCCACGAGCCCGCGGATTGCCAGAAGTGCGTCGAGCCGCAGCGGTGCGGGATCGAGCACGGCTCCGAGTTCCTCGCGCAGTGCGAGAACGGCGGAAAGCGCGTCCTTGTTGATCACCGCTTCCACCTGATTTTCGTTGATCGCCACCGTCAGCGACGCCTGGATATTGCCGCGGGCGAAGCGTTCGCCGGCAAGACGTCGAACCTCGGTTTCGAAGCGCTCCATGCCGGCCGGCACGCGCAGACGCAGATCGAGCCCCTTGCCGTTGACCGACCGCAATTCCCACGCCCAGCGGTAACGTCCGCTTGAACCTTCACGCCGGGCAAAACCGGTCATGGACTGCAACGCCATTAACGCCTCCATCGGCCCTGGCCTCCGCCCGGAAGGCGGCGACGTGCCGAAGTTCATACCTAACAAATGTGATCGCCGCCTACGCAGTGTAGGCGGCGACTGAAATCAGTTCTGGCCCTCGGTCGGATCTGGTTCATCCGCCGGCTGCCCATCGACCGCGACATCCTCGCTGGTACCCTTGGCAGCCTCGATCTTGCGCCACTGCCGGACATTGGCATTGTGTTCCTTCAACGTCTCGGCGAACACGTGGCCTCCGCTGCCGTCGGCGACGAAGTAGAGGTCCTTGGTCTTCCACGGGCTCGCCACCGCCTCGAGCGCTGCGCGTCCCGGATTGGCGATCGGTGTCGGCGGCAGACCCTTGATGATGTAGGTGTTGTACGGCGTGTCCTTCTTCAGGTCCGACTGGTAGATCGGCCGGTCCGAAGGCTTACCGTCGCCGCCGAAGATACCGTAGATGATGGTCGGATCGGACTGCAGGCGCATGCCCTTCTTCAACCGATTGATGAATACCGAGGCGACATGCGCGCGCTCGTCGGCGACACCGGTTTCCTTCTCGACGATGGAGGCGAGCGTCACGAACTCTTCCTTCGTCTTGACGGGAAGATCGTCGTCGCGCTTGTCCCAGATCTGGTCCACGAGCTTCTGCTGCGCAACGAGCATCTGGTTGATGATTTCGTTGCGCTTGGTGCCGCGCGAGAACTTGTACGTATCCGGGCGGAGCGTGCCTTCCGCCGGGAAGGCCGACGGCAATTCACCTTCGAGGACCGGATCGTCCGACAGACGCTGGAAGATCTGCTTGACCGTCAGGCCTTCCGGAATCGAGACCGCGTAGAGGATGGACTTGCCGGATTTCAGCAGTTCCATGATGTCGCGCATCGAGGCGCCGGCCTTGATCTCGTATTCGCCGGCCTTCAGCGACTCGCCCGCCTTCAGCTGGGTGGAGGTCATGAAGCGGAAAATGCGCGAATCGGTGACGATGCCGTTGCGTTCGAGGTTCGACGCGATTTCGCTGACCGGAGCGCCGTTGCGCACGATGAAATGGGTATTGGCTTCGAGCGGCCCAGCCTTCTGGTAGCTGGTCATCACATAGTAGAAGCCGAGTACGGCGAGCACGCAGCCCATGACCGCCAGGGTCATCAGGAAATTCAGGAAGATGACCACCTGGCTGCGGGCTTTGCGCGAGCGCTTCGGTGGTCCGGGAACCGGCTCCGGCCGCAGTGCTTCCGAGGCCGACTTGGGGATGATCGGGCCCTTGCTGGCGCCCTGGCCGCTTGCCGGCCCTGCCCCCTGTCCGTCGCGTCCGGACGGCGTTCCATCGGTCTGGTTCGTATCGCTCACCGGCAATCCTCTTCAATTGGTATTGCTCGCTATTTGAGCGAGCAATACGGCAAAAAC
>JAEWPB010000149.1 GCA_023399465.1 Pseudomonadota bacterium
GTCCTCGGCGGCTATATCGGCATGGCGCAGATGAACGGCGCGCTGGCGGCGACAGCCGGCGGCTTCCTCCTCATAAGCTACGCGCACTACTTGCGCGGCGGCGATCACGCCTTTCGCCTCGATGGCATGGCCGCCTTCGCCTTCCTCTGGACCGTGACCCTGACGCTGGTGATGACCGCCCTCTTTGCACCCGGCGCCTCCGCAACCGCCCTCGTGCTCGCGCTCTTCCCGGTCGGCGTCGGCTATTGGCTGTCCTCGATGACCAGCGCTTTTGCCCCCTGTCCCCGCTGGGCACGACCGCTTCTGTCCGGCGCCATGACCTCTATCCCGTCCGCCGCCGCCATCCTGATTGCAGCAATCCAGCAAGCCTGACGCTGCCCGCTATCCCGGACTTCCCGGTATCACCGCCCCTCCCGGCTCAACCAAAGGAGAAACATCCCCATGAAACTACCTGGTATCGCAGCCGCCGTAGCCGGCCTTTTCCTCGCCGGCTCGGCATTTGCCGCCGACACCTACGAAATCGATCCGACCCACGCCTGGGTCGGCTTCAAGACCAACCATGCCGGCTGGGCCAACGCCCAGGGCACCTTCAAGGCTGTCACCGGCACGATCACCTTCGACAAGGACGACGTGACCAAGAGCGCGATCGAACTGACGATCGAGGCGGGCAGCATCGATACCAACAACGACAAGCGTGACGTCCATCTGAAGAGCCCGGACTTCCTCAATGCCGAGGAGTTCCCGCAGATCACCTTCAAGAGCACGGCGATCGAAAAGACCGGCGAGAAGACCGCCAAGGTCACCGGCGACCTGACGCTCGTCGGCACGACCAAGCCGGTCACGCTCGATGTGACCTGGAACGGCGAAGCGCCGCTGCCGTGGGACGCCAACACGATCAAGTCCGGCTTCAGCGCTACCGGTTCGTTCAGCGGCCCCGATTTCGGCCTGACGAAGATGACGGACTTCGGCCTCGGCCCGGATCTGGTCCTCAGCGCCGATCTCGAGGCGGTCAAGAAATAAGTCCCGCCTGCAAGCTCGACATGGAGGCCGGGTCCCTGCGACCCGGCCTTTTTCTTGTGCCGAATGAGCGGCTATCCCGCCTCCACCCCAGATGGCGCAACAAAAAACCCGCCGGAGCGGCGGGTTTTTCTGATGTCCTGGAAACTCTGAAGACAGAGGCCGATTACTCGGCGCCTTCCTCGGAAGCCTTCTTCTTCGGAGCAGCCTTCTTCTTCGGAGCAGCTTCTTCGCCTTCGGCAGCTTCGGCCTTGGCGGCAGCCTTCTTCTTCGGAGCGGCCTTCTTGGTTTCAGCCTTTTCCTCGCCTTCCTCGTCAGCGAGCAGCTCTTCCTTCGTCACGGTCTTGTCGGTGACGTTGACTTCGCCGAGCAGGTGATCGACGACCTTCTCTTCGAAGATCGGCGCGCGCAGCGAAGCGGCAGCACCGGGGGTGTTGCGGAAGAAGTCGAGGATCTGCTTCTCCTGGCCCGGGAACTGGCGAAGCTGGTCGTACAGCGAACGCTGCATTTCCTCTTCGGTCACTTCGACGCCGGCCTTCTCGCCGATTTCGGAGAGAACCAGGCCGAGGCGAACCCGGCGCTCGGCCAGCTTCATGTACTCTTCGCGAGCCTTTTCCTCGGTGGTGTCTTCGTCTTCGAAGGTCTTGCCCGACTGGGCGAGATCGGTGTTGACCTGGCGCCAGATGTTTTCGAACTCGGCTTCGATCAGGCGAGCCGGGGTTTCGAACTTGTACATCTCGTCGAGCTGATCGAGGATCTGGCGCTTGACCTTCTGGCGGGTAACCGAGCCGTACTGGCTTTCGATCTGGCCGCGGACGATTTCCTTCAGGCGATCAGCCGACTCGAGGCCGAGCTTGGTCGCCAGTTCGTCGTTGATTTCGACTTCGCCCGGAGCAGCAACTTCCTTGACGGTGATGTCGAAGGTGGCTTCCTTGCCGGCAAGGTTGGTTGCCGGGTAGTCGGCCGGGAAGGTCACGGTGATGACCTTCTCATCGCCAGCCTTGACGCCGACGAGCTGGTCTTCGAAGCCCGGGATGAAGCGGTTGGAGCCGATGACAAGCTGTGCGTCTTCGTCCTTGCCGCCGTCGAAGGCTTCACCGTCGACCTTGCCGAGGTAATCCATGGTGACGCGGTCGCCTTCGGCAGCCTTGCCCTTCTTCGTCTCGAAGCTGCGGGCGCTCTCGGCGATGCGCATGATCTGCTCGGTCACTTCCGAATCGTCGATCTCGACGACTTCACGCACGACCTTGATGCCGTCGACCGGCTTCAGTTCGATCGGCGGAATGATCTCGTAGGAGAGCGTGAATTCGAAGTCGGCGGTGCCGGAGAGGATCTTGTCGGCTTCGTCCTTGTCCTCGGTCATGGCGATTTCCGGCTGGGTCGCCGACTTTTCGCCACGCTCGGAGAGGATCGAGGTCGGCTGATCGCGGACGATCTCGTTGACGAGGTCGGCCATGATGGACTTGCCGTACATCTTCTTGAGATGTGCGAACGGAACCTTGCCCGGGCGGAAGCCGTTGATGCGGACCTTGTCCTTGGCATCGGCCAGGCGCTCGTTCATGCGAGCTTCCATGTCCTTGGCCGGGATAACGACCTTGAGTTCGCGCTTCAGCCCTTCAGCGAGCGTTTCGATAACCTGCATGTTCCTACCTTCACTTCATGCCGGCCGTGCCCAGACAGCCGTTCGTTTCGTTGAGCACGACGCCGGAAAACGCGTTCCCGGCCGTGGCTTATTGCAATCCATAAGCATTTTGCCGAGCAAAATGGCGCATGGAGTCCCGGAGCATCCTCTGCGCTTCGATCAGAAAGCGTAGAGGATGCTCCAGAACATCTGTCCGTGCATGAAACCTGCGAATGACCCTCTGGTCCACCGGCTTCATACACCGGGCGCGTGAGGCCAAGGCTTTGAGCCTCTCCCCGCCCGTAAGGCAGCTTGGTGCGGGTAGAGAGACTTGAACTCCCACGCCTTGCGGCACCAGAACCTAAATCTGGCGTGTCTACCAATTTCACCATACCCGCGATCACAGAGCCGCATGACAATGCCTGCATGAGGCCTTCCGGAGCGCGGCGTCTCTATATCACCCGATTCAGCGCACGCAAAGGAAAAATGAAGGCTGTATGGCGGGTTGGCATCCTTTCACGCAGCTTTCTTCGACCCCCCGGCCCTTCGGCCGTATTTTGCCGGTCAATAAAGCGGCTCGTCATAGACCGGCTTGCCGTCAAGCAGCAATGCGCGGATCTGCGCCTGCCCTGATTCCGATACCCTTGCCGCCACTGCGAGCTTTTCCGTGCCGCGCACCAGTTCCAGATCGCGCCCCTCGCCCTCCGGGACATAAAAGCGCTCGATGCCGTAGGATACGCTGACGGCGGAACCGCTCAGCGATGTCACATAGGGCGGCAGGTGCCCCTTGACCACAATGGCTTCGGATTGCGGCTGCAACTTCTGGAACGACGCTTCGGACACACCCCAGTAACCGGAAGCATCCTTCTTCAAGCGCACCCACAGCGGTTGAGATGCGGCGTCCGCGGGCCGGGACCCGACGATCTTGTCGAGCGGGACGGTGGATATGTCGTAGCTGAGGATCACATAATCACCACGCAGCAGATCGCGCGGGTCGACCGGAGCCGTCTGCAGCAGCACCTCGGCGCCGCTTTGCAACACCGCGGCGCGGCTGGCGATCATGTAACCGACGATCCCGGTCTGCAGCGCCGCGACGATCAGCGCCGCACCGATGAAACAGCGAGAACCCGGCCCGTAGGCGATGCGAGAGACGGTATTCATGCATTTGCTCCACTCGAGTGCCCGAATCGTCTTTCGAGCCTGATGACAAGCCAGGCCACCAGCGCCACGAACAAGCCGGACAGCAGGAAAAATCCGGAGGTGCCGAGGATCGTTCCAACCGTTTCGAACGACAGATACAGAACCTCCAGGGCGAACAGCGCGTAGCCGAGATAGCGGACCGCGCCGTTATCCCGCCCGGCGATCGCAATCGCCGTGACCGCTGCCGCAAGCGTGACAACCCCGACCGCAAGCCTTCCCGCAGCGTCGTCATATTCGACATGCAGAAGCCCCAGGCCGATCGCCCCGAGCAGGAAGGTGTAGAAAGCTGGTGCCGCCCCGGCCCCACGGGCCAGACGATGGAGCGGCGATGCCGGAAGCGCGGCACACAGAAAGCCGGCAAGACCGGCGACGGTGATCGCGAGCGCGGTCGCCGCATCCTCGCGGACGAAATAGATCCACGTGATCCAGCCGACCAGCAGCAGATAGGCGAGATGCCGGGCTCTCGGCGCCTCGGTCAGATAGACGAGCGCGACCGTCACCAGCGCCATCACCGGCGCACCCCAGGCCCATACCGCATCCCAGCGGCCATCGAATTCGTTGAGATAGGCTATGAAGAAGGCCCAGGACAGGAAACCGGCAACGGTGGTAATCGTGCTCGAGCCGAACAACAGGGCGGTCAGCACCGCCATGGCGAACCACAGCGTCATGAAGGAGACGGCGTCGCCCGATATGTGGTACATCTGGGCGACCAGCGAGAGCGCCGCGCCGAAGGTCATCGTGCCCATGACGAGAAAGGCCGCCGCCGCCCTCGGCGCATCGCGCATCCTGCAAAGGGCCGCGGCACCGTGGAAGATCCAGATCAGCGCGACGAGCGCGCCCACCCGCACGATGCGCGGTATCTCCTCCCAGTTGGAGGCCACGACCAGCAGGATGGCCGCCGATACCAGAAGTGCGGCGATCACCAGCAGCACGCGCCCCAGGCTGAAGGAGGTTTCGCGCGCATCGAGCTCGGCCAGCAATGCCCGGGCCGTCGGCTCCTCCAGCAATCCCCTGGCGACCCAGACCTTCAGATCCCGTTCCAACCTGCCGCGATACATCATCACCCTCTCGTCGTTCACGGCCGAAGAACCATCGACCACGTGCCGTCCGATCTATGCACAGGTCGGCCAATATCGCAATTTGTCTTGTAATGACACCGAAACAGCCCCGGAATACCTTTGCAAGCCGGAGAATGGGGCGCATTAAGGCTCCATTAAGGTTCCAATGTTAGTTTTTACTAAATAGCAGGTAGCAACATCGAGCCATGCAACAATTGCATGCCCTCCATGAGAATGTCGCACTGCACAAAACGCGAGAGCCGGCCTATATAGCATTCACACGGACGGCAATTGCCGATCACGTATTCGGAGCAGCGCTCTCCTCCTCCCTGCGTAGCTCCGTAACGACAGGTAGCACTCCTCCTCCCAAGCTGCCTGTCACTTTAAATGACGCTCGCCGGTCCTCCTCCCCCGGCGGGCGTTATTTGTTTCCTGACTACGCAAAAACACTTCCCCGCCAAGATCATCGACACTCACGCCACGCCCTTCCCGCCGGTGGAGCGGTGCATCGCTCGGCCACTACGGGACGGACATAAATCTCGGGATGCCCGGCTGCCCGCTGCCGCCGGGACGCGCTTTCCGCCCTTGTCCGGACTGGACCACAACTGCGCCCGGCCCGGCCCCACGCATCCGCAGGATGCCTGCAACCGGCGATGCCGCATTGCCAAGCGGCCGGGGCGACTGCCCATACATTAATCAACAAAACGCAAGAAATGCTCGAATGATGTGCATTTGACGCATAGGTGGCATGATTCTTTGGTTCTGGTGCCTTTTTGCAGCGCAACATATATTGCTCTCATCAACGCAGGAAGTCAGCGCCAATCCGGGCAGCTGGCAAATGCCCAGGATAAGGGGAATGACCATGAATATCGCACGCAGCTTCAACAACTGGCGCAAGTACCGGCAGACCGTCAACGAACTCGACCGCATGTCGAACCGCGAACTGCACGACCTCGGCATCGATCGCGCCGACATCCGCCGCATTGCCCGCCAGGCCGCAAACTTCTAAGGTTTGCAATTACTTCGCCCAAGCGGCGAACCGAAGAATTTCTGATGCCTCCGGCCTTGCGCCGGGGGCATTTTCGTTTCCGCAGGCAGCATTCGATCCAGACTGAATCCTTTCCGGCCTGCACGCCTGAGGGGCGCCATCCCTGCCCTGCAACCGCAGCACATTTTTTGAGCTCAGGCTATTTTTTCCGCAATGCACTGCACAAATGCATAGCAGAGGCCAGTATTTTGCACTGCACATTTTTGTTTTACGAACGTATAAAACGGCCAATCCCGATGCGGACAACGCCGCACGCAACAAACACCACTGATGATTTTAGAGGCACGACCATGAACCCCATCCGCATTGCAAAGAACTGGATCAGCTACCGCCGCACCCTCAACGAGCTCGGCAACCTGTCGAACCAGGCCCTGTCGGATATCGGCATCAGCCGCTACGACATCCGCAACATCGCTTCCCGTTCGTTCCGCTAAGCGCCAACGACCTCACGGAATGACACCAAGACGGCACCATGCGGTGCCGTTTTCGATTCAGGCGGCAGGCTAAGCGTGGATCACAGCCTGGGGACCGAACAGCCGAAGGCCTCCGCCACAGGCCAACTCAACGCTCCGGCGCTGAAGGGCCCGTTGCCCTACTGGCGATGCCTCCACCTCTTCGGGCGATTTCCATATTCACGGCCCATTGGAACGGCTGCGCCATCGTGCTATTCCGACGCCCATGAACAGCGCAAACACCCTCTCCCCCATCCACGTCGTCGGCGGCGGCCTTGCCGGATCCGAAGCGGCCTGGCAGATCGCCGAGGCCGGCGTTCCGGTCATCCTCCATGAAATGCGCGGCGTGCGCGGCACCGATGCCCACAAGACCGACGGCCTTGCCGAACTGGTCTGCTCGAATTCCTTCCGCTCCGACGACGCCACCGGTAACGCGGTCGGCGTTATCCATGCGGAAATGCGGCTGGCCGGATCGCTGATCATGGCCTGCGCCGACAGGCACCAGGTTCCCGCCGGCGGGGCCCTTGCGGTCGATCGCGATGGGTTTTCCGACGCCGTCAGCGCCGCGATTGACAGCCATCCGCTGATCACCGTTGTGCGCGAGGAAATCACCGGCCTGCCGCCGAAGGAATGGGACCTCGCCATCATCGCCACCGGGCCGCTGACCTCGCCCGATCTCGCCGAAGCCATCCGGGCAGAGACCGGCGCGGACGCGCTCGCCTTCTTTGACGCCATCGCGCCGATCGTGCACCGCGACAGCATCAACATGGACATCTGCTGGTATCAGTCACGCTACGACAAGGTCGGACCGGGCGGGAACGGCAAGGACTATATCAACTGCCCGATGGACCAGGCGCAGTACAACGCCTTCATCGATGCCCTGATCGGCGGCGACACCGTCGGTTTCAAGGAATGGGAAGGCACGCCCTATTTCGATGGCTGCCTGCCGATCGAGATCATGGCCGAGCGCGGCCGCGAAACGCTCCGCCACGGGCCGATGAAGCCGATGGGCCTGACCAACGCCCACAATCCGACGGTCAAGCCTTACGCGGTGGTGCAGTTGCGCCAGGACAACGCGCTCGGCACGCTCTACAACATGGTCGGCTTCCAGACCAAGCTGCGCTACGGTACGCAGGCCGATATCTTCCGCATGATCCCGGGCCTGGAGAACGCCGAATTTGCCCGCCTCGGCGGCCTGCATCGCAACACCTACATCAATTCGCCGGTCCTGCTCGATCACTCGCTGACGCTGAAGTCCCGTCCGGGCCTGCGTTTTGCCGGCCAGATCACCGGCTGCGAAGGCTATGTCGAAAGTGCAAGCATCGGCCTTCTTGCCGGCCGGTTCGCGGCCGCCGAGCGCAAGGGAGAGGCACCAAGCCTGCCCCCGGCGACGACGGCGCTCGGCTCGCTGCTCGGCCACATCACCGGCGGCCACATCGTCTCCGACGACGAGCCCGGCAAACGCTCCTTCCAGCCGATGAACATCAATTTCGGCCTGTTCCCGGAACTCACGCCGGGTTCGATCATCAAGCCGGAGGGCGTAAAGCGCTTCCGCGGCAAGGACAAGACAATCATGAAGCGGCAGCTGCTCTCGGCGCGCGCGCTTGCCGATTGCGCAAGCTGGCTCGGCAAGGCCTGACGCAAGGCACTGGCACCTCCTACTGACATGTCGGCCCGGTCATATCGATCGGGCCGCTTCGATTCATGGCGGGCTGTCGGTTTCGTCGAGTTCGATCTGGGTGAGGTAATTGCCAAGCAGCCACAGCGACACTTCCGCCGCTTCCGCCGGGGTCGCGAAAACATAGGCCCCGTTGTGATGAGGCACTCTCTCAAATTCGATCGCAAGGCTGTGGTCCCCGACAGCAGTCACCCGCACGGCTTCAGGATCCACCACCTGACAGGCGAAATGCGTTCCGCGTTTGCGGATGAAGCCCGCCTTGTTGTCGTGCAGACGCAGGAATACGGCCTTCCCGTTCGCCGTCGAAATTAGCTGGCGAACCGCCTCGTGCGGAAATGCGCGTCCGAACTGCAGCAGCGCCAGGCCGGTATCGTCGCTCTCCCCGCCGCGGGACACGCGCCCCCTCCGGGTCGCAACAACAGCAACCAGAATGACCAGCGCAAAGATCGCGCCCCAGATGATCGGATCCACGCGTTCTCTCCCTTATAGACAGCCGCACTGCTGACCCGAATATAACGGGATCCTTGCACGAAGCCTGCGGAAGGTTGCCGCTGAGCCGGACAGAGGCTGTTCACGGCCAACTCGCCTTTCGGCCGACAGAAAGGAACGCAGATCGATAGTTCTGGATCTTTCACCGCCAATGTTGGGTTGACCAGCCTCGGTAGTTTTTTAGAAGGTGGAACCAACAGATGGCTGTTGGGAGCATGCGATACGCGAGCCCCATTCAAACGACCAATGTGAGCTTGATCGGCAGATGCCTGCGCACCCGAATCGAAAAGTGGAGATAGTATGAAAGCCGAGAGGAGCTCCGTCGATGAACGATGACCATGACCCTGACTTGCTTCAGGTGCGTGAAGCAATGCGTAAGGGCGAGGTGAAGAAGGCGATTTCCATCTTGACCGATATGATGAGCGACCCCGAACGGCGGTCGGCTGCAGCTTATACGCTTGGAATTGTTTATGACTGCGAGACTGAGCTTGAAGATTCAAATTTGGCCAAAGAATATTATTCAATTGCCGAAACTTACGGATACGAACTTGCAACCTACAGAATAGCCGGCATCCTTCAGAGGGAAGGAAACTTAAGCGACGCATTTACGCGTTTCAAAGAGATACACACGACCAATCCATCCGCAGCATACTGGTGCTACAGAATAGCAGTCAGCAACCCGACATTATTGAACGAATTTGAAGACTACCGGAAATACCTGTCAGAAGCAGCGCGCAACGGCCACATTCTTGCAAAGAGGGATGATATATTCAAACGATTGAAAGGTCGGGATGGCGTTCTAGATATTTTCGTTGCAGCAATAAGTTTTGTTCGCTTGTTTTTTCAAGCAAGAGCCGCCGTCGCGAGCAAGAACAAGATGCTATACCAATAGCAATTCAAAGCCCTTTCAATGGCGCGGCGATCGCCAGCTGCCGTTTCTAGAAGCGGCGGGTAAAGGCGGCCCTGCCGAGCGACCATTGCCGGCGCAGCGGCGACGGCTGGATGGAGCGTTCGAAAATCGCCGAGCGGTATTTCTGCGCGGCCTTCAACACCGGCTCGGCGAGCGCCACCGGCAGGAAGGCGGGAAAGGCATCGCGAGAAATCTGCCCTGCAGATGCGCGCGCCTTGGCGAGATGGTCGCGGCCGAGACCCGCGAAGGCTTCGACGGCCGCCGATACGCGGTCGGTATCCTTGCCCTCGAGAAAGCTGTCGCGGTCGAGCCCGGTTGCCGAAAGGATGTCGAGCGGCAGGTAGAGCTGTCCGCGGCGGCGATGCAGCGGCATCAGCAGCAACAGCCCGGCAATCGCCTGCGCCACGCCGGCGTGTCCGGCGGCTTCCGCAGACGCCGCGGCGTTGTCGGGATCGAGAACCAGGCTAGCAAGCTGGATCAGTGCCGATGCCGTCTCCCCGGCATAGCCCTCAAGCGCGGTGCGGCTCTCGATCGGATCGTCGTAGAGATCGAAGATGCGCGCATCGACCATGTCGATCAGCGTCTGGCGCGGCAGGCGGTGGCTTTCGATCGCGTGAAGCAGTTCGGAGGCGACCGGGTTGGCCTCGCTGGAACCATGCGACGTGCCTTCGAGAAGGTCGCGCCAGTACTGCATCCGCACTTCGCCCGGCAGTGGCTCATGGACGATGTCGCGAATACGGGCCAGCTCGGCGTTGAAGGCATAAAGCGCCGCGAGGGCGCCACGCGCCGGCGGCGGAGACAGCAGACAGGCGAGATAGCGGTCGCGGTCGGTGTCACGGAGGGTCGCCAGGCAGATGTCCTGGTTCGATTGCACGGTCTCGCTCAAGATGTCACTCGTCCCCGGCGGTTTACACCGCGATCAGCGCGGCGGCGACCGCCCGCGATTCGGCCAGCATGATATTGTAGGTCCGCACCGCAGCACCGGTGCTCATCGAATCGGAGGAAATGCCGTGCGCCTTCAGCGCGGCACGAAGATCGGCCGGGATCGGCTTCAGGTCCGGCCCGGTGCCGATCAGCAGCACCTCGATGTCGGCGGCGTCCTCGATAACCTTGTGGAAATTCTCAACCGACAGCGGCTTGCTCAGGTCCATGTCCCAGCCATGGATGCCGGAGGGCAGGCACAGCAGCGAGCCGCGATGCGACATGTCGGCGAAGCGGAATCCGCCATTGCCATACGCGTCGATCGGCGCCCGCCCGGGAAAATGCGCCGCCCTGATTTCGATACCCTTTGCCATTACACCGCTGCCGTCACTGTCTTCGTCTTGTCCGCGCCGACCCCGCCATCACCTGCAGACCGCTTCGGACGGAGCTTGAAGGCAATGAGCATGGGCGCCGCCATGTAAATAGACGAGAACGTCGCGACTGCAACACCGAACAGCATCACGAATGCGAACGACCGGATCATTTCGCCGCCGAACACGCTGAGCGCTGCCAAGGCAAGCACTGTCGTCAGCGACGTCAGCACCGTGCGCGAAAGCGTCTGGTTGATCGACGCATCGATCAGCAACGGCAACGGCATCCTCGGGAAGCGCTTCATGTTCTCGCGCACCCGGTCGTAGACGACCACGGTATCGTTCAGGGAGTAGCCGATGATCGTCAGCACCGCAGCAACGCTTGCAACGTTGAACTCGATCCCCGCAAGGACGAACAGTCCGATGGTGATGACCACGTCGTGCAGGGTGGCGATGATCGCACCGAGCGCGAACTGCCAGCGGAACCGGAACCAGATGTAGATCAGGATCGCCGCGAGCGCCGCAGCCACGCCGAGCGCCGCCTTGGCTGCGAGCTCACCCGAGACCGAAGGCCCGACGACCTCGACCCGACGGAATTCATAACCGCCTTCCAGTTCGTCACGGATGATGATGACTGCCGACTGCTCGGCATTCTCGCCGGCCTCCTGTGTGGGAACGCGGATCGTCGCCGCGTCGGGGCCCGAGAGCGCCGGCCCTACCTCGATAGCGCCGAGATTGAGCTCAGAGAGCCTTTCCCTGATATCGACGAGATCAGCCTCGCCCTCGCGCGCCTGTACCTCGATGATCGAGCCGCCGGCAAAGTCGATCCCGAGCTTCATCCCGAACAGACCGAGCCCGACCATGGATGCGATCACGACCGCCGCCGAAATTGCGAAACTGTAGCGGCGAAGCGACATGAAGCGGATGTTCATGCCGTCGAAAATGCCGGTGCGCACGCCCTGCGGCAGCGCGGTCGGCCGGGTGCGGCTGGCCCAGGCGGCCGTAAGCCAGTAGGTCAGCGTGAAGGCGGTAAACAGGGTGGTGGCGATGCCGATCGCCACAGTAAACGCAAAGCCGCGAACCGCCCCGGTACCGAGATTGAGAAGCACCACGATGGCGATCAGGGTCGTCAGGTTGGCATCGAGAATGGACGGGAACGCTCGCGAGAAGCCGGTGCCAATCGACTGGACGAAAGGCCGTCCGTTGGCGCACTCCTCGCGGATGCGTTCGTAGATCAGAACATTGGCATCGACCGCCATGCCGATCGTCAGCACGATGCCGGCGATGCCCGGCAAGGTCAGCGGCAGCCCGAACAGGCCCATGAGGCCGATGATCATCGCGACGTTGATCGTGACAGCGAAGCTGGCGATCGCACCGAGGACGCCATAGGCAAGCAGCATGAAGCCGACGACGAGGGCGGCGCCGGCGATCCCGGCAGCGACCGCAGCCCGGGCCGAATCCGATCCGAGGCTCGGAACGATCGTGCGTTCCTCCAGTACCGTCAATTTTGCCGGGAGCGGACCGGAACGCAACATGATCGCCAGATCGCGCGCGCCCTCTTCGGAAAAGTCGGCCACCAGATGCCCGCGGTCTTCGGTGATCTGCTCGTGGATGACAGCCGAGGACAGCACCTGGTCATCGAGAACGAAGGCAAGGGATTTTCCGACATTGTCGCCCGTCAACGCGGTAAAGCGTCCGGCAGCATCCGCAGTAAAACGGAACGCGACCAACTGTTCGGCCTCATTCGCCATGGCAACCTGCGCATCGGCGAAATCCTTCCCCGACACGAACGCGGTCTTGCGAACCAGAAATGCCTCCGGCGGATCCTCCATTGAATAGAGGATCTCGGAACCGGCGGGCGGGCTATTGGCGATGGCATCCTGCACCGGCATGCTGTCATCGACCAGATGAAGGCTGAGTTTCGCCGTCTGTTCGACGAGCGCCTTGAGCTGTTCCGGATCGGCGACGCCAGGCACCTCGACGCGGATGCGGTTGCCGGCGGGCAGCGTGATCTTCGGCTCCGCGGCGCCGGCTTCGATGATCCGCTGGCGCAGGACCGCGGTCGCCTCGGAGAGCGCTGCTGCCGTGTGCCTTTCGATATCCCGGTCGGTGATGCCGAAGGTCAATTGACCCGCTTCACCCTCGCCGATGATCACATCACCGGGCTCGCCCGCCTGTTCGAAGAGCTCCTGCAGCGCTGCCCTCGCCTCACCGGTCCGGGCCGGATCGCTTACGTTCACGCTGATCTCCTGCCCTACGCCGGAAAGGCCGGTATAGGTGATCCCGGCCTCGCGCAGCGCCGAACCGATCCCGGCGACCGTCGCTTCCAGCCGTTCGCGGACGATATCGTCGCGATCGACCGCCAGAAGGATCTCGGTGCCGCCCTGGAGATCGAGGCCAAGCGCCAGCCGGTTGTGCGAAAGCCAACCCGGCAACGCCTCACGCTGGCTGGTGGAAAGCACGTTCGGCAGGGCGAGCGCCACGCTGCCGAGCACGATGAGCCAGATCAGGATAGTTTTCCAACGCGAGAAATACAGCATGGCGCACCCGGCAACACAGCGTCAAAACGAATGCGCCGCCCGAAGGCGGCGCGATCGACTTACTTGGTGGTCTCTTCCTTGACAGGCTCGCCCTTGACCCGCACGTCGGCGACATAGGAGCGAACGACACGGACGCGAACGCCGTCGGTGAGTTCGACTTCGAGTTCCTTGTCGTCGATGACCTTGGTAACCTTGCCGACGAGACCGCCGCCGGTCACGACCTGGTCGCCGCGGCGGATGTTCTTCAGCGTTTCTTCACGCTGCTTCATCTGGCGGCGCTGCGGACGGATGAGGAGGAAGTACCACACCACCATCAGCGGTGCGAAAAGGAAAAGCATTTCCAGGCCGGAACCCAGCGGGCTCGATCCTGCATCGGTCGCAGTCTGGGCAAATGCCTCTGTGATAAACATCTATTACTCCTCAATTGCGGGAAATACGGAACCGCCCGTCCCGTGTCAGGTGGCCGGAATATAATTGCGATCGCCACGATTGCAACACAACCCCCTTGGATTCGCGGCCTTTTCCAGTCTTCCGGCATCATTTACCGGCCAGCAGGGCGCGATATTTCTACGCGACACGCCAATCTCACGGGAATGTGACCTTTCCGGCCCGCAGGCGGCATGCTACCGCGCTGCCATGAGAGCCGAAGCTGCGACAGCGCTCCGCTTCGAGAGACCCACAGGAGGATAGATCTTGACCGATACCCTGTTGACCGATCTGCTCGCCGAGATGCGCCGCCTTTCCGATGCGATGGAGCGCCTCGCCGGCCCGCCCCCGGCGCAAAACGACTGGGATGCCGCCGATTGCTTCGTCTGGTCGCCGGCGCGCCTCCATGTCCAGCCGGTGAAGAAGCCGAACCGCGTCGCCCTCAAACTTATCCGCGGCGTCGATCACGTCCGCGATATCCTGCACGAGAACACCGTGCGCTTTGCCGAAGGCTACCCGGCCAACAACGTGCTGCTCTGGGGCGCGCGCGGCATGGGCAAGTCCTCGCTCGTCAAGGCGGTCCACGAGGATGTCCGGCGCGAAAGCGGCGTGTCGCTGAAGCTCGTCGAGGTGCACCGCGAGGACATATCCACCCTGCCCATGCTGCTAGACATCCTCAAGGCGACCCCGCACCGGATCATCCTGTTCTGCGACGACCTTTCCTTCGACCATGACGATACCGCCTACAAGTCGCTGAAGGCAGCGCTCGACGGCGGCAT
This sequence comes from Pseudomonadota bacterium, assembly GCA_023399465.1. Taxonomy (GTDB): domain Bacteria; phylum Pseudomonadota; class Alphaproteobacteria; order Rhizobiales; family Rhizobiaceae; genus Ferirhizobium. The sequence continues at coordinate 14,511 of JAEWPB010000149.1, forward strand.
CGAGGGCCGTCCGGACAACGTGCTGTTCTACGCGACCTCGAACCGCCGCCACCTGCTGCCGCGCCACATGATGGAAAACGAGCAGTCGACGGCGATCAACCCCTCGGAAGCGGTCGAGGAAAAGGTATCGCTGTCGGATCGTTTCGGCCTGTGGCTCGGCTTCCACAAGTGCAACCAGGAAGACTACCTGAAGATGATCGACACCTATGCCGAACACTTCCGGTTCGAGCTCGATCGCGACACGCTTCACCGCGAAGCCCTGGAATGGGCAACGACCCGTGGCGGACGCTCGGGTCGCGTCGCCTGGCAGTATATCCAGGATCTCGCCGGCCGCCTGAAGGTCAGGATCGATCGCGACTGATCTGGCGACGAGGGCCCGCTTCACGCGGGCCCTGCCACCTTGAACGTAGCCTCAGAGCGTGAAGACTTCGCGGCGCAGCGCGTTCCAGGACTCCCTGTCCGTGGACACGATGAGGCCGCCATCGACGTGATCCGGCAGGTAGCGCGAGCCATCCAGCCGCGCAACATAGCCGCCGGCCTCCTCGACAATCAGCGCACCGGCCAGATGGTCCCAGGGCATCAGCTTGTTGTACATCATGAAATGCGCGTGGCCCGAAGCCATGGTGCGGTATTCATGCGCGGCGCAGCGATAGTTGAAGACGTAGCGGAGCTTGGCCATGTTGCCCATGATGCCGGCGCGCATCTCGCGCGGGATGAACCCGGTCGAGGCCATGCCGTACATGTCGCCCAGTGCTGCCGGCTCGGACACCCGCAGGCGCTGCGCCTCGCCCGCACCCCGCTTCAGCCAGGCTCCCGCCCCTTTCTCGGCAACGACGAAATCATCACCCATCGGATCGTAGATGATCCCGGCGACGGTCTCGCCCTTGGAAACGACCGATGCCATCACCCCGAAGGCGGGAACGCCGGAAGCGAAATTGAAGGTGCCGTCGATCGGGTCGACGACGACCGCCAGTTCGGCGCCGGCGAGGCTTCCGAGCAGCGCCGGATCGGCAGCCACCGATTCCTCGCCGATGAAGACCGCGGCCGGCGCAATTTTCGCGACTTCGGCCTTGATCATCCGCTCGGCTGCCTCGTCGGCCTCGGTGACAAGATCGGTCGCGTCCGTCTTCGTGCGCACGTCGGTGCTGCCAAGATTACGGAAACGCGGCAGGATCTCTGCTGCCGCCGCACGCCGGAGAATGTCGCCGAGTGCCGAGATGTCGATTGTCGATGCCACGATGCGTTCCTTCAATTTGCTAGGTCAGGCCGCGCGCAGCGGCCGATCATGCCGTAGTGGTGCCGGATGACACTTCTGCGACAGCGAGGGCGGAAAAATCGAAAAGCCTGGGGTCGAGCAGGTGCGACGGGTTCACATGCGCCAGCGCCCGCAGCATGGTGTCCTTGCGCCCCGGCATCCGCGCCTCGATATCGGCGAGCATCGCCTTCATCGCATTGCGCTGGAGACCGTCCTGCGAACCGCAGAGATCGCAGGGAATGATCGGAAACTGCATGGCCGCCGCAAATTTCGCCATGTCGTCCTCGGCGCAATAGGCAAGCGGACGCAGCACCATCAGGTCGCCCTCGTCATTCAACAGCTTGGCCGGCATTCCCGCCAAGCGGCCGCCGTGGAAGAAATTCATGAAGAAGGTCTCAAGGATGTCCTCGCGGTGATGCCCGAGCACCAGCGCGTCGCACCCCTCTTCCCGGGCGATGCGATAGAGATTGCCGCGCCGCAGCCTCGAGCACAGCGAACAGTAGGTCCCGCCCGCCGGCACCTTCTCCTTCACGATCGAATAGGTGTCGCGGTACTCGATCCGGTGCCTGACCCCGATCGAGGCGAGATAGTCGGGGAGCACGTGCTTCGGGAAATTCGGCTGGCCCTGGTCGAGGTTGCAGGCCACGAGTTCCACCGGCAGCAGCCCGCGCCACTGCAGATCGAGCAGGATCGCGAGCAGGCCGTAGCTGTCCTTGCCGCCGGACAGGCCGATCAGCCACCGCCTCTGCCCCTTCAGCATGTCGAAGTCGACGAAGGCCTGACGCACCTGCCGCAGCAGCCGCTTGCGCAGCTTGTTGAAGGAGACCGATTGCGGCGCATCGGCGAACAGCACGTTCATCACCGCGCTTTCCGTCGCCTCGTTCTCCAGATCATCCGCCAACTGAGATGCAATGTTCATGCGTTTTCGCCCAACAGTTCCGCCGCACGCCGCGGCTCACAAGGCAATGCCCGTATCCGCGGCCAAGATCAAGTCCGCGGTCGACGCAGTTCGGCTTCGCGGGAGCAGCCATACGGGTCCGGAGGATCCACAATACAAAAAAGCCGCCCCGAGAGGAGCGGCTTTTGATCTGATATCCTGTCGCGCAGCGATTAGCGCGAGTAGAATTCGACGACCAGGTTCGGTTCCATGATGACCGGGTAAGGCACGTCGGAGAGAGCCGGAACGCGAGCGTAGGTAGCAACCATCTTGTTGTGGTCGACTTCGATGTAGTCAGGAACGTCACGCTCGGCGAGCTGAACGGCTTCGAGAACCGTAACGAGCTGCTTGGACTTCTGGCGGACTTCGATGACGTCGCCCGGCTTGCAGCGGTAGGAACCGATGTTGACGCGGACGCCATTGACGTTGACGTGGCCGTGGTTGACGAACTGACGGGCAGCGAAGACCGTCGGAACGAACTTGGCGCGGTAGACGATGGCGTCGAGGCGCGACTCGAGAAGACCGATCAGGTTTTCCGAGGTGTCACCCTTGCGGCGGTTGGCTTCGTCGAAGATCGCGCGGAACTGCTTCTCGCGGATATCGCCGTAGTAGCCCTTCAGCTTCTGCTTGGCGCGGAGCTGAACGCCGAAGTCGGACATCTTGCCCTTGCGGCGCTGGCCGTGCTGGCCCGGGCCGTATTCGCGACGGTTGACCGGGGACTTCGGACGACCCCAGATGTTTTCGCCCATGCGGCGGTCAATTTTGTACTTGGACGATTCGCGCTTGCTCATCGCATTTCCTTCTCAACAGGTTACACCGCTTTGTTGCCAAAGCGGATCAAGGAAACACGCCCTCCTCTGAACCTCGTTTTGGAAGCTCTGACAGGTTTCTCACGAAGCGATCGGAGATAACCACGGGACATGTCGGTTTACAACGGACCTTCAAGACCCGAAGTTGGGGGGTCTATAAGTTCGGCGCCGGAAAAAGTCAACGTCGGTCTTGAAGTTTTGCGACCGGCCGCCCACTTGACGCCTCACGCAGCGCCGGGCCCCTCTGACGTTGAGCGCCGGATTCTCGTGATGTCGGGGCTGCGATCTAAAACCTTCCGGCAAAGGAAACCCCGTGTTGGATTTTCTTTGGATTGATTTTCTGGGCACCCCGGCCTGGATGTGGCTTACTTTCGTTGCTCTCGTAATATTCCTACTCGCACTTGATCTCGGTGTCATGCACAAGGAAAGCCGTGAAATCGGCATCAAGGAGAGCTTTCTTCTCTCAGGCTTTTACATGACCCTTGGCGTGGCCTTCGGCGGCTGGGTCTGGTTCCAGAACGGCCAGCAGTCGGGCCTCGAATACCTGACGGGCTTCGTCGTCGAAAAGAGCCTGGCAATGGACAATATCTTCGTCATTGCCATGATCTTCAGCTATTTCTCGATTCCCCGCGCCTACCAGCACCGCGTGCTGCTCTGGGGCATTCTCGGCGTCATTGTCCTGCGCGGCATCATGATCGGCGCCGGAGCGGCCATCGTCGAAAACTACAGCTGGGTTCTCTATTTCTTCGCCGCATTCCTCATCTTCACCGGCATCAAGATGCTGCTGTCGGCCGAGGAGGAATACGACGTCTCCGGCAACCCCGTGCTGAAGTTCCTGCGCAGGCACCTGCCGGTCACCGACGGCCTGCGCGGCGAACGCTTCCTCGTCAGGGAAACCGACGCGAAGAGCGGCAAGGTGAAGACGCTGGTCACGCCGCTGCTACTGGCGCTGGTCATGGTCGAACTCGCCGACGTGATCTTTGCGGTCGATTCGATCCCGGCGATCTTCGCCATCACCACCGACCCGTTCGTGGTCTACACCTCGAACATCTTCGCGATCCTCGGCCTGCGTGCGCTCTATTTCGCGCTGTCGGCCATGATCCATCGTTTCGCCTACCTGAAGTACGCGCTCTCGGTGGTTCTGATCTTCATCGGTTCGAAGATCTTCGTCGCCGACATGCTCGGCCTGGCGAAAATCCCGCCGACGGTCTCGCTGACGGTCACGATCGCCATTCTCGCCGCCGGCGTCTTTGGCTCGCTCTGGGCCACGCGCGGCACGGAAGCGGACGAAAACGGCTCGCACACCTGAGGCGTCCCCCTTCACAAGCAGAAAGAGCGGCTCCCGGCCGCTCTTTTTCGTTCTGCATGGTGCCTTGAGGCGTTACTCGGCCGCCGATTGCGGCGCATCGTCGGCATCCGCCACATTAGGATCGCCGGGCGTGGTCTCGGCCTCGAGATCGGGAAAGGCGACGATGCGCTTGCCGGCGAGATCGGTGTGGACCACAACGAGCCCCTGTTCCTCGAAATAGCCGAGCAGGCGCCGCGCCCGGCGTGCCGAGTGGGTTCCATAGGCCTTGGCGATGCGATGGTCGGACGGGCAAGGCTCACCCTTCAGCGCGGCCTTCGCCAGCAGCAGGAACACGCCCTGCAGGTCGTCGGAGACACGCGTCGACAGTTCGAGCGCCATGTTCCAGCCCTCGCCCGCCGCAGTCTCCTCGTCGACCCCCGAGCGCGTGATCGCCACGCGGCGGCGGAACTCCGACAGCGACATCGGCTGGCCGGTGATGCGGCGCATCCGGGCGCGCACCAGGAAATCCTGATAGAGCACCGCGTCGGAGCGGAACGCCGCTTCGGGATTTTCGAGAATTTCGGAGAGAACCCCTGCCAGCCGCTCTTCCCGTTCTTCCGCCGACATCTCGGCGGCAGCAGGCCGGTGCTCGCTCGGTGGAGGCGTCGCCGCCGGGGTCGAGCGGGAAAGCTCGGCGAGAATATCGGTGGTGGGGCGCGGCGCCGGCGGGGTGCGGCGCACCAGCGGCCGGGTGAATTCCTCCGGGTCCGGCGTAAAGATCAGGTCCTCGACGTCCTGCGGCGCATCCGGCAGCGGCATCAGCTTCGGACTGGACGAGCGCGCCGAGGTTTCGACCGCACCGATGACGATCGGCAGCGGCCGGCGCGACAATGCCGGGCCGAGGGCGACGAAATTGCCGCGCTTGAGATCGCGGAACATCTCCGCCTGCCTGCGGTCCATGCCGAGAAGGTCGGCGGCACGCGCCATGTCGATGTCGAGGAAGGTTCGCCCCATCAGGAAGTTCGAGGCCTCGGCCGCGACGTTCTTGGCAAGCTTGGCGAGACGCTGGGTAGCGATCACACCGGCAAGTCCGCGCTTGCGGCCGCGGCACATCAGGTTGGTCATCGCGCCGAGCGAGGCCTTGCGGGCATCTTCCGACACATCGCCGCCGACCGAAGGCGCGAACATCTGCGCCTCGTCGACCACCACCAGCACCGGATACCAGTACTCGCGCTCGGCATCGAACATGCCGTTGAGGAAGGCAGCGGCGGCTCGCATCTGCTGCTCGATATCGAGGCCCTCGAGCGTCAAAACGCAGGAAACGCGATGCTGGCGGATACGGGTGGCGATGCCGATCAGTTCGGCTTCGGTGCGATCACCGTCGACCACCACATGGCCGTACTTGTCGGAGAGCGTCACGAAGTCGCCCTCCGGATCGATGATGCACTGCTGCACCCACGGGGCGGACTGTTCGAGAAGACGCCGCAACAGATGCGACTTGCCGGAACCGGAATTGCCCTGCACCAGAAGGCGGGTAGCCAGAAGCTCCTCGATATCGAGCTTGGCAGGCTGGCCGCCCTGCACCGTTCCCATATCGATTCCGACCTGCAATTCCAGAAACCCCGCGCTGGCTGAGCGAATGAATGACTGCGGCGCATCAGGCGCCGCCGCTCGCATTAACAAAATTTCCCGGCGCTGGCGCGCCGGGAGATGAATTTACCCACAGGCAATAGACCCTGCAAAAAGTCGCAGGTCTAGATTTCCGGCTGTTCGACCGGGGTGACCAGCACCTTGTCGACACGACGGCCGTCAAGGTCGATGACCTCGAACTTCCAGCCGTCCTTGACGAAGCTCTCGCCAAGCTCGGGAATGCGCTTCATCTCGTCGATGATGAAGCCGGCGACCGTGGTGAAGTCGGGATCGGGCGCGACCCGCACGCGGATGCGCTCGACGAACTCGTCGATCGGCGTCCAGCCGGCGACCAGATAGGAACCGTCATCGCGCTTCAGCACCGCCGGTTCGTCGTCGCCCTCCTCCTGGAATGCGCCGGTAATGGCCTCGAGGATGTCGCCCGAGGTGACGATGCCTTCGAAATGGCCGTATTCGTCATAGACCAGCACCATGTGCAGCGGTGTCTTGCGCATCGCCTCGATGATATCGGTGGCAGCGGTCAGGTCGGACACGATCGGCACTTCGGTGACGAGCGCGCTGACATCGACATTGCCGTCCGCCATGGCCTCGTAGGCCTTGCGGGCAAACAGCACGCCGACGATCTCGTCCGAATCGCTGGCGGAGCGGACCGGCAGGCGCGAATGCTGGCTGTTGCGAAGCGCTTCCTTGAGTTCGTCGAGCGTAAAGTCGAGATCCACCGTCTGCACGTCGCGGCGCGGCGTCATCAGCCCTCGCGCGGTGCGGTCGGCAAGACGCATCACGCCGGAGATCATCGCCTGCTCCTCGGTCTCGATCACGCCGGCGCTTTGCGCTTCCGCAAGCACCGTCTTGATCTCCTCATCGGTCACCGTGCCGGCGGATGCGCCGCTCTGGCCGAGCAGGCCGAGAACCGCCTTGCCCGAGGCATCGAGCAGCCAGACGAGCGGCGCGGCGATGCGCGAAAGCAGCATCATCGGCCTCGCCACCTTCGAGGCGACCGCCTCGGGATTGCGAAGCGCGATCTGCTTCGGGACGAGTTCGCCGACGATCAGCGACAGGTAGGTGATGATGACGACGACCGAACCGACGCCGAGGCCGTTCGCTGCGGCAACGGACAGGCCCTGATCCAGCAGCCATCCGGAAAGGCGAGCGCCGAGCGTCGCCCCGGAAAAGGCACCCGAAAGGACGCCAACGAGGGTGATCCCGATCTGGACGGTAGAAAGGAAGCGGCCCGGATTGTCCGCCAGGCGCATGGCGATCTGGGCGCCGTGATCACCTTGCTCACTCAGGACTTTCAGGCGCGCAGGCCGGGAAGAAACGACCGCCAGTTCCGACATGGCGAGAACGCCGTTCAGAAGCGTCAGAAGAACGACGATTAGAATCTCGGTTAACAACTTAAGCGAGCAAAGCTCCTCTACACCGGCTTAGCGTCCGGCCACGCCCCGTCCTCTATCACACGTCAACGTCTGCGCCAAACGGCGAATGCCGGCGTCAGCAAACTATCATGCCCTCAGGCCGAAACCCTGCATCAGCCGGCGGGTCGAAAAATCGGGATTGCCGGACGTGAACACCGCAAAGTCATAGTCATCGGGATGCTCGGCGCCGTCGATATGGGGCACCTTGCGCCTTGCCTGCCGGGCAATCGCTTCTGCGGGGTCGATCCAGTCGACCGGCCAGGGCGCCAGCCGGCGAAACACATTGGCCATGAAGGGATAATGCGTACAGGCGAGAACGACGATATCCGTCTTGCGGCCGTCCTCGGTCTCGATGAAGCACTGTTCGATCTCGGCCATGACCGCCGCGTCGGCGATGGTTTCGCCGCGGATATAGGCTTCCGCCATGCGCGCGAGGTTTTCCGATCCCACCAGCCGGACATGGCACGTCTGCGCAAAGGAATCGATGAGATCGCGGGTATAGGCGCGCTTAACCGTGCCCGGGGTCGCCAGCACCGACACCAGCCCTGAACGGGTCCGCTCCGCCGCCGGCTTGATCGCCGGCACCGTGCCGACGAAGGTCATCTCGGGGAAGGCCGCCCGCAAGTCGGCGCCAACGAGAGTGAAGGCGGTGTTGCAGGCGATGATGCAAATTTCGGGATCATGCTCCCTGAGCAATTGCGCAAAGAGAGTGATGATCCGGTCCTTCAGCGCCGCCTCCTCCCAGCCGCCATAGGGAAAGCCGGCGTCGTCGGCGACATAGATGAAACCGCGCTCGGGCATCAGTACCCGCGCCTCGCGCAGCACCGTCAGCCCGCCAATCCCGGAATCGAAGACCAGGACCGGCTTCAGGTCATTCCTTGCCGCTGTCATCGTCGACGGGCTCCTCATTGGTTCCGGATCCGCGGGGATTGGTACGGGAATAGCGGTCGAAGCAGTTGACGACGCCGCGCATGACGCTGATCTCCTGCTGGGTGAACGCCCGGCGGGAGAAGATCGCACGCAGGTTGTCGATCATCTTCGGCTTCTTGCCTTCAGGACGGAAATAGCCGCGAGCATCGAGCGCGTCCTCGATATGATGGAAGAAGCCGATCAGTTGTTCCTTGGTAGCGGGTCGCTGTTCGAGCGGCTGGAACGGGGTCGAGCCGAGATCCTCCATGCCCGACTTCATCCACTCATAGGACATCAGCAGCACCGCCTGCGCGATGTTGAGCGATGAGAACTGCGGATTGACCGGGAAGGTGATGATCTCGTCGGCAAGACCGACTTCTTCGTTGTAGAGGCCGAAACGTTCGCGGCCAAACATCAGCCCGGTGCGCTGGCCAGCCTGAAAGCGGGTTCTCAGCCCC
>JAEWPB010000153.1 GCA_023399465.1 Pseudomonadota bacterium
GGCTGGCGCTGTTCTATGCCATCGTGCGCGATGACTGGCATCAGTAGCCGACACTCTCGTGGATCAAAGGATCGCTATTGCAGGGCGATGGTGAAAGGCTGCTCTAGCCTGGCCGATCGCGCGCCCGCCGTATCGGTGACGATATAGCGCAGGATGTAATCGCCGGGCGCTGCGCCCGACAGGTCGAGCGTCAGGTGGGTGAAGACCTCCTGGTTACGATAGAGCCCGGTGAAGCCGAAATTGCCGAATGTCTTTTGCGTGGCGAGGACCACGCCCTTGCTGTCGGTCAGTTCGAAGTCGACGCTGAAGCTCGTCTGCTGCTTGCCCGTTTCCTCCGCCGGTTTCCAGGTCAGGCCGACCAGTTCCAGGTAGGTGATCAGCGGTTCTCCCGGCCTGAAGGTCGTGTTCTTGCGCGGCGTATAGATGCCGTAGGCGGTCGGGACCGTTTCGGTGAACAGTCCCTTGCCGATCATCAACGGCAGCGAGCCGGAAAAATCGGCCAGCGCCTGGCGCATCGTGTCATAGGCGCCGAGAGCGTCGCCTGTCTTGGCCTTGGCTTCCGCGGCGGCTGCCGCCTCGGAAAGCGGACCGGCGAGCAGCGGACTGCAGGGGGAGAGCAGGGTCGAAGCAAAAAACGCAAGCGCCAACGTCAGGGCAGCTGGCGGGACACAACCTTTCTGAATGAAGCGAGTCATGGAGCACCGTCCTTCGCATCGGTCGTTTCCCGATAGTCTGTAAGAATGCCCGGGATAGTCAAGGCGATGTGGAGGGCGGCATGGCCACAGAGCGTCTTGCGGCCTCAGTTCTTCCAGAATGTCGGCGTCAGCAGAACGAGCACGGAAAGCACTTCGAGGCGGCCGAGCAGCATCAGCAGCGACATGATGTAGAGGGCCGGGGTGCCCATGGTGGAGAAGTTGCCGGCCGGGCCGATCAGCGGCCCGACGCCGGGACCGACATTCGACAATGCGGTGATCGAACCTGATACGGCGGTCAGAATATCGTAGCCGAGTGCGCTGAGCGCGACGCTGCCGAACGCCCACAGCATCATGTAGGAACTGAAGAACAGGAAGATCGCCCGTTGCATGTCGGCATCGACGATCTTCGTGCCGTAGCGCACCGATTCCACCGCGTTCGGATAGATCAGCCGCTTCAGTCCTGTTCGCAGGATGTTGAACAGGATGATGAAGCGATAGGCCTTGATGCCGCCGGCGGTCGAGCCGGAACAGCCGCCGATGAAGGTGGCGAAAAAGGCGACGACGACGACGAAGGGTCCCCAGAGCGTATAGTCGGCGCTGGCATAGCCGGTGGTCGAGAGGATCGAGGCCATGTTGAAGAAGGAATGGGCAAGCGCACTCGGAAAATCGATGCCGCTTCTGAAATGCTGGTACATCGCCACCGCAATCGAGAGTCCGGCCACGTAGAGCAGGAACACCATGATCTGCGGATCGCGAAGCGCGTCGAGGCGGCCGCGCGCCACGAAGACGATCAGGATCGAGAACGGCAGGCTGCACAGGACCATGAAGAAGGTCGCGATCCACAGCATCGGAATGCTGTCGAAATAGGCGAAGGATGCGTCATGGCTGGAAAAGCCGGCGGTCGCGACGGTCGTCAGAGCGTGCACCAATGCATCGAAGCGGGTCATCCCGGCAAAGTCGTAAGCGATGGCGCAGGCAAGCGTGATGAAGACATAGACCGCCACGAAGGCCCGGGTGAAGCTTGCGAGGCGCGCAAAGGGCTTGTCGTTGGTATCGGAAGATTCCATCTTGAAGAAGGACATGCCGCCGACGCGCAGGAACGGCAGGACGAACAGGCCGAGCGCGACGATACCGATACCGCCGAGCCAGCACAGAAGCGCGCGCCAGAGGAGCAATCCGGGCGGGGCCTGGTCGAGACCGACGATCACCGTCGAACCGGTGGTGGTCACCGCCGACACCGATTCGAAGAATGCCTGGGCGAAGGTCAGTTCGACATCGGCGAAATAGAGCGGGATGGCGCCGATCACCGAGAAGGCGGCCCACAGCACGTTGACCAGCAGGAAGCCGAAGCGCTTGTTGAAAGCCGGATGCGGCGCGCGGGTCGCCATGGCGGTTGCCAGCGAGAAGCCGCCGACCATGAATCCGGAAAGGGCAAAGACCTTCCAGTCCTCGTGGCCGAAATAGAGGTCGATCATCGCCGGGATGAACATCGCTGTTGCCAGATACTGGCCACAAATCGCGGCGATATGAATGGCTGAACGAACAAGCGTAGCGTTCACGTATGGCATCCCGTCATGAGAAAAATGCGCAAAAGGAGTCTTGGTCTCGACCGCGAGCATATGCCATAGCGGGGCCGCGCACCAAACTCAATGGAGAGTGAATACCGTGACCAGACAGGATGTCGATAACGCTGCAGAAGCAATGCGCGGTCTCTTTCCCCCGACGCCACTGCAACTGAACGAGCATCTCAGTGCACGCTTCGGCGCGGAAGTCTATCTGAAGCGCGAGGATCTGACGCCGGTTCGCTCCTACAAGATCCGCGGCGCCTTCAATTTCTTCCGCAAGGTGATCGGCGCCGGTATTCCCGGCAAGACCTTCGTCTGCGCTTCGGCCGGCAATCATGCCCAGGGCTTTGCCTTCGTCTGCCGCTATTTCCAGGTACCCGGCGTGGTCTTCATGCCGGTCACGACGCCGCAGCAGAAGATCGACAAGACCCGGATGTTCGGCGGCGAGTACATTGCCATCCGCCTTGTCGGCGACATTTTCGACCAGTGCTACCAGGCTGCCCGCGATCACGTCGAGGCGACCGGCGGCTTCATGGTGCCGCCTTTCGACCATGCCGACATCATCGAGGGCCAGGCGACGGTCGCCGCGGAAATCGTCGAGCAGATGCCTGATGGCGCCCTGCCTGACTTGGTCATATTGCCGGTCGGCGGTGGCGGTCTGGCGGCAGGCGTGACCGGCTACCTGGCGGGCGATCTTTCCCCCGACCGCTTCTGCTTCGCCGAGCCCGCCGGCGCTCCGAGCCTCAGGCGCAGTCTTGAAAAGGGCGAGGTGGTGACGCTGTCCAAAGTCGACAATTTCGTCGACGGTGCCGCTGTCGGTCGTATCGGCGACCTGAACTTCGCCGCCCTCAGGGGCTTTCACCCCGAGCAGGTGCTGCTGCTGCCGGAAAATGCGATCTGCGTGACGATCTCCGAGATGCTGAACGTCGAGGGCGTGGTGCTCGAACCTGCCGGCGCGCTTTCGATTGCCGCGCTCGAGATGCTCGGAAGGGAAAGGCTCGAGGGCAAGCGTGTCGTCGCCATCGTTTCGGGCGGCAATTTCGACTTCGAGCGCCTGCCCGACGTCAAGGAGCGGGCGATGCGCTATGCGGGACTGAAGAAGTACTTCATCCTGCGGCTCGCCCAGAGGCCGGGAGCGCTGCGGGATTTCCTCAACCTGTTGGGGCCGGAGGACGATATCGCCCGCTTCGAATACCTGAAGAAGTCGGCGCGCAACTTCGGCTCGATCCTGATCGGCATAGAGACCAAGAATCCGCACAATTTCAATGACCTGGTAGAGAAGTTCGAGGCGGCCGGGCTCGGCTACCAGGACATCACCGAAAACGAGATTCTCGCCAACCTGATCATATGACCGGATGGTCCGCGGATGTGGCGAGCGTCGCGTCCGGCGAAATTTCGCGTCGGCCGGGCGCCGGCGCGAAAACCGCTTTCTGCCCCGTGGCGAGTATGATAACCAGCCGGGTATGGCTTCTTTTATCTCGAACATATTTTCTCTCTTTACCGGCGGCTCCAGGCAGGAGCAGAACGCCGAAGTGAAAACGCAATCGCAGGAGCATGCCGGCTGCACCATCCACGCGACACCGATGCGCGAGGGATCGCAGTACCGCCTTGCCGGGCGTATCGAAAAGGCTGTGGACGGCGAGGTGCTGGTTCGCAGCTTCATTCGCGCCGACATGTTTTCGACCGCCGACGATGCGGTCGAGTTCACCTTCCGCAAGGGCCGGCAGATCATCGACCAGAACGGCGCCAGCCTGTTTGCCGATGGTGAGAAGGACCGCACGGTCTGACAATTTCTTCTCGAAGATGAAAATGCCGGCGCGTTCGAGGGAACGCGCCGGCATTTCTGTTTCTGCGGCGGACATGCGCCCGCCGCAAGCCCGTGGATCAAGCTGCCTGCGCCAGTTCAGCAGCGCGCGCCGTTGCCGCGGCGATTGCCTTTTCCGCTGCTTCCGGGCCATAGGCGATGCCCTCGACATAAATCGTCTCGACATCGGTGATGCCGATAAAGGCGAGCACGGTCTTCAGGTAGGGGACGGCGTGCTCGTTCGCCGCGGCCGGGCCTTCGGAATAGATGCCGCCAGCGGCCAGAACGATGTAGGCCTTCTTGCCGGCAGCCAGTCCGACCGGGCCGTTTTCGGTGTACTTGAAGGTCAGGCCGGCGCGGGCGATGTAGTCGATCCACGACTTCAGCTGCGAATTGATGCCGAAATTGATCAGGCCGGTGCCGATGACCAGCGTATCGGCGGCAAGCAGTTCATCGACCAACTGGTCGGAGAGCAGGGCGGCCGCGGCCTCTTCCGGGGTGCGGGCGTCGGCGGGCTTGCGAATGGCTGAGGCGAAAACGCTGTCGATATGCGGCAGCGGGGAGGCGCCGAGATCGCGGTGCACGAGCGCATCGTCCGACGTCTTGAGCTTCGTTGCCAGCTCCATTGCGAGCTTGGTCGACACGGACTCATCGGCGCGCGGGCTGGAGGTGACGAGAAGAATTCTGGGCATTTTGTTATTCCTTGAATTTGCTTGTTCGCAGATCCAGGGGGAGGAATCCGGATCGCACGTCGGTAGATAGCGTTGGACGGGCATCGATTAAATTGGGATAATGTGAATGGATTCGATCGAATAAATGGATGGGCCATGCAGGCAAACCCGACCCTTGACCAGCTTCAGGTTTTTCTCGCGGTTGCCGACGCCGGGAGCTTTTCGGCGGCATCCCGCGCATTGAACCGGGCGCAATCGGTGATCAGCTACACGATTGCCAATCTGGAGGCACAACTCGAGGTCACGCTGTTTGATCGCAACGGTTCGCGCCAGCCGAAACTGACGGATGCCGGCAAGGCGATGCTGCCCGACGCAAGACGAATCGTCGCCGACCTCGAGGTCATGCGTGCCCGCGCCAAGGGAATGAAAGGCGGACTGGAGGCCGAGGTATCCATTGCCATCAGCGTGATGGTGCCGTCCGAGGTCGTGGTCGACGTTCTGCGTCGCTTTCGCGCGACCTATCCGTCAGTGTCGCTGCGGCTGGAGGTCGGCGAACTCGGCAGTGTGATGGGACTGGTGGCAAACGGCAGCGCCCAGATCGGCGTTGGAGGTGCGGTCGCTCGTCCGACCGACACACTGACGGTCGAGAAAGTCGGCAATTCCTTCATGGCACCCGTCGCTGCCGCTGACCATCCGCTTGCCGCCCTGAGCCGGCCGCTGACGCTTGCCGATGTACGCGATGAAATCCAGTTGGTGGTGACCGATTCGTCCGACCTGACCAAGGGGCGGGATTTCAACGTGCTGTCCTATCGCACCTGGCGGGTCAGCGACGTCGCCACCAAGCACCAGCTTATCCGCGGCGGCCTCGGCTGGGGCGGTCTGCCGGTACCACTCATCCGGGACGATCTTGCCTCCGGCGTGCTGGTACGCCTCGATCTCGACGCCTATGAGCAGGGGTACTATGCGATATATGCGATCCGCAGGACCGCCACGGCGTTGGGGCCAGCCGCGCACTGGCTGATCGAGGCGTTTCGCCAGCGGCTTGCCAATTGTCCGACGGACTTCGACAGCCTTGCGGGAAAATCCGCCGACCAGCCGGCGAAGCGCTGACGCCCGCAAGTGTGCCAAGGCGGGCGTCAGAATAGCGTGCTTCGTGGCTCAGAGAATGACCCGGAACCTGGCAAAGCCATCGGCCCCGTCACCGGCCTCTTCGATCCTGACGTCCTTCACGTCGCCGATGAAGGTCCGGGCCTTCGGGCCGGTGTCGAACAGCGCCGTGGCACCCTCGACTGGCTTGAACGACCAGTTGCCGTCCGCTGACGGATTGATCGTGCCCTGTTCGATGATGTAGCGCACGATCACGTCGCGGTTGGTATCGGGCGCGGCGAAGACCACCTTGTCGGAGGTGATTTCGGGGAACTTGCCGCCGCCGCTGGCGCGATAGTTGTTCGTTGCCACCACAAATTTCTGGGCAGGATCGATTGGCTTGCCGTCGAACATCAGATTCTGGATGCGGTTGGCGGCAGGATTGGCCTGTCCGTCCGCGAACTTCGGCGGCTGGGTCAGGTCGATCTCGTAGGTGACGCCGTCGATGACGTCGTAGTTGTAGGACGGGAACTCCGGATTGATGAGAACCGCATCCTTGGCGCCGGGAGCGATGGTGTTGAAGATGCCGGCCGACATTTCCAGCCAGCTCTTCACTTGCTCGCCTGTAATGACCACGGCCTGCACGGTGTTCGGATAGAGATAGAGGTCGGCGACGTTCTTGATGGCAATATCGCCGGCGGGAACGTCGGTATAGTAG
>JAEWPB010000154.1 GCA_023399465.1 Pseudomonadota bacterium
GGTTCGTACACCATCCACGAGTAAGCTTGTGCGAAAGGCGGGCATCCGGTTGCCCGCCTTTTCCTCACTCTGCCGGCCCACCGAAAGATGCCGGCACAGAAGTGCCGGACGCGGCCCCGCCAAGTGCGGTGATCGCCACGTCAAATTCGGTGTTCCCCTCTGGCAATTGCAAATGCTATGTCGGCGTCTCGTTTCGTGCGTCCTGCGAGCCCGGAGTTGCTTCATGTCTGCCCATGTCTTGAAAACGCGGTTTCAGGCGCTGTTGCGTCCGCTGGCCGAGCGAATGGCGGAAAAGGGCACGGGTGCCAACGAGATCACCCTGCTGTCGATTACGGGTTCGCTCGTCGTCGGCTCCTCGCTCCTCAACTACGCTGACCATCACTGGTTCGTCATGCTGCCGGTATGGCTCCTGTTGCGCGCGATGATGAATGCCATCGCGGCGACGCTTGCCCGCGAACAGGGCGGTGCCTCTCCTGTTGACACCTACATCAAGGAATTCGGCAGCCTCGTCTCGAATGCGGTGCTGATCGCTCCCTTCGCTCTGGTCGCGCCCTTTGACATCGCGTGGATTGTTGCGATCGTCGCGCTGTCCGTGCTGGCCGAGTTCGCTGGCGCGCTCGGGCCCTCGGTCGGGACGTCGCGCCGTCGGGATGGGCCTCTTGCAGCCGGCGAAACCGCGTTCGTCTTCGGCATTCTCGGCGCATGGCTCGGTATTGCAGGGGCGTTGCCTGAGCGGGCTTACCTGCTGCAGCCGGCAATTTGCCTGGCGCTGGCACTGACGATCCTCAATCGTATCCGCGCCGGTGTCCGCGAGGCGAGAACCGTGATCCCCGCAGACAGCGAAGATCTCTTCGAGAAGTGATGGTTAGCCACTAGCTGCGCCGCCGCCGCAACTGGTCGAAATAGACGATCAGGATGATCAGCGCGCCGGTGATGATGCGCTGCCAGAACGAATTGACGTTGAGCAGGTTGGCGCCGTTGTTGATGGTCGCCAGGATGAAGGCGCCGAGCAGCGGACCGTGAACCGAGCCGACCGCCCCGAACAGGCTGGTGCCGCCGATCACGGAAGAGGCGATCGCCTGCAACTCCCAGCCCTCCGCCTGCGTGGCATTGCCGATACCGATGCGCGAAGCCAGCAGCAATCCGACGAAGGCGGCGCAGGTCGAGGACAGTATGTAGGCCATGTAGATGGTGCGGTTGACGTTGACGCCGGAAAGACGCGCTGCCTCGCTGTTGGAGCCGACGGCGAAGAGATAGCGGCCCCAGCGGCTGAGATGCAGAAAGACATAGGCCGGAACGGCAACCACAAGGACCATCCAGAAAAGGCTCGGAATGCCGAGGAAATCGGCGCGGGAGAAGTTGGTGAAGGCCTCGTTGGTGATCGAGATCGTCGAGCCGTTGGTGATCAGCAGCCCGATGCCGCGCAGTGACGTCAGTGTGGCGAGCGTGATGATGAAGGGCGGCAGCCCCATGTGGACGATGCCAAAGCCGTGGAACGAGCCGATCAGCACGCCGAAGGCAAGCGTGATCAGGATCGCCGCCCACAGCGGCACGCCGGCGGAAAGCAGCCATGCGACGATGACGCTGGTGAAGCCGACGACGGCGCCGACCGAAAGGTCGATCCCTGCGGTAATGATGACAAAGGTCTGGCCGACCGCAAGTATGGCAGTCATCGCGCCCTGGCGGAGAAGGTTGCTGATGTTGTTGGTGGTCCAGAAACTCGGCGTTGCGAGCCCGAGACCAATCCACAGCGCCACCAGCAGGCCGAGCAACGTCAGCCCGAACAGAATATTCATCCCGCGCCTCGGCGCCGCGGCACTCTCGATGGTCTCAACACTCATGAATGGCCCTCCCGTTCCTGTTATTTCCCCTGGTCATCTCAGACACCGATTGCTTCGCTCAGGACTTCTTCGTGCGATGCCGCGCGGAAGCCGTGAGACGCCACCAGCCGGCCGCCGCGGAATACGTGCAGTCGGTCGGCGAGTTCGTAGACCTCCGGCAGATAGGAGGAGATCAGGATGATGCCGGCGCCCTGTTTCAGCAGGGCGGCGAAAAGGCGATAGATTTCCGCCTTGGTGCCGACATCGACACCGACGGTCGGCTCGTCGAAGATGAACAACTGGGCGCCATGGCTCAGCCACTTGCCGATTACGATCTTCTGCTGGTTGCCGCCCGACATGCTTGAGGCAAGCACCGATCGCGTCGGGGTCTTGATGCTGAGATTGCGGATCTGCCGGTCGGCGTTTGCGGCCTCGTCCCTTGCGCGGATAAAGGGCCCGCGGCTCAGCCGGCCATAGACCGGCAGGTTGATGTTGAGGCCGATCGGCAGGTTGAGGCAGAGCCCCTGGTCGCGGCGGCTTTCCGGAGCAAGGGCCATGCCGAGTTCCATGGCGGCCCTCTCGTCGGGGATGGCAACTTTTCGGCCCTTCCAGTGGATCTCCCCCGATGTCGTTGGCTGCCGTCCGTAGAGCCCGAGGGCGAATTCGCTGCGGCCGGCGCCGATCAGACCGTAGAGACCGACGATCTCGCCCTGCCTGACCGAGAGCGAAACATCGCGGAAGCCGGGGCCGGACAGGCAGCGCGTCTCGAGGATCGTGTCGCCGATCGAGATCTCCTCCTTGTGGTAGATCTGCTCGATCGTGCGATTGATCATCAGCGCGATCAGTTCCGCCTCGGTGGTGTCGGCGGTGATGCGGGTGCCGACATGGGTGCCGTCGCGCAGCACCGAGACACGGTCGGACAGTTCGAAAACTTCCTCCATGCGGTGGCTGATATAGACGATGGTGACGCCTTCCTGCTGCAGCCGGCGGATGAGCTTGAAGAGTTGCGCCGATTCCTGGCGGGTGAGATAGGCGGTCGGCTCGTCGAAGATCAGGAACTGCGTGCCGCGCATCGCGGCGCGAGCGGTTGCGACGAGCTGCTGCTGGCCGATCGTCAGCGCACTGAGCGGCGCACCGGCCGGAAGCGCGAAGCCGAGATCATCGAGCACGGATTGCGCCGCCTTCTCCATCGCGCCGCGGCGCATCAGGCCGAAGCGGTTCATTTCGTCGCCGAGGAACAGGTTGGCGGCGACCGTCAGATGCGGGCAGAGAACTACCTCCTGATGAACCGCATTGATGCCGCGGGTGATCGCCTCGTTCGGGCTCGCCAGTTGCACCGGATGGCCGCACCACAGGATTTCGCCGGCGGTGCGGCGGATGACGCCGGTCAGGAGCTTGATCAGCGTCGATTTGCCGGCGCCGTTTTCGCCGACGATGGCGTGGATTTCTCCGGAGAGAAAGGTGATCGTGGCAGGCTTCAGTGCTTCGACATAGCCGTATTTTTTCTGCAGTCCCCGGAGCTCCAGTATCGGAGCGCCAGCAGGAACCCGGTCCGCCTCGACCAGCGTCGCACTGTCATCGTGACGATGACTGATATCGTAAAGTCCTGACATGAGCGCCTTCCTCCCCGAAGCGTCGCGAACCGTGCGTGCAGGCGCTTCGGCTCCTCGCTGCCGTCGCGCCTGCCGCAGGATCTCATGCCGCGCCGGCTCCCGTCCGGCGCGGCTATCGGTCAGTTGACCTTGGGATTCAGGAGAGCATCGATCTTCGGCTCGGCCATGTTGGCTTTGGTGACCAGATTGGCGCCAGTGTCGACATTGGCTTCGACCTTCTCGCCCTTGGAAACTGCGAGCGCGGTCTTCACCCCGTCGTAGCCCATGCGATAGGGGTCTTGCACGACGAGCCCCGCCAGCACGCCCTCCTTCAGGAAGCCGACCGTCTTGTCGTCGCTGTCGAAGCCGATGACCTTGATCTTGTCGCCGAGCTTGTTTTCGGCGATCGCCTGGCCGACGCCCTGCGCCATGATCAGATTGGAGGCAAATACGCCGACCAGATTGGGATTGGCGGTGATCAGGTCGGTCATCATGTTGAGACCGGTGGTCGCCTGGCCGTCGGCATACTTGTCGGCCACGACCTTGAGGCCGGGATACTTGGTCTTCAACTGGTCGAGGAAGCCATCGCGGCGCTGGTCGAGCGAGCCGACCCCCGGCAGGCTGGTGATGATCGCGACCTCGCCTTCTTCCTTGCCCGTCATCTCCTTGATCGCGGCGGCAAGGCCATCGGCGGCGATACGGCCGCCCTGTACGTTGTCGGTGGTCAGGAACGAGGTGAAGGCGGTGGAATCGGCGGCGGAATCGATGCCGATGATCGGCACGGACTTCGCGGCCTCGTCAACCGGCTTACCAAGCGCCTTGAATTCCGTCGGCGAAATGACGACGGCGGCGGGGCTGCCGGCGACGGCGTTCTCGAGAATGCTGATCTGGCCGTTGATGTCGGCTTCCGATTGCGCGCCGAGTTCGGGCACGTTGACGCCGAGATCCTTTCCGGCGGCGCGGGCCCCGGCGAGGACGATCTGCCAGTAGAAGGATGTCGTATCTTTCACGATAATCGGAATGGTAACATCCTGCGCGTAGGATGCTGCAGGCATCATCGTCGCAAGTATCGCCGCGCCGGCAAGGCCGGCAAACGAGCGGCGGGTAAGTCGGGACTTCGCAATGCTCATTCTGTTTCTCCTCTCTCTGGTGCGCTCCTCCTCATGCAAATCGGGCAACCGAACGCTTGAAGCCTGATCTATTTCAGCGAATGCAAAATATACTAACGATCTAATTTAGGGCTATTAGTTTTTGTCTTTTGCCTGATCGGGTCTTGCTGCCGCAGTCATACCCTGACCGGTTCATCTCCCAGTGGTGGCGCCGTCAGCGTTTGCGCGTCGAATGAGCCGAGCACGTCTGCCGAAAGCCGCGGCTTGAACAGTGCGGCATTGCGCTCCACGCTCGAAGGCTTGGCAGTGCCGATCAGCACCGAGGCGACGACGGGGTTCTGCAGGGGAAACTGCATGGCGGCGGCGGCAAGAGTGGTGCCTTCGCGCCTGGCGATCTCCTCCATGACCGATACCCTGGCGAGTACGTCGGTGCTCGCGGGCATGTAGTCGAAATGGGCGCCCGGAACGGCGCCGGTCGCCAGTATGCCGGAATTGAAGACGCCGCCGACGACCAGCGACGTGCCCTTCTCCTGGCAGAGCGGCAGGAGTTCTGCTTCAGCCGAGCGATCGAGCAGGGTGTAGCGTCCGGCAAGCAGGATGCAGTCGAGATCGGCCCGGCGCAGGACGTCGAGGCAAACCGGGACCTCGTTCACCCCGAGACCGTAGGCGGCAATTGTGCCGTTCGATTTCAGTTCTTCGAGGGCCTTCAGCCCGCTGTCGAGCAATTGCCGGAGGTAGATCGCGTTCTTCTCGGCGCCATGGGTATAAACGCCGATGTCGTGAACATAGAGGATGTCGATGCGGTTCAGGCCGAGGCGCGCATAGCTGAATTCGAGCGAGCGCATGATGCCGTCGTAGGAATAGTCGTAGGTGACGTCAAAGGGCAGGGGATCGACATAGCCGTAGTCAGGGACCTTGTCGTCAGCGACCGGGTGGAATAGGCGCCCGACCTTGGTCGACAGCACGTAGCTGTCGCCCGGCTTGTCGCGGAGGAAGTCGCCCGTATAGCGCTCCGCAAGGCCGAAGCCATACCAGGGGGCGGTATCGAAGTAGCGCATTCCGCATTTCCAGGCGGCGTCAAGCGTTTGCATCGCCTGATCGCGCGGACAGCGGCGATAGAGCCCGCCAAGCCCGGCAGTGCCGAAGCTGTACTCGGTGACGGCGAGTTCGGTCTTCCCGATTTTCCTTTTTCTCATCTCCGTCTCCCTTCCGACATGGCCGCTCAAAGCGTGGCGCCGAGGTGCCAGGGCACGAACTCGTTGTCGCCGTAGCCGAAGAGCTCGCTTTTGGTCTTCCTGCCCGACGCGGTTTCGACAAGCAGATCGAAGATCTCGCGGCCCTTGGCCGCTATGGTGGTATCTCCGGTCGCGATCGTGCCGCAGTCGATATCCATGTCCTCCTCCATCGAACGGTAGAGCGCGGTATTGCTCGACAGCTTGATCGAGGGCGCCGGGCGGCATCCGAAGCAGCTGCCGCGGCCGGTGGTGAATGCGATGAGGTTGGCGCCGCCGGCGACCTGGCCTGTGGCCGACACCGGATCGTAGCCGGGCGTATCCATGAAGACGAGGCCGTGTTCGGTCACCCGCTCGGCATAGCCGTAGACTGCGGTCAGCGGCGAGCGGCCGCCCTTGGCGACGGCGCCCAGCGATTTCTCCAGGATGGTGGTAAGTCCGCCCTTCTTGTTTCCGGGCGAGGGGTTGTTGTCGAGCGATGCGCCGTGCATCTCGACATATTTCTCCCACCAGGTGATCAGACCGTCGAGCCTTGCGGCGACCTCCTCGTTGACGGCGCGACTGCGAAGCAGATGCTCGGCGCCGTAGATTTCCGAGGTCTCTGAGAGGATGGCCGTGCCGCCGGCGCCGGCGAGGATGTCCACTGCAGCCCCGAGGGCCGGATTGGCGGTGATGCCGGAAAAGCCGTCCGAGCCGCCGCATTGCAGCCCGACGATCAATTCGCTGACCGACAGCGGTTCGCGACGCGCCCGGCCGACATCGGCGGCGATCTCGGTGAGGACAGCAAGAGCGTTGTCAACCGCCCGGCGCGAGCCGCCGGCATCCTGGATGTTGAAATGGCGCTTGTCCGCGCCGGCCCCGCTCTGGCCGTAGAGCGTCAACTGGTTGACCTCGCAACCGAGGCCGACCATCAGCACGCCGCCGAAGTTCACGTGCCTGGCATAGCCGGCAAGGGTGCGGTGAAGCGCCCGCATGCCGTCGCCGGTCGAGCTCATGCCGCATCCCTGGTCGTGAACGATCGGCACGAAGCCGTCGATGCCGTCAAAGCGGGGCAGGATGATCCGGTTGGCGGCGTCCGCTATGGCCCGGCAGACGGTGGTGGAACAGTTCACGCTGGCGATGATGCCGATGAAGTTTCGGGTGGCGGCACGGCCATCGGCGCGGCGATAGCCGAGGAATGTGCGGGCCTTGTCGGCCGCCGTCGCGGCTTCAGGCGTGGCATTGGCACCGCCGGCCATGCGGTCGTTCTCGAAAGAGAGATTGTGGCTGTGAACGTGTTCTCCGGCCCCAACCTTGGCAGTCGTCCGGCCGATCGCCTGGCCGTACTTGATAACCGGCTGGCCGCTGTCGAGTGCATGGAGTGCGAACTTGTGGCCCGGGTCGATCCGACCGCGGGCGCGAACGCCTCCGGGCAGGAGCGTTCCGGCCTCGATTGCGGTGATGGCGACGCCGACATTGTCGTCAGCGGACAGGACGATCCATGGCTGCTTCTCCAAGGCTTCCTCCAGTGTTCTGGCTTTTGTTGCGCCGAACATTGCTTTTGTTTTTTATCGGCAATAAACATTTGTCAGTCAACGGCAAATTTTAAGACCCGATTCGAACGACGCGGGTCGGGTAGCGGCAGCAGGGGCAACAGGCAGGGAATGGCGAGACAGAACACCGTGTTCAAGGAAGCGTTCAACCGCTATGCGGGAACGCTGAGTCGCGCCGACACGCTGCCGTCCGAGCCTGAGATCGCCTCCCGTCTCGGAGTGAGCCGCAGCACTGCGCGGGCGATCCTGACGCGTCTCCAGGAGAACGGCATCATCCGCTGGGAAAAGCGGGAGAAGGTGGTGCTGCGGGACCCGGAACCGGCCGATTTCTTTCCGCAGGAAGAGACGAGTTCGCTCCGGGACATCATCGAGCGAAGCTTCATGCAGCGGATTTTGTCAGAGGATGCGCAGCCCGGGATGCAGATCAACGAGCTCGAACTGGCACGGGAGATCGGCATAGGAACGACCAGCGTTCGGGAGTTCCTGATCCGCTTCAGCCGCTTCGGACTGATCGAGAAGCGGCCGAACAGCCACTGGATCCTCAAGGGGTTCACCCGATCCTTCGCGCTCGAACTCGCCGATGTGCGTGACATGTTCGAGATGCATTCCGCAGCAGCGTTCCGGCAACTGCCCGATGACCACCCCGCCTGGGCCGATCTCGAGAAGATCAAGGCGGAACATCTTGATCTGCTTGCCAATATCGATAGCCGCAGCCTTGAATTCTCGGCGCTCGACGAACGCTTCCACCTGCTCGTTCATCGCGCCTCGCACAATCGTTTCGTCAACGACTTCTATGATGTGATCGCCATCGTCTTCCACTATCACTACCAGTGGAACAGGACACACGCCAAGGAACGCAAGCGGCGGGCGCTGGAGGAGCATCTCGCGTATATCGAAGCACTGCAATCGCGTGATGCCGCGGCAATCGATGCGGCGTGCCGAAGGCATCTGAGGTCGGCGCGCGAGACGCTGCTGCAGTCTCTGCCGCCGTAAAGCGTCGCCGCCGATGCCTGAGCGCGAAGTTCAGTTGCCCGGACGGCTGCCGCTGAATGCCTCATCAAGGATCGCCCTGATCTCGCCCCGGCCGAAGGGTCGTGGGTTCCAGTAGGGTTTCTGCACGGCCAGTTCGGCGGCGCGGTCGAGGTCTGCTTCGTCCATGCCGATCGCCTTGAGGGAGGTCGGCACCCCGATCGCCACCCCGAGATCGTAGAGCGCCTGTGCGGCGTTCGTCCCGCCGAGTGCGTCCGCTACTGCAGCGAGCGCGGCCGGATCGCCGGGCTCATTGAAGCGGGCGACGTGCGGCAGGACGACGGCATGGGTCTCGGCATGCGGCAGGCCGAACGAGCCGCCGAGTGTATGGCAGAGCTTGTGATGAAGGGCCATGCCGACGCTGCCGAGCACATGGCCCGCGAGCCAAGCGCCATACTGCGCAGTCAGCCGGGCGTCGCGGTTGCGGCCGTTGCGGGAAAGTTGCGGCAGGGCCGATCCAAGCGCCCGGATCGCCTCGACTGCCATCAGGCTGATGACGGGATTGCGATCACGGGCATAAAGACCCTCGACCGCATGGGCGATGGCATTGATGCCGCTTGCCGCTGTCACCGGTGCCGGCAGGTCGAGCGTCAGGTCGACATCGTAGATGACGACCCGCGGCAGGATCTGGTCCGAGCGTATGGTGGTCTTGATGTCGTTTTCGGTCTGGCCGAGGATCGGCGTCATTTCCGATCCGGCATAGGTGGTCGGAATGGCAAGCTGCGGCAAGCCGGTGCGAAGCGCCATGGCCTTTGAAAGTCCGATTGCCGTGCCGCCGCCATAGGCGACGAGACAATCTGCGTGGGTTTTGGAAAGCGCGGCCATCGCACGTTCGGTAGCCTCGACGGGTGTGTGCATCTCCGCCTCGGCACACACACCTGCAGCAAGATCGCCAAGTTGGCGGGCGATGGCTTCAGCGGCGCTGCGCTGCCCGGGGGTGGAAACCACAAGCGCGCGCTTGGCGCCGAGCGCGGCAATCTCTGTTGCCAGCGTCGCGAGCTTTCCAGCGCCGAATACGATCCGCTGCGGATGGGTTTCGTAGCGAAATCCCGATGCCATCATTGCCGAAAGTCCCGGGGGAGGTAACGTCTCTGGTCCGCCGGTGGCCGTAGTCGTCGGCGGGTTACCCGGAACGTTGGTCATGCCTTTCCTCCCTCGCTAGACTGTCCAGCTTACGCGAATGCCAAAGGGCAGCCAAGCCAGTGACTGGTCTGCGCGGGACGGGAAAGGGAGGCGAGGCCCCCGATACGGTCGGAGGACTAGTGCACCCCACCGACGCCAAGCAGGTGCTCGACAGCGTCGTGGTCGTCGCTCAGTTGCTTCGGGGTACCCGACCAGGCGATGCGCCCGCGCTCCAGCACGATTACCCGATCGGCAAAATCGAGGGCGCTCTGGATGCGCTGCTCGACCAGCACGATGGTCATGTCGCCGGTCTGCGCCAGCCGGGCGAACGCCGCCATCAGTTCGTCGCAAATGACGGGCGCCAGACCTTCGAGCGGCTCGTCGAGCAGGAGCACGGTGGGTTTCCCGAGAATGCTGCGCGCGGTCGACAGCATCTGCTGCTCACCGCCGGAGAGCTGCGAACCAAGGTTCCTGCGGCGTTCCTCAAGGCGGGGAAACATGTCGTAGGCTTCCCGGATCGCGCTTTTCGGGCGGCCCTTCAGGCCGACGAACAGGTTCTCCTCGACCGTGAGGGTCGGAAAGACGCACCGCGCCTGCGGCACGAAGCCGAGACCGTTCAGTGCCCGCGAGGCACTGCCCTGACGGGTGAGGTCGTTGTCTCCGAGCCGGATTTCGCCGCCATAGCGTTTGGTCTGGCCGGCGATGGATGCCAGCAGGGTGGTCTTGCCCATGCCGTTGCGGCCGAGCACGGCCAGCCTTTCGCCGGCCGGAACCGAGAAGGAAACGTCCTCGATGACGCGCGTCGGGCCATAGCCCGCGCTCAGTCCCCTGACTTCAAGCGGCGCTGCCGGCATTGGCGTAACTCCCCAGATAGGCCTCGCGCACGCGCGCATTTTCGATGACTTCGCTCGGCAGTCCGTCGAAGATGATCTCGCCCGCGGCGAGCACGATCACGCGCTTGGCGAAACGGAAGACGAGATCCATGTCGTGCTCGATCATCAGCACGGCGAGATCGTCAGGAAGCTCGGCAAGCGCCTGTTCGATGCGGCCGGTGTCGCTCTGCGGCACCCCGGCGGCGGGTTCGTCGAGCAGCAGCACCTTCGGCTTGAGGGCGAGTGCGACCGCGAGTTCGAGCAGCCGCTGCTGGCCATAGGCGATGCGCGATACCTTGGTGTTCGCGAGTTCGGCGAGGCCGAGCTTATCAAGCAGTCCCTCGATTTCGGCCATGACATCGGGCATGCGGCGAAAGTCGCCGAACAGCCGGCCGGTCCTGCCCTCGCGCTGGAGCACGGCGAGACCGACATGCTCCCGAGGGGTCATGTCGTGGAACAGGCGGGTGACCTGGAAGGAACGCACCAGGCCGCGGCGCACGCGTTCGGTCGGGCCCTTGGCGGTGACGTCTTCGCTGCCGATGAGGACCCGGCCGGCGTCGGCCTGGAGATTGCCGGTAACGAGGTTCACGAATGTCGTCTTGCCGGCGCCGTTCGGCCCGATCAGGGCGACGCGATCGCCGGGCGCAAGCGTGAGCGAAATATCGCCGGTAACCCGCAGTCCGCCGAAATGCTTGCTGAGGTTCAGGACGTCCAGAGCATTGGGCATCAGCGGCTCTCCCTGCGGCGTTCGAAATAGGCGGCGGCGCTGCCATAGAGGCCACGCGGTGCGAAAAGCACCACGACGATCAATAGGGCGCCGACCATGGTTAGCCAGTGGAAGGGATTGGCAGCAGACACGACGTCTTCGAAGCACATGAAGGTGACGGTGCCGATCAGCCCGCCATAGAGCGATCCGGTGCCGCCGACGACCAGCATCACCAGAGATTCCGCCGACATGGTGAAGCTCAGACTGTCAAGGCCGACGACCTGCGTCGAGATTGCGGTCAGCGCGCCGCCGATACCGGCGACCGCACCCGAGATCACGTACATCCTCAGAAGCGTGCCATGCACGGGCCCGCCCATCGACCGGATGCGGATAGGGTCTTCCTTGATGCCACGGCAGAGCATGCCGAAGGGCGAGCGCACGATGCGCGTCAGCACGATGAAGACGACGAGCAGCAGTGCCGCGCTGAAGATATAGGCAGTACGGCCCCAAAGGTCGAATTCGAACATCCCGAACAGCGGGTCCGGGGCAATGCCGGAGAGGCCATCGCTGCCGCCGGTCCATGCCGAGGCCTTGTTGGCGAGTTCGTGGAACAGGTGGACGAGGGCGATCGACAGTACCAGCTGCGGTAGCCCATGGGCGCGCAGGATGACCGCGCCGGAGATCAGTCCGGCGATGGCGCCGGCGATCATGCCGACCAAGACCATGGAAACCGGTTCGGTGATGCCGAAATGTACGGCGGCAATACCGGAGGCATAGGCGCCGGCGCCAAACAGCGCAGCCTGGCCAAGCGTGGCGATGCCGCAGAAACCGGTGACGAGATCAAGCGACAGGACGAGGAAGGCGATCGCGATGATGCGGGTAAGCAGCGCGAGGTTGTTGGGGAATAGTACGTAGCTGATCGCGGCAACGAGGATGATGGCGACAAAGCCGATCAGGTCGCGATTGATCGAGATGCGGGATCCGGCTTTTGCCATGCCATCGTCCTGTTTTGTCAGCATGGTCATCTACTTCGCCCTTCCTGCAAGCCCGCGGGGAAACACGCAGATGATGGCGATCACCGCGGCGTAGAAGAAGAACTCGCCGAACTCGGGCATGAGATAGCGACCGGTGGTGTCGATGCCGCCGAGCAGCAGGCAGGCGAGCAGCGCACCTGGAATTGAGCCGGCGCCGCCGACGGAAACGACCACCAGGAAGGTTACCATGTAGCGAAGCGCGTAGTAGGGTTCGACCGGCAGCAGTTCGGCACCGACGACGCCGCCGAGTGCGGCAAGTCCGACACCGACCGCGAAGCTGATGGCATAGACGACGTCGGTCCGGACCCCAAGGGCCGCGGCCATGGCGGCGTCGTCGACGGCGGCGCGAAGCTTGACGCCGAAGCCGGTGCGGTCGATCAGGTACCAGAGGCCGAGCGCGACGGCGAGGCCGCAGCCGATCGCGAACAGGCGGTGGGCGGCGATCGAGCGGAAGCCGAGATCGACGGAGGTCTTCAGGTCATCGGGGAGCGGAATGGTCTTCAGCGTCGGGCCGAAGACGAAATTGGCGATGCCGATGATGCAGAAGGTGATGCCGATGGTCATCAGTACCTGCGTCAGTTCCGGCGAACCGTAGATGCGGCGATAGAGCAGGCGCTCGATCGGAATGGCGATCGCCACCGT
>JAEWPB010000039.1 GCA_023399465.1 Pseudomonadota bacterium
GTGTACTTCTTACCGGTGAGGGCAACCTTTTCCGCGTTGATCACGATGACGTTGTCGCCATCATCAACGTGGGGGGTGTAGGTAGCCTTGTGCTTGCCGCGCAGGCGCATAGCGATGATGGAAGCGAGACGACCAACGACGAGCCCTTCGGCGTCGATGATGACCCACTTCTTCTCCACCTCTGCAGGCTTCTGGGAGAAGGTAGCCATGTTGAATACTCTCTTTGGTTGATCCCGGCTTCCGGGGAAGCGGGACGTTTCTTGTTGCTTGTTTGGTGGCCGAAACCGGCCTGTCGGAGCCTGAGGCACTAAGCTTCAATATCCGTTGCGGCTTATACGTGCGGGGAACGGTGCCGTCAAGGTCGTGTTCTTGAGCGGCCTGAAAATTATACCAATTAATTCAATATGTTATATATGTGGTAATATGTAACCACATTTTATCTCGGCGGAATCGAGTAGGTTGCGGTCGCATGCGCCACAAGTTCCTCGCTGTTTTCCTGGTAGATCGAGGCGTCGATCACCGCCAGGCGCTTGCCGAGCTTCAGCAGGCGGCAGCTGCAGGTCAGCGGCGCCGGCTTCGGCATCCTCAGGAAATTGATGTTGAGATTGGTGGTCACGGCGAGGGCGACCGGACCAATATGGGAGAGCACGGCGACATAGGCGGCGACGTCGGCAAGGGCGAACAGAGAGGGCCCGGAAACGGTGCCGCCGGGGCGCAGGTGCTTGTCGTTCGGATCGAACTGCATGGTGATGCGGCCCGGCGAAATTTCCGTCACGGTGAACACCCGTCCATCGGTGTGGATCTGCGGAAAATCCGTCTCGAGAAAGGCGTGGATCGCCTCGATGGACATGATCGGCTGCATCAATGTGGACTCCCCTCGGTTTTTGCCGGCAGCGGGTGGTCGCGTCCGGCATTTTCGTGTCAAAACGCTGATATCATGAAAGCCGAGCTTGAGGAGCTAGACGATGGCTGAAGTTGTTTCGTTCAACCGGGAAGGCGGCGAGCCGCAGGCGCCCGTCACGACAGCGCTGAAGGATGGCGTGCTCCGGCTGACGCTTGCCAATCCGCCGGCAAATGCGCTGTCGATTGCGCTGATGCAGGCGCTGATGGCCGAACTCGACAAGGCCGCCGCCGATGGCGGGGTGCGGGTGATTGTCATTGCGTCGACCGGCAAGGTGTTTTCCGCCGGACACGATCTCAAGGAACTGACGGCGCATCGCGGTGACGACGACCGCGGTCGCGCCTTCTTCGAAAAGACCATGCGGCTTTGCGCCGACCTGATGTTGAAGATCACCCGTCTGCCAAAGCCTGTCATCGCCGAGATCGACGGGCTGGCGACTGCCGCTGGCTGCCAGCTGGTCGCCTCCTGCGATCTGGCGATCTGCACCGACAAGTCGGCCTTCTGCACGCCGGGCGTCAATATCGGCCTGTTCTGCTCGACGCCGATGGTGGCGGTCAGCCGCGCCGCGCACCGCAAGCAGGCGATGGAGATGCTGCTGACGGGCGAGACGATCGACGCCTCGACCGCCAAGGATTTCGGTCTCGTCAATCGCATCGTGCCGCAGGAGTATCTTTCGCAGGTGGTGCAGAAATACGCGGCCGTCATCGCCTCGAAATCACCCTTGACCCTCAAGATCGGCAAGGAGGCGTTTTACCGCCAGCTCGAGATGCCGGTGGAGGCGGCCTACGATTATGCGGCCGAGGTCATGGTCGAGAACATGCTGGCGCGCGATGCGGAGGAGGGGATCGGCGCCTTTCTCGAGAAGCGCCATCCCGAGTGGAAGGGCGAGTGATCAGGTGAGCTTGAGCACCAGCACGCCGGCGGCAATGATGGCGCCGGCGATATAGCGCCAGATGCTGGCCTTTTCCTTCAGCACGAGTACGGAGATCAGCAGGGCGAAGAGGATCGCGGTTTCGCGTAGCGCCGCCACCGCGGCGATCGGCGCCTTGGTCATCGCCCACAGGGCAAGTCCGTAGGAGGCGATCGAGCCGAAGCCGCCGAACAGCCCGCGCTTCCAGGTCAGCTTGACGTGCAGCGCCACCGGCGCCACCCCGCGCGTATAGAACGCCCAGGCAAACAGCAGCACCGGCGGCAGCAGCGCCATCCACAGCGTATAGGAGATGGCATTGCCGGAGGCGCGGGCGCCGACACCGTCGACGAAGGTGTAGGTGGCGATGACGATGGCGTTGGCGAGCGCCAGCAGCATGGCCCGGCGGCTGCCGTGGCGTGCCTCGAAGGCGAGCGTCAGAACTCCGACCGAAATTGTCATGATCCCGGCCAGCGCGCCGGCGGAGAGGTGTTCGCCGAGGACGACGCCGCTGGTGACCGCGACGATCAGCGGTGCCACGCCGCGCATCAGCGGATAGACCAGTCCGATGTCGCCGGCGCGGTAGGAGGCCGCGACCAGCTGGAAGTAGGTGAATTGCAAAACGGCCGAGACCAGGATGAACGGCCAGGCCTCCGGTTTCGGCAACGGCACGAATGGCAGGAAGACGAGACCGACCAGGCCGGCCCCGAGCGCAATCATCGCCGCATCCAGCGACTTGTCGGTTCCGGCCTTGACGATGGCGTTCCAGGTGGCGTGCAGCAGGGCACCGAGCAGAACCAGGGCGATCACGTCAATGGACAAGGTAGAACCTCAGAGAAGGGTATGCCGGGCGGGAGGCAAAGGATTGCCGTTCCTCGCGAAAAAATGCAACCGAATTTGGTAGGTCGCCTACATCGGTGGTGACGATCTGCCTTTATGGCTAGCTGGACAATGGATGATATCTGCCGATCGAACCAGTTATTATTATGTATTACTTTTATTGTTTTTATTATGCGTCAATATAACAAGGCATTTATGCCATTGCCCAACATAAGTTACTTCTAATGATGGGCAGAACGTAAAGAGAATAAAAAACAAACAAAAGGTGATTTTGCAAGTCGTTCTCCCGGATGCGTCAATAAAATGACAGCAGAATGGTTTATGTTTGAAGCGACGAGACTTGCCGGCCGCGCCCGGGACGACTGGGGTTTATCGCCGTAAGGATCTGGTGAACATGTTAATGATTTGATTTTTCAAAAGCTTCTGTCGAGTGCCGGGTTCCGTAACGGCAGGTAGTGTGCAGGCAGTGCAGGCGGGCTTAACCGCAGTTGACGACAGAAAAAAGCGTCACGGGAAGTGGATCTGCAAGAATTAACCGGTGACGGAAGAACGATGGCCAACCCTTGCAGAAAACGCGCGCCGCGTCATGCCGAACCCGATCCGGCCTTATAAGAAAACCGTCGTTGGTCAGCGCCGTCGCCGGTAGATGAAAAGGTCATCTTCATCGACGGGCGGCTTGCAGGCATAGACCGGGCAGTTCGGCCGATCCGACGTCGGCACCGTGAAGCGCTGGGGATACTCGTAGTTGCCGCACATGCCGGCGTTCGACACGTAGCGGTCGTACAAAGTCATGCCGGCAACGCGAGTGGACGGATAGCGCAGGATGACCGCACGCTCGGCGGCAATCCGGCGGTGCACCTCGTCGCAGGTCATCGAACGCGAGTTGTATCGGGAAATTGCCAGGGCGGGTGTGGCAAGCATCGTGATCGACAGAAAAACGAGAAGACCTTTCATCACGGTCGTCCTTTTGCGAAACTGTGCCGGAATTCCGGATATGGAAGGTTCCGTCGTGGTTGCAGATCTGCGACGGATCAAGGCCAGCAAGGGCGAAGGATGTGCCGCGTGAACCACGATCATTATGATAATCAATATATTGCAGAGATTTTGAATTCTGTGAAGACGATTGCGCTGGTCGGCGCCTCGCCGAATGTCGCGCGTCCCAGCAATGGCGTCATGGGTTTCCTGTTGTCGCGTGGCTATCACGTGATTCCGGTCAATCCGGGCCTCGCCGGCAAGGAGATACGCGGGCAGAAGGTCTATGCCCGGCTCGCCGACATTCCCGAGCCGATCGACATGGTGGACGTCTTCCGCGCTGCCGAATATCTGGGCGCCGTCGTCGACGAGGCATTGGCGCTGACGCCCCGGCCGAAGGTCATCTGGGGGCAACTGTCGGTGCGGGACGATGCCGCCGCCGCGAAGGCCGAAGCGGCGGGGATCCACGTTGTCATGGACCGGTGCCCCGCCATCGAGATTCCGCGCCTCGGTCTCTGAACTTCCCGCGGGTCAGGTGCGGGCGGCCCGCAATTCGTCGAAGGCCTCGGTGTTGCCGCAATAGGGCGGGCAATCGTCTCGTTTGTCGCCATGCGCAAGATCGTGGCGGCACTGGGTCTTTGCGACACAGAGCGAGCACGTCATCGACATCTCCCGCAACAGCGCAGGGTTGGAGCGCTGCATTGCCTCTTCATCGATATTGAACGCCTGCATCAGCACGTGCATTTCGTCTGCGGCGTGCGGACCCCGGCGCGCTAGCATCAGCAACTGATCGGCTGTCACGCCGAAGTCACGCGCGAGGCAGTCGAGATCGGCTCCGCTCATTGCGGCGACCCGTCGCTGTTCCTGCCACCAGGAACATGCACGGGAGACAATATCTGCAGAAATTGAACTGGTCGCCTTTGACATCTTTCATCCTCCTCGGTTGCAAGGAGCATGATCGAGTTGCATTCGGCGGCATTGATCAGGATCAAATCCGCAACATCTGCCGGAAAAAAGAAACGCCAGACGCGAGATAATGCGGTTAACTTTGCCGCTGAAAACGCTATTATCCGCGCCGACTAGATTTCGTGGAGGAAAAGATGTCGAAAAACAATCCTGGTTTCAATACCTTGGCAGTTCATGCCGGTGCGCAACCTGATCCGACAACCGGAGCGCGCGCTACGCCGATCTATCAGACGACGTCGTTCGTCTTCCAGGATGCGGACCATGCGGCCGCGCTTTTCGGCCTGCAGCAGTTCGGCAACATCTATACCCGCATCATGAATCCGACCCAGGCGGTGCTCGAAGAGCGTGTCGCCGCGCTCGAGGGCGGCACCGCGGCGCTCGCCGTTGCCTCCGGTCATGCCGCGCAATTGCTGATTTTCCATACGATCATGCAGCCCGGCGACAACTTCGTCGCCGCCAAGCGCCTCTATGGTGGCTCCATCAACCAGTTCGGCCATGCCTTCAAGTCCTTCGGCTGGCAGGTTCGCTGGGCGGATCCGGCCGATCCGGCGAGCTTCGAAAGCCAGATCGATGAGAATACCCGCGGCATCTTCATCGAAAGTCTCGCCAATCCGGGCGGCACCTTCGTCGATATCGCTGCAATTGCCGCCGTGGCCAAGAAAAACGGCCTGCCGCTGATCGTCGACAACACCATGGCGAGCCCCTATCTCGTCCGTCCGCTCGAGCATGGCGCCGACATCGTCGTCCACTCGCTGACCAAGTTCATGGGCGGCCATGGCAATTCCATGGGCGGCGTCATCGTCGACGGCGGCACCTTCGACTGGTCGAAGTCCGGCAAATATCCGATGCTGTCGGAGCCGCGCCCGGAATATGCCGGTGTCGTGTTGCACCAGACCTTCGGCAATTTTGCCTTCGCGATTGCCTGCCGCGTGCTTGGCCTGCGCGACTTCGGTCCGGCGATCTCGCCGTTCAACGCCTTCCAGATCCTGACCGGCATCGAAACGCTGCCGCTGCGCATGCAGCGCCATTGCGACAATGCGCTTGCCGTCGCGAAATGGCTGAAGGCTCATCCGAAGGTTGCCTGGGTCAACTATGCCGGGCTGGAGGACGATCCCAATCATGCCTTGCAGCAGCGCTATTCACCGAAGGGCGCCGGCGCCGTGTTCACCTTTGGTGTCAA
Source organism: Pseudomonadota bacterium (assembly GCA_023399465.1). Classification (GTDB taxonomy): domain Bacteria; phylum Pseudomonadota; class Alphaproteobacteria; order Rhizobiales; family Rhizobiaceae; genus Ferirhizobium. The sequence goes on from JAEWPB010000039.1 coordinate 5,767, forward strand.
GGGCGGCTATGCGGCCGGAAAGGCCTTCGTGGAGGGCCTCGAACTGTTCTCGCACCTCGCCAACATCGGCGACACGCGTTCGCTCGTCATCCATCCCGCCTCGACCACGCATCGCCAGTTGACCGAAGAGCAGCAGGTCGCCGCCGGTGCAGGCCCCGATGTGGTGCGCCTGTCGATCGGTATCGAGGACGCAAGCGACATCATTGGCGATCTCGATCAGGCGCTGTCGAAAATCTGATCCCTAACGGCGCCATGGCCGGGGGCGGCCATGGCGCATGGAGCAGCCCATGATCACTCACCTCAGTTTCGACCTGACAGGCATAGAGCCGGAAATCGGAGCGCCGGCCTCCGACCGCCTCATCGCCGGCAATCCCGAGCACCGGACATGGAACATCGAGGATGTCGATGGCGGCCTGTTTGCCGGTGTCTGGGAATCGACGCCCGGCAAATGGCGGGTCAGCTACGACGAGTGGGAATATTTCCACGTCCACGAGGGCCACTCTATCCTAACGTCGGATGACGGCGAGGTGTTCCATCTCCGGGCCGGGGACCGGTTGATCCTGAGACCCGGCTTCAACGGAACCTGGGAAGTGGTTGAAACGACTCGCAAGGATTACGTGATCCGGCTTTAGCCTCTGGCCCCGCGTCCTTGGCCGGGCGTGGGGGCGGAGCACCATTCTGAATGGTCGGTCTGTTCGCACTGGCCGGCCGCTGCCGTTCGCCTCCGGCGCCCGGAGGGTTGTCGGACCGCTGGAAACGGCCAGCATGGCACCCCTTGAGGGGACTTACCGGTGCCGTGGTATCACCAGGCCAGGTCCAGCCTGTCCAGGCCATGGAAGTGATAGACATCCTTGACCGTCGGCGTCGCAGCCATCCTCAGTCCGGGCAGGCGCTCGAACAGGATCGGCAGTGCGACGTTCAGTTCCAGCCGGGCAAGCGGCGCGCCGATGCAGAAATGGATGCCGGCGCCGAAGGAAAGATTGGGCGCCTCGTTGCGGTCCGGGTTGAAGGTCATCGGGTCGGTGAACTTCAGCGGATCGAGATTGGCGGCGGCGAGGATGAGCCCGACCTTGTCACCACGCTCGAGCTTGATGCCGTCGATTTCCACCGGTTCCAGCGCCCAGCGCTGGAAGATGTGCACCGGGGCGCAGATGCGAAGCGACTCTTCCACTGTCTTTGCGGTCGACGCCTCGTCACCGAACAGCTTTTCCGGAGCGATGCCGCTTTCGAGGATCACCTTCACCGAATTGCCGATCTGGTGCACGGTGGCCTCGTGCCCGGCATTGAGCAGCACGATCGTCGTCGAGACCAGCTCGTCTTCCGTGAGGTACTGGCCCTTGTGCTCGGTATGGATCATGTGGGTGAGCAGGTCGTCGCGCGGATTGGCGCGCCGGTCGCGGATCAGCCCCTTCACGTAGTCCGCGAATTCCTTCGCCGCCTGATCGGCGCGATACTCGTCCTCCCGGGTCCGGGCAAACATGTACATGCGCACATAGGCGTGCGACCATTTCAGCAGTTGCGGGCCCATTTCGTCGGGAATGCCGATCATCCGGGCGATCATCGTTACCGGGATGATGTCGGCGAAGGCCGAGAGCAGCTCGACTTCGCCGTTCTTCTCGAAGCCGTCGATCAGCTGGTGGCAGAGCGCGGTGATTTCCGGTTTCATCTTCTCGATGTGGCGCGAGACGAAGGCGCGGTTTACCAGCGTGCGGAGCCGCGTGTGTTCCGGCGGCTCGATCTCGAGCAGCGAATAAGCCTCGGCAAGATCGAAGTTCTTCAGATGCTCCTCCGGCTCGGGCAGTCCCAGCTCCTCACGCGATGCGATATGCAGGATCTGCCGGCCGAAGCGGCGGTCACGAAGCAGCGCGTTCACATGGTCGTAGCCGGTGAAATACCACCGCCCTTGCTCTTCCCAATAGAACGTCGGCGCCTGGGCGTGCAGAGCCGCATAGGCGGCGTTCGGATTTCCGTAGAATTCCGGGTTGCGGCCGTCGAGGGAGACGTGGCGCCGATCGGCGTCGATGGTCAGGTAGGGGGGTGTCTTCATGGTCGAGAGGATTAGCGGATTTGCTCGGAGGTGAAAAGGGTTCTCGATGGGGGCGGGTTTTCTCTGCAAGGCCGATCCACAGGGCTGTGCGGGCGGTCGCGGCAAGTTGTCGAAGCCCGGAGCAGGGCGTCAAGTCATTACAACACTCTCCTGGCACGGGACTGTCCCAAATTGCGACAGTATCGATGACATTTCCGGCGTGTTTGCGATCTCATCGGCTATTTCGGTTCCTGCCGCGGCTGGTGCCACCCGGAGATCCTGAAAGTCAGCATCTCCGCATTGCGCCATAAAGATTGCGGTGCATTGCAGCGCGTTCACCATTCTTTCACCGTAATCGGGGGAAAGCTGTGGGCGAGCCCAAAAGCCGGCTCTGGTCACGTGCCCGCCGGCCGGGAATCCGCTAATGCCGCTACAAGTGTTAATCCTTATGGAGAGGCTGCGGGGATTAAGGATATAAGTGTGTTCGACTTGAAGTCATGGGCGGGCACACTCTATGTAAGGGATAACGAATTCCAATCTGATTCCTCGGGCGGTGTGCCGTTTGGGAAAGAGTTTGACAAAGGACGGACATGAAAAATCCAGTTGATACCGCCATGGCCCTGGTGCCGATGGTAGTGGAGCAAACCAACCGCGGGGAACGGTCCTACGACATCTTTTCGCGCCTGCTGAAGGAACGCATCATCTTTCTGACCGGCCCGGTCGAAGATACGATGGCGACGCTGGTTTGCGCGCAGCTGCTTTTCCTCGAGGCGGAAAACCCGAAGAAGGAAATCGCGCTCTACATCAATTCGCCCGGCGGCGTCGTTACTGCGGGTATGGCGATCTACGACACCATGCAGTTCATCAAGCCTGCTGTCTCGACGCTCTGCATCGGTCAGGCCGCTTCGATGGGCTCGCTGCTGCTGGCCGCCGGCCACAAGGACATGCGCTTTGCCACGCCGAATGCTCGCATCATGGTTCACCAGCCTTCGGGCGGCTTCCAGGGCCAGGCTTCGGATATCGAACGTCACGCCCGGGACATCCTGAAGATGAAGCGCCGCCTGAACGAAGTCTACGTCAAGCATTGCGGCCGGACCTACGAAGAGGTTGAACAGACGCTCGACCGTGACCATTTCATGGATGCCGACGAGGCACTGAAATGGGGACTGATCGACAAGGTGTTCACTTCGCGCGTCGAACTCGAGGGCGTCGGAGCCGAAGAGTAAGGCAGGGGCGGCGTTCCGCCCGCCATGTTTCCATCCCAATTCTGCGCGAATGAGGGGTTTAATATGGCGAGGAACGCGCTATTAGTAACGATCAAGGCTGTGCTGGACATTTCAGCATAGCTTCGGTTTCTGAGGGGTTCTCGTTGCCGCCGGAAGCCAGATGCGAAATCTGGTCCGGTTAGTGTAGTGCCCTGGAAAGCCCTGTAATCTGAAACGGCCTCTTGCGGTTTCACAGTGCAGGGCAGTTTACATGGATCGCGAACCAATCGACGGGATCGCGGCGTGCTGGAAGGAAAGTGATATGAGCAAAGTCAGCGGCAGCAACGGCGGCGACTCGAAGAACACGCTTTATTGTTCATTCTGCGGCAAGAGCCAGCACGAAGTTCGGAAGCTGATTGCCGGGCCGACGGTGTTTATCTGCGATGAATGCGTCGAGTTGTGCATGGACATCATCCGCGAGGAAAACAAATCCTCGATGGTCAAGTCGCGCGACGGCGTTCCGACCCCGCAGGACATCATCAAGGTGCTGGATGAGTATGTCATCGGCCAGCGCCAGGCGAAGAAGATCCTGTCGGTTGCCGTACACAACCATTACAAGCGTCTTGCCCACGCCTCCAAGAACGGTGACGTGGAACTGGCGAAGTCGAACATCATGCTGGTCGGCCCGACCGGCTGCGGCAAGACCTATCTTGCCCAGACGCTTGCGCGCATCATCGACGTGCCGTTCACCATGGCCGACGCCACGACGCTGACCGAAGCCGGTTATGTCGGTGAAGACGTCGAGAACATCATTCTCAAGCTGCTCCAGGCGGCCGACTACAACGTCGAGCGCGCCCAGCGCGGCATCGTCTATATCGACGAGGTCGACAAGATCTCGCGCAAGTCCGACAACCCGTCGATCACCCGCGATGTGTCGGGCGAGGGCGTGCAGCAGGCGCTGCTGAAGATCATGGAAGGCACGGTCGCTTCCGTTCCGCCGCAGGGCGGTCGCAAGCATCCGCAGCAGGAATTCCTGCAAGTGGATACGACCAACATCCTGTTCATCTGCGGCGGTGCGTTTGCCGGCCTCGACAAGATCATCTCGGCGCGCGGCGAAAAGACCTCGATCGGCTTCTCGGCGACCGTCAAGGCGCAGGATGACCGCCGCGTCGGCGAAGTGCTGCGCGAACTGGAGCCGGAAGATCTGGTGAAGTTCGGCCTGATCCCGGAATTCATCGGCCGTCTGCCGGTATTGGCGACGCTCGAGGACCTCGACGAGGATGCGCTGATCCAGATCCTGTCGGAACCGAAGAACGCGCTCGTCAAGCAGTACCAGCGCCTGTTCGAGATGGAAGACGTCGAGCTGACCTTCCACGAGGACGCGCTGCGCGAGATCGCCCGCAAGGCGATCGTGCGCAAGACCGGTGCCCGCGGCCTTCGTTCGATCATGGAGAAGATCCTGCTCGACACCATGTTCGAGCTTCCGACGCTGGAAGGCGTGCAGGAGGTGGTCATCTCCGACGAAGTGGTCCGTGGCACATCGCGGCCGCTCTACATCTATGCCGATCGCCACGAAGAAAAGGCGAATGTTTCGGCCTGAGCCCAATATCTGAACGCAAAGGGGCTTGCCGCGTGCAAGCCCCTTTTTTGTTTTTGGCCGTTGCGTAACGCCGGCACGAAAGTAAAGATGGTGCCAGCCTGATTTGCATGGGGAATGCCTGCGAATCAGCCACGGCGTCATTCCAGGCGATGGATCGTGTTTTGGCTTACGAGTACACCCGAGTCCCAAGTGAAATGCGAAGGTCAGCTCAAGCCGGGGGATAGCGCTCTCGCCACGGCTTGAATTCTTGACCGCAACACTCCACCTGTATCGGGAACTGATTTGCCGGCAGCCCAAGCAAGCCGGCACGCAGCCCGCTAACTGGGCGATGGAAAGGAAATGATATGACGAAGCAAGTGTCTGCTGCGACTGAGAGCTCTGCCTATCCGGTATTGCCGTTGCGCGACATCGTGGTTTTCCCGCACATGATCGTACCGCTCTTCGTCGGGCGGGAAAAATCTATCCGCGCGCTCGAAGAAGTGATGGGCTCGGACAAGCAGATCATGCTGGTGACCCAGATCAATGCCAGCGACGACGATCCGGCCCCGGCCGACATCTACAAGGTCGGTACGGTTGCCAACGTTCTGCAGCTGCTCAAGCTCCCCGACGGTACCGTCAAGGTTCTGGTCGAGGGCCGCGCCCGCGCGGAGATTGAAAGCTATAACGAACGCGAAGAATTTTACGAAGCCAACGCCCGCATTCTTTCCGAGCCGGAAGACGATCCGGTCGAGGTCGAAGCGCTCAGCCGCTCCGTGGTTTCCGAGTTCGAAAGCTACGTGAAGCTGAACAAGAAGATCTCGCCCGAAGTGGTTGGCGCTGCCAGCCAGATCGAGGACTATTCGAAGCTTGCCGATACGGTTGCTTCGCACCTGGCGATCAAGATCACCGAGAAGCAGGAGATGCTGGAAACCACCAGCGTCAAGGCTCGCCTGGAAAAGGCACTCGGCTTCATGGAAGGCGAGATCTCCGTTCTTCAGGTCGAAAAGCGCATCCGCTCGCGCGTCAAGCGCCAGATGGAGAAGACCCAGCGCGAGTACTACCTCAACGAACAGATGAAGGCGATCCAGAAGGAACTGGGCGACAGCGAGGACGGCCGCGACGAGATGGCCGAAATCGAGGAGCGCATTTCCAAGACCAAGCTTTCCAAGGAAGCGCGCGAAAAGGCTGACGCCGAGCTGAAGAAGCTGCGGCAGATGAGCCCGATGTCGGCCGAAGCGACCGTGGTGCGCAACTACCTCGACTGGCTGCTCGGCATTCCGTGGGGCAAGAAGTCGAAGATCAAGACCAATCTCCTCAACGCCGAGAAGATCCTCGAGCAGGATCACTTCGGTCTGGAGAAGGTCAAGGAACGCATCATCGAGTATCTCGCGGTCCAGGCCCGCGCGACCAAGATCAAGGGCCCGATCCTTTGCCTCGTCGGTCCTCCGGGCGTCGGCAAGACCTCGCTTGCGAAGTCGATCGCCAAGGCGACCGGTCGTGAATATGTCCGCATGGCGCTTGGTGGCGTACGCGACGAGGCCGAAATCCGCGGTCACCGCCGCACCTATATCGGCTCGATGCCCGGCAAGGTCATCCAGTCGATGAAGAAGGCGAAGAAGTCCAACCCGCTCTTCCTGCTCGACGAGATCGACAAGATGGGCATGGACTTCCGTGGCGATCCGTCTTCGGCTCTGCTCGAGGTGCTCGATCCGGAACAGAACGCGACCTTCATGGATCACTACCTGGAAGTCGAATACGATCTGTCGGACGTGATGTTCATCACCACGGCGAACACGCTGAACATTCCGGCGCCGCTGATGGACCGCATGGAGATCATCCGCATCGCCGGTTACACCGAGGATGAAAAGCGCGAAATCGCCAAGCGGCACCTGCTGCCGAAGGCTATTCGTGAGCATGCGCTGCAGCCGCAGGAATTCTCGGTTACGGACGATGCGCTGATGGCCGTGATCCAGCAGTACACCCGTGAAGCCGGTGTCCGCAGCTTCGAACGCGAACTGATGAAGCTCGCCCGCAAGGCGGTGACCGAGATCATCAAGGGCAAGACGAAGTCGGTCCAAGTGACGGCCGAGAACATCCATGACTATCTCGGCGTGCCGCGCTATCGCCATGGCGAAGCCGAGCGCGACGACCAGGTCGGTGTCGTAACCGGTCTGGCATGGACTGAAGTCGGCGGCGAACTGCTGACCATCGAAGGCGTGATGATGCCGGGCAAGGGCCGCATGACGGTTACCGGCAACCTCAGGGAAGTGATGAAGGAGTCGATCTCGGCTGCTGCGTCCTACGTCCGTTCGCGGGCCGTGGACTTCGGCATCGAACCGCCGCGGTTCGACAAGAGCGACATCCACGTTCACGTTCCGGAAGGGGCAACGCCGAAGGACGGTCCGTCGGCCGGCGTCGCCATGGCCACTGCCATCGTCTCGATCATGACCGGCATTCCGGTCTCCAAGGACGTGGCGATGACCGGTGAGATCACCCTTCGCGGCCGCGTGCTGCCGATCGGTGGCCTGAAGGAAAAGCTGCTTGCGGCACTTCGCGGTGGGATCAAGAAGGTCCTCATTCCGGAAGAGAACGCCAAGGATCTGGCGGAAATTCCTGACAACGTGAAGAACAGCCTCGAGATCATTCCCGTGTCGCGCATGGGCGAGGTGATCCAACACGCGCTGGTTCGCGTCCCCGAGCCGATCGAATGGGATGGCTCCATCGAAACGCCGGCGATCGGAACGGTCGAAGGCGTCGATGATACGGGGCCGGCGATCGCCCACTGAGGCGGTTCGGCAACAATCGCGTCATTGCGCGCTAAAACGACGAAAAGGCTGGCGAAAACGCCAGCCTTTTTTGTGAAAACCAGTTCCGGAACCTTGCTTTTCCCCGGATTACAGGGCTTTTGAGTTGCGACGGGCAACAGCATTCGTATTCTGCGCCCGACTTTGAAGTGAGTCGTTTCAAACCATAGAAAGGGTGGAAACATGAATAAGAATGAACTCGTGTCCGCAGTCGCAGAGAAAGCTGGTCTGACCAAGGCTGATGCGGCTTCCGCCGTCGACGCCATCTTCGAAACCGTTCAGTCCGAACTCAAGCAGGGCGGCGACATCCGTCTCGCCGGCTTCGGCAGCTTCACCGTTTCCCGCCGTGAAGCCTCCAAGGGCCGCAACCCGTCGACGGGCGCCGAAGTTGACATTCCGGCTCGCAACGTGCCGAAGTTCACTGCCGGCAAGGGTCTCAAGGACGCCGTCAACAGCTAATTGCATGCTTTGCGCGGCGCGCCGTTAGGCGCCCGCTCGCCAAAGACCGAAAAGGTCCGGCCCGTATGTGCCGGACCTTTTTGGTTTTTGAGTTCTTCCAATTGGCCCTGAGCTGGTCTGAGTGCGGTTCGCATCCGGCTGTCATCCAGCCGTCATCATCCTGTCATCCGGCTGTCATCGGGGTGGCGCAAGAAGCCTCCTGTCACAAGCAAACAGGAGATTTCCGGTGGCTTCTCACTTTTCCCGCGCAGCTCTGACTGCTGCGCTGCTCGCATCCGCGGCAACTGCAGCCGGTGCAGAGCCGGTATTCAATCGTATTGCCTCTTTTGCCGTCTCCAGCAACATTCCCGCTGACAAGGACGTCAAGACCGTATCTTCAGCCGAAATCATTGCCGCCTCCGAGGATGGCAACACGCTGGTCTACAGCGACAGCCCGATGAATGCGATCGGCTTCATCGACGTCACCGATGCCAAGGCTCCGAAGGCTGGCGGGGCGCTTGTGATGGATGGCGAGCCGACCTCCGTCGCCGTTGCCGGAGGCAAGGTTCTGGTCGGGGTCAACACCTCGAAAAGCAAGGCGGAACCTTCTGGCTTCCTGGCGGTCGTCGATCTGGCTTCGAAGACGGTCGAGGCGAGCTGCGATCTCGGCGGCCAGCCGGATTCGGTCACTGTTTCCGCCGACCGTACCCTGGCGGCTATCGCCATCGAGAACGAGCGTGACGAGGACCTGAACGACGGTGCTCTGCCGCAGATGCCGGCAGGTGATCTCGTCATCTTCTCGCTGAAGGATGGCGTAGCCGATTGCGGATCGATCAAGCGTGTGACGCTTACCGGCCTTGCGGACATCGCTCCCGAGGATCCCGAGCCCGAATTCGTGTCGTTCAACGCCAGGAACGAGATTGCCGTCACCCTGCAGGAAAACAACCATGTCGCCATCGTCGATGGCGCGACCGGCAAGGTAACGGCGCACTTCTCCGCCGGCGCCGTCGACCTCGACGGGATCGACGTCAAGCGCGATGGCGCACTGAACTTTACCGGCAGGAAGGAAGGCGTGAAGCGCGAGCCGGACGCGGTCAAGTGGCTGGACGACAATCGCCTTGTCGTTGCCAACGAGGGCGACTACGAAGGCGGCTCGCGCGGCTTCACCATCTTCGACAGATCAGGCAAGGTGCTCTACGAATCCGGAGCTTCGTTCGAGCGCGCGATCATCGCCACCGGTCACTATCCGGAAAAGCGCTCCTCTGCGAAGGGCGTCGAGCCGGAAGGCCTCGAAGTCGCGAAGTTCGGCGACGACACCTACATCTTCGTGCTTTCCGAACGCGCCTCCATCGTCGGCGTCTACAAGGATACCGGTGCGGAGCCGCAGTTGACCCAGATTCTGCCATCTGGCATCTCGCCGGAAGGCGCGGTCGCTATCCCCGGTCGCAACCTGCTGGCGACCGCCAACGAGGTCGACCTGATCGAAGACGGTGGCGTGCGCTCCCATGTGATGCTCTATGAGCGCGCCGAAGGCGAGGCGAGCTATCCGCAGCTCGTTTCCACTGAGATCGAAGGTCAGCCGATCGGCTGGGGCGCTCTCTCGGGCCTGACCGCCGTTCCGGGTACGCCGGGCCACCTCTACGCCGTCAGCGACTCCGTCTATGGCATGCAGCCGTCGATCTTCACCATCGATGCGACGCAGAAGCCGGCAAGGATCACGGACGTCCTGCGCGTCAAGCGTGACGGCCAGCCTGCCCAGAAACTCGACATCGAAGGCGTGACCGTCGACGAGGAGGGCTGGTTCTGGCTCGCTTCGGAAGGCAACAGCGACAAGCTGCTGCCGCACGCGCTCTATCGCGTCAATCCGAAGGGCGAGATCAAGGAAGAGGTCGCTCTGCCGAAGGAACTGCTCGCCGGCGAGATCCGCTTTGGTTTCGAAGGCGTGTCGATTTCGGGCAAGGGCGAGGATGCCGTCCTGTGGATGGCCATCCAGCGCGAATGGAAGGACGACGAGAAGGGCTTCGTGAAGCTGGTCTCCTACAAGCCGTCGTCGAAGGAATGGGGAGCCGTTCGCTATCCGCTCGACAAGACCGAGGCGGGCTGGGTCGGCCTTTCGGAAATCACCATCCATGGTGACCACGCCTACATCATCGAGCGTGACAACCAGATCGGCGATGCCGCAAAGCTGAAGAAGCTTTACCGCGTGGCGCTTGCGGACCTGAAGCCGGCGGCGCTCGGGGGCGAACTGCCGCTGGTGAAGAAGGAAGAGGCCTACGACTTCCTTCCGGATCTCAAGGCTGCCACCAACGGCTATGTCGTGGACAAGATCGAGGGTTTCGCCTTCGATGCCGGCGGCAAGGCCTTCGCGGTGACCGACAATGACGGTGTCGACGATTCCTCCGGCGAGACCCTGTTCTTCCCGGTCGGGATTTCGGCGACCAACTGACGATAGTTGCGACCAGACAAAAAATGAAAGAGCCGGATGCCCGCAGCATCCGGCTCTTTCGCATGGCGGAAGGGATTTTGCTTCGCCTACCAGCGCTGATGGACGTGCGGCGCGATCAGGCGTAGGTAGATCTCGCGGACGGCAGCCATCGCATCGGGCGTCAGCGGCGGCAGGTCGGCGGCGGCGGCATTGGCTTTCGCCTGAGCTGCATTGCGCGCCCCCGGAATGACGACGGTGACTGCCTCGTTCATCAGGATCCAGCGCAGCGCGAAGGCGGCCATGGTCTCGCCCTCCGGCACCAGCTTGCGGACTTCCTCGACCGCCTCGAGACCGACCTCGAGCGGCACGCCGGCAAAGGTCTCGCCGACATCGAACATCTCGCCGTGGCGGTTGTAGTTGCGATGGTCGTCGCTGGCGAACCTGGTATCGCGCGTAATCTTGCCTGAAAGCAGGCCGCTTGCCAGCGGCACCCGGGCGATCACGGCGATCTGCTTGCGGAGTGCCTGCACGAAGAACAGGTCGGCGGGACGCTGGCGGAACATGTTGTAGATAATCTGGATGCTGGCGACGCCGGGATACTCGATCGCCTTCAGCGCCTCTTCGACCTTCTCGACGCTGACGCCGTAGTTCTTGATCTTGCCGGCCTGCTTGAGTTCCTCAAGCGCCTCGAAGACCTCCTGGTTATAGAGGGCCTCGGTCGGCGGGCAGTGCAACTGCACGAGGTCGAGGCAGTCGACCTCGAGATTGTTCAGGCTGCGACAGATGAAGGATTCGAGATTGGCCTTGGTGTAGCCCTCGGCCACATGCGGGTTGAGACGGCGGCCGGCCTTGGTCGCCACCATCGGCCGCGGGCCGCCCCGTTCCCTGAGCACCTCGGCGACGAGCTTCTCCGAACGGCCGTCGCCATAGACGTCGGCGGTATCGATGAAGGTCATGCCCGCGTCGAGCGCGGCATTGAGTGCTGCGCGGCCGTCCGCCTCGCTGACATCGCCCCAGGAGCCGCCGATCTGCCAGGCACCGAAGCCGATCTCGGAAACGGTAAATCCGGTCTTGCCGAATGCGTGATGTCTCATTGCAGGTCCTCCAATCGCTTGAAACATGAAATGTCGATTATCAGCTGGCCCGCGGCCGGACAACCGGCCGAGATCGGCGGGTGTCCGAAGCACCTGCCGCTGAAACCCTTGGATGACGCTTTTGCATGGTATCCCTGGAGCCGCATTTTAACTATGACAAAAGGCAGCACATGGAGAGTGACGACGAGACCCGATGGCTTCATTCCGCTTCATCCACGCCGCCGACCTGCATCTCGGCAGCCCTTTTCAGGGGCTGGCGCTCAAGGACCCCGAGATCGCCGCAATCTTCGTCGAGGCGAGCCGCAAGGCGTTTTCCACCCTGATTTCCCAGGCGATCGACCTGAAAGTGGATTTCTTCATCATCGCCGGCGATGTCTATGACGGCGACTGGAAGGACAACAAGATCGGCTTGTTCTTCAACCGTGAGATCGCAAGGCTGGAGCGGGCGGGCATTCCCGTCTACCTGCTGCGCGGCAACCACGATGCCGAGAGTGTCATAACGAAGACGATATCGCTGCCTGCCAACGTGCACGAATTTCCGACCAGCAAGCCCGGCAGTTTCCACCTCGATCACCTGAAGGTGGCGCTGCACGGCCAGGGCTTTGCCGACCGCTCGGCCAACGACAACCTGGCTCTCGGCTATCCGCAGCCGGTCAGCGGCTGGTTCAACATCGGCGTTCTCCACACCTCGCTCACGGGACGGGAGCCGCACGCGTCTTATGCGCCGTGCTCGGTCAACGACCTGAAATCGCGCGGCTACCACTACTGGGCGCTCGGGCACGTCCATGAATTCGAAGTGGTGGCGACCGATCCGCCGGTGATCTTCCCCGGCAACCTGCAGGGGCGGAGCATTCGCGAGCGCGGTGCCAAGGGGGCCGTGCTCGTGACCGTCGAGGACGGCGAGGTCGCATATGAGCGGCTGATCGTCGACGAGGCCCGCTTCGGGCAGGTCGAGGTTACCGTCGACTGCGATGACGATCTGGCGGCGATCCTGCGCCGGGTCGAAACCGCGACCATCCCGCTGGCGGATGCGATGGATGGAAAGCCGCTGGCGTTGCGTGTCCGGCTTTCCGGCGAAAGCGCCATTCACGGCGCGATCATCGCCCGCAAGCAGGACGTGCGCGACGAAGTGCAGGCGGCCTGCCACCGCTGCCACGAGGATATCTGGCTGGAAAAGCTGGAACTCGACCTCAGACCGCGTAAGGCGCGACGGGAAGCGGGCGATCTTGCCGGGCTCGACTTGACGGCCCTGATCGGCGATGGCTTGTCATGGACGGACCTGCGGGCGGAGGCCGAAGCGCGCATCGCCGAGATCGCCGCCAAGCTTCCCGGCGGCATCGGCGCTGGCGAATTGCCGCTCGGCATGTCAGCCGAGCAGTTGCTGGCCGAGGCGCGGCAACTGCTGCTCGCCCGCGCGAACGGGGCGGAGTAGGGCATGCGTTTCAACCGGCTCGATATCCTCCGCTACGGCGCGCTGACCGGAACGGCACTCGAATTTCGTCCCGGCGCCCGCCTGCATGTGGTCTACGGCCCGAACGAGGCGGGAAAGTCATCGACGCTGTCGGCGTTTTCCGATCTGCTGTTCGGTTTCCCCCGCTCCACGGCTCATTTCAGCTTCCTGCATGACGCCGCTTCGTTGCGTGTCGGCGCGGAGATTTCATCGCGCGCGGGCGAGGTCCTGTCCTTCCGCCGGCGCCGCGGCGCCAAGAACACCCTGCTTGCCAACGACGACAAGGAAACGGCGCTGGCCGAGGACGCGCTGGTGCCGTTTCTCGGCAATCTCAATCGCGAGATCTTCGAGCGCGCCTTCGGGCTCGACTCCGAACGCCTGCGCGAAGGCGCAACGGCGATGCTGCACAGCGGCGGCGAACTCGGCAGCCTGCTTTTTTCCGCGGCATCGGGTCTCCTGGGGCTGACCCGCCTCAGGCAGGACCTCGAGTCCGAGGCCGAGGGGATCTTTGCTCCGCGCAAATCGCAGGATCGTCTCTTCTACCAGGCTGTCGACCGCCACGAGAAGGCGAAGCGGGCCGAACGCGAGAACGAGCTGAAATCCGGCGACTGGAAGCGACTGGTGACCGAAGGAGCCGAGCTCGATCGTCAGGTGAAGGCGCTGCACGAGGAGCGCCAGCATACGAGACACGCGCTGGATCGGCTGCAGAAACTGAAGATCTTGCATCCGCTCGTCGCCGAAATCGATCGGGAGGCCGCCGCATTGTCGGCCTATGCCGATCTCGAATCCCTGCCGCACGGCTTTGCCGCGGCGCTGGAGCAGGTGCTCGACGCCAGGCGGAATGCCGAGACCCACGTCCGCAGTGCCGAGAGCGCGCGCGCGAGGGTCGGGGACGCGTTCGCGCTGGTGCACATCGATGCGCCGCTGCTGGCCGCCGCCCGGGACATCCTGGCGCTCTACGCCGACATCGGTAGCTACAGGCAGGCGCGGCGCGATCTGCCTCGCGTCGACAGTGAACTTGCGGGCTATGATGCGACTCTGGCGCAACTGGCACGCCGGCTCGGCGTTGCCGATGCCGGCACCTTGATCGACCGGCAGCCGGCCGATGCCGATCTGGTGGCGCTTCGCGCGTTGGCGGAAGAGGGGCAGGCGCTTGTTCGGGAGAAACAGACGGCGGAAGCGCAGCGCGCGGAAGAGCGCCGCTCCCTCGACCGGCTGGAGGCTGCCAATGCCTCGGGGATGCTGATCGATCCACAGCCCTATGCGGAACAGCTCGAGGCCATGGCGGTCGACCTCTCGGCCCTGCAGCGCCGCGACGGCATTGAGGTGCAGCTACGGCGCGGCGAAAGCTCGCTTGGCGAAGCGCTCTCCCGCCTGCGTCCTGCGGTCGCCGACCTCGATCTGCTGCTGCGGTCGCCCTTGCCGGATAGCGCTGCGATCAGCCTGCATCGCCAGGCGATCGACGCCGCGGACGCGAAGTGCCGGAAATCGGCCGAGCAGATGGATCAGCTTGCCCGGCAGTTGCGGGATGTCGAACGCGCGCTTGCGGAGGCCGAGCAGAGCGGCACCCTCGTCACGAGGGCGGAAATCACTGCGGCGCGCGACAGTCGCGATGCCCATTGGCAACTGCTGTTCGAGCGGCGGCCCGACGGCAAGGGATCGACCATCGCGGCCGATCCCTCCGTGCTGCAGGCGCTGGTGCTGAGAGCCGACCAGCTGGCGGATACGGCGCTCGCCGATGCCGATCGTGTCGCCCGGCATGCATCCGACCTGCTGCGGCAGAGCCGGCTGCTACAGGAGCAGGCAGATGCGCGGGAGGGCAACGAAGCCGACCGCGCAGCACTAGCGGCTGCCCGCGCGGAATTCGCGAAGATTTTCGAAGCCTGCGGCATCGTCGCCGCCGAGCCGGCGGACATGCTCGAATGGCGGCGCGCCGTCGATAACCTGGCGGCCGAGCGGCAGGCGCTGTACGCGCTGCGCGACCAGCTTGCCGCCATCGACCTTGCGGAAGGCCGCGTTCTGCCGGCGTTGCGGCAACTGGCCGATGCCGTCCGATTCGAAAGCGGCGCGCTGCCGGCGGTCGCGCTCGCCGAAGGACTGCGAAAGCATCTGGGAATCCTCGCGACCCGCTGGAACGAAAGCCGCACCCGCGAGGGCGAGCGCGCGTCCACGCTGGCGCGGCTTCGCGCCTGCGAGGACCGTCTGGCGGCGATCGAGGCGGCGACGGAAAAATGGCAGCAGCGCTTTTCCGGTGCGGCCGAAACGGTCGGGCTGAGGCGCGAGGCGACGGTCGACATGGCCTTTGCCGCATTGAAGGTCTGGGACGAACTGCCGGACACGCTCCTCGAACGGGAGAACCGCGCCCGCCGCGTCAACGGAATGCGTCGCGACATCGAGGCTTTCGAAGAGAAGGCAGCCGCGCTTGCGGCAACGATCGCTCCGGCGCTCGCATCGCAACCTGCCGATGCCATTGCCGAAGCGCTGCATGATCTGGCGATGAAGGCGCAATCGGACGCCGAGAAGCAGAAGGCGCTGCGCGAGGAAATGGAGCGCGTGGAGGCGTCGCTTCTGCGCAGTCGCGCCGATCTCGCAGCGGCGGAAGCTGCGCTCGCGGCGATGGAGGCACAGCTCCCCGTGCGGGCAGAATTGGCCGAGGTCCTCGAGCGGCTCGGGGAACGGGCGCGCTTGCTGGAGAGGCTGGGCGAGAGCCGCAGCCGGTTTGCGGCGCAGGCCGACGGGCTGACGGAGGAGGGTGCGCGCACGGCGCTCGAAGGGTTTGACCGGGTCGCCGCCGATCTCGAGATCGAGCGATTGAGCGCCGAGGATCAGCGTCAGGTCGAGGCCTTCGCCGAACTGACGGCCCGATCGGCGGAAAACCGACGCCAGCGCGAGGCGCTGGAGACGGGCACGAGCGCCGAACTGGCGGTATTCGAGCGGCTGTCGGCCGAATCCGAGGCCAGGGATCTTGCCCGCCAATGGGTGGTGCTGAAGCTCGCTGCCGACCTGCTCGCCGATTCGATGGAATCATACCGCGAACGGCAGGCCGATCCGGTGCTGAAGCGGGCGGGCGAACATTTCAGTCTGCTGACCGGCGGCCGCTTTGCGCGGCTGGCGCAGGAATATGGCGAGGGCGATCAGTTGCAGTTGCTCGTGGAGCGGCAGGGCGGTGAGCGCGTGCCGCTGACTGGCCTTAGTGAAGGCACTGGCGACCAGCTGTATCTGGCGCTGCGTCTGGCGTTCCTGGAGGACTATTCCACCCGCAACGAGCCGGCGCCGCTGATTCTCGATGACATCTTCCAGACCTTCGACGACGAGCGCACCGCCTGCGGCATCCGCACGCTCGGCGAACTGGGCGCGGGTTTCCAGACGATTCTGTTCACCCATGAAATGAGCGTCGTCGACATCGCCCGCCGCGAGCTTGGAGAGGGGCTGGATCTGGTGCGGTTTTAGGAGGGTCTCAGGGCGCATACTATTCACATGCAAGGGGCCCGAGAACGCTGGCCCTTGTGAAGCGCGCGCCCGTGGCAGAATTATCTATGCTTGGCCGAGGTGATCGTTCTTCTTTGGCTTCGATTCAGACTGCGGCGGTCACGAATTCAAGAAAGCTTGGCGTTCCGTCCCGTCCAGATCAAGCCCCGCGATCAGACCTCGCGGGGCTAGCGAGCGGCCCGTAAGCCGACGGACTATAGTTCCAAATGCAATGAATGCCGGACCCATAGCGGGAGCGACAACAAGGTCGCCTATTTCACTGACGAAAAGCTCTTCGCCGCCAAGCTGAACTGAGCCTTTATCCCGGAAATTTTCAGGGAGGCAGTTCAGCCAGGGGCAAATAAGCGGGCAATCCGCCAATCAACATCAAAACGCCAATCTGATACCGCTTTGAAGATTGACCGAAATAGCGCCCCTTGAGCTATAACCAAGTTCGGCCCTGGCAGAGACATCGTAGCGTCCCTGGGAAAAGCCAACATCTGCGCCGATGAAACCGCGCGCCTCTGTCGTTGAAGCTCCGCTGAAGATCAAAGCATTGCCGAGAGCGGCGGCGTTCACATCACGACCATCAATCACGGTTCCTTCCAGTCCAAGCGTCACGCTGCTACTCCAGCCATTCGCCATCTCATCCAGCCTGAGAGTGCCGATTTCAAATTCGCCGCTTGCAACGAACGCATTCGTATACTGCGATCCAACTGTCATGTTTGCGGTCGCGCCAGTCTCGGTGTAGCCATTCTGGTAAATCCCGGCATATAGCAGCGAGAGGCTCGGGCTCACCCGCGCACCGTAAAATTCGTAGTCGTAGCCGAGGGTCAATGACGGACTAAAGAATAGGCCGTTATAGTCGCCATCCGCTGTCTCAAGACCACCTGCTACCATGTTGTTATTGATCAATCTGGCGCTACGATTGAACGTGGCGCCAACCGTCATGGTGGCCTCCAGGAATGCTGGCCCCAGATCAAACATGCCGTACCCACCTGCAAACGCCATGGTGGAATCGAGCTTTGTTCCATTTGTCTGACGTGCGGCGCCATGCCCCATGCCGGCAAAAATCCCGGCTACATGACCATCATCAAAGCGGGCATCGAAGCCAAAAACTGCTCCACCTTGATTTGCACGATCGGCGTTGCTGCTGCCAACAGGATGAACAAAACTACCATAGACATTCGTCCATGCGCCATAATCGTAACTTGGAGCGAAGTCGGGAAAGACCGCCGAACTGGCGACAGGAGCATAAGCCAACGGGGTAAATCCGTCACTCGTCCCCTGACGCCGTCCAGATAGACGGTTACCGACTAAATTCGAAAATCCATGGATTGCCCCGGTCGTCAACAAGTTGGCCGTGTCGATGCTCGCCCTGTCAAAAACGCTAAGAACATTGCCGTCGATAACATAGGGGCGACCATTGGTATCGATTGCAACCGGAATATCGTTCAACGACAAACTGACGTTCAAACCACGTCCAATATTAAGTGTCGCAGTGTCTGGCTGTTCAAAAAATATACCGCCTTCAATGATGGAACCCTGAAGAAGCGTAAGTGTTTGATCCGCTCGCCCCATATAAATGGCTTCAGATTGCTCACTCACGACGGTACCACTGTTTATGACGGTCATGCCCCGAGCATTGGCATAGATTGCCTGAGCGTTAGCGCCGGCGGTGCGGATGGTGCCTGTGTTCGTCAAAACATTGTAGCTGTATTCACCGGTCGTGTGCCAGGCATAAATACCGATCGAATTGTCTCCGGCGGTTGTTAATCTCCCGTGATTGGAGATCGTCGTATGTGAGCCGCCCCAGATACTAATGCCGCCGGAGTTGTCTCCCAAAGTAGATATGGTGTCGTTGTTCACGATGGTAGAATGGTTTCCGCCTTCAACATAGATGCCGTATGAAGCATAGGCTGAATTCGTTGCGATGATTCCATTGTTGACCACCGTAAAATAGTCGCCTGTGGCATAAACGCCGTACCCACATTCGCCGTTGGTTGTGAGATTGCCGGAATTGATGAATGACGTGTTCGCAGCTGTTGTATGTAGACCGTGAGCGGAGATATCATTGGCAACAATCCTGCCGCGATTGTGAACACGTGCGTCGGAGCCGCCGATCACAATAGCACTTGGTCCTGTTTCCAGATTGCCGCGGGCGTTGATCGTTAGCGTATCTCCGCTACCGGTAAGGTTTTGCGGCGAATTCACCGTTTGGTTATCGCGTATTGTAGTGTCGATTGCGAAAGATAGTCTTGGGTTGGCTGTGAGTATTAACGCAGTTGCAGATGCGAGTGTCGCATAATGTCTTAAATGCAATTGATTCCCCTGGAAAATGCATAAATTAAAGATGATCTTGATTCGATTGAGAATACCGTACGCCGATGGCCACATCAATATAATTGGATAAAATCAAGGACTTATATCGAATATACAACATCAGAAAATTAGGAAGTAAGTAGGCTTGGGCTTATTGATGATTGCTCTATGATGCGGCCGTCAGTTCGTGGGGTGTCGCAGTCCGCTTTCGGGCGGTGGTGGAGAGAAGAGACGATATCTTCCAGACCTTCGACGCCGAGCGTACCGCCTGCGGCCTCCGCACCCTTGGCGAACTGGGCGCGGGTTTCCAGGCGCTTCTATTCACCCATGGCTTGTGCGCCGCTACGACGCCGGAACCGTGCCGCTAGATCTCACGCTCATTCTTGGCTCTCGCCGCATGATTCCGACATCACCTATAACTGACTGCGATCGAGGTGCCATGTCGAGACGTCTTGATCGATCTCGCGCCAGACAGCTTCCAACTCTGGGATACTATCGGTTTCGATCATTGGTCGATCAAGACCTTCAAATTGGTCGCCGGTGAAGTGTGTGAGTCCAGATCCACTTGCTTGGCAGAACCGGCCCCCAATGAAGTCTGCGACCTCTTTAAGCTCCTTCAGGCATTCGCGCGCTTTTGACATGCCGAAGTTTTCTAAGAGCTTGCCTTCGCGGCTCGTCTTGTTTCCTGAATGCGCGAGATGGACGGTGACGTGGTCTTTTATCGAGTCGAGCTTAGCCAACCGAGCTTCGATCTTTTTGAGCATCGATACGTTCAGCAAGTCGTCCCCAGATCGATTCTCGGCTGACGTATTACTGAGGAAATCAAAATACTCATGCGCCATCCTGCTTCGTGCCGCCTCAAGCGCTGGTAAGTCGTAGTCGGCATCCCATATCGCCTCCACATATATGCGGCGCGTGATTTTCGGAGCGCACGCTTTGATATCGGCTAGAACGGACCGAAGCGAATATACCCCGACCTTACCGCTGATCGCCTGGGGATCCAGTAGCCGTCTCGCTCCAAGGAGGAGGTGGGACCAATACCCGTCCGCGATCATGTCGAAGATCATTTGATTGAGAGGAGGGTGATCGGGATCCCGTTTATGATTTGCGATGTCAACAATGCGGATGACGACCCTGAAACAGGCGTACTGATAAATGAGATCGTCTAGGGTCCTATGGATGCCTGTCGTCTTGTCACTAAAAGCTTTCCGCCAGGATTCGATCCGAGGCATCAGTCTGGCTTTGATCCGATCTTCGTGACGCATGCGAATCGTCCTCCCCCAAAACCGTGGAGGGAAGGAAATCAGAAAAGTACCGAGAAATCAGCTGGCGCTTTAAAGTGCCGAGAATGTCAAGAGGATGAAAATGTGGCGGTTTTCTTGGCAGCGAGCCTTCTCGTTGTGAGGAGTCGCCTACAAATATTTGAACATCTGGGAAAAAATGGTGGGCGATGAGAGACTCGAACTCCCGACATCCTCGGTGTAAACGAGGCGCTCTACCAACTGAGCTAATCGCCCTTCGCGTCTTGGACTGTTGTGTCCGCCGCGTCGGTGGCTGTGATCTATGCGGTACCGAGAAAAACCGCAAGAGCGATTTCGCAGTTTTTGCGATTTTTTTTCGGCCGGTTTGATCAAAGCCCGGAGATCCGGGGTTTTTGGCGGATGTGGAAAATGTTGTCGACAGGAGCACATGGGGAAGGGCAGATGGCATCGCCTGCCGTCGCCGCCGTGAGGGAGCCGATTTCTGTAGTCGGTGACGAATCTGTCGGTCGCTCCCATCGATATCGGGGTGCCCTATTTTTTGTTCGCCACATTAAGACACGAGTCGAACGAGGAAGCGGCAGCGCTTCGCCCAGGAGTCGCATGAGCGAAATCGGATCGCCGGGCAAAGGAGAGGGGGAGGAATGGGAGAGGGCAGCGCGTCCCATCGCCCGCATGCGGCAGCCGTTTTCATTCGTCGGTGGCGAATCTGCCGACCGTCCTCATCGTTTTCAGCAAGCTCTGTTTCTTGCTCGGCCGTTCGAGCGCGAGTCAAACGTGAATTTTCATGGCCGCACGCACGAGTCGTCGCACGGGAGTGAAAAGATTCGCGCCGGATGACAGGAAATGGACTGGCGAATGACCGGGCGAACGATCGGCGAGAGGCCTTAGCTGTGGAAAACGTGTCGGCTCGCCGACGCATTTTTAGCCCCGTGCCGGTTTTCCGCGGTGGAAAAAGTGCCGTAACCGGACCTTCGCCTGGCTGCTGTTGGTCAGGTTCATATTCCCGTCAACGACCCGGTGGAGAACGTAACGAGACGCCAATCATGCGAGATGCCCGGAAATCCGGGCGGTTCCGCCCGCACGGGCCGGGGAGATCGGAAAGGGCTGTGAAAACAAATCGCATCGCATCGCGGTTTTGTTTTGAAAGTCGCTTGACACCCCCAACTGAAGCGCTTAGACAGCCGCTCATCGAAAGGCAAACGCCACTCGATGCGGGGCACCGGAAGGTGGTCCGGTTTCAGGAAGATGCGGGTGTAGCTCAGTCGGTTAGAGTGCCGGCCTGTCACGCCGGAGGTCGCGGGTTCGAGCCCCGTCACTCGCGCCA
>JAEWPB010000079.1 GCA_023399465.1 Pseudomonadota bacterium
GCTGGTGCAGATGGCGATCAGCCGGACGCGCGAATACTCCGCCGACCGGCGCGGGGCGGAAATCTGCGGCAACCCGATTTGGCTGGCTTCGGCGCTCGGCAAGATCGCCGGCGCGGCCGAGCATATCCACAATGACGACGCCGAGCGCAACCCGGCAACGGCGCACATGTTCATCATCAATCCGCTCTCCGGCGAGCGCATGGACAACCTGTTTTCGACCCATCCCGACACCGGTAACCGCATTGCGGCACTGCAAAGGATGGCAGCAGAATTCGGGCAAGCCTCGACGGGACCGGTTCGGGCTGCTAATGCGGTGCGCAAATCGCGCTCCGTACCCAATTCCGGATGGGGTCGCGGTGGTTCACAGCCACCCAAAGGACCCTGGTCTTGAGTGAAAAAGACAACAAGAAGCCGTATCGCCAGAAAATGAAACCCGCTTCCGGACGATCTGCGCAAGCCCCGTCCCGACCGTCCTATGCCGACAAGCCGGGTCTTGAGGCACGTGCGGCCGCAGCCAAGATCCTCGGCGCGGTGATCGACCGCAAGACCTCGCTCGACGGCATGCTCGACCCCGGCCACGGCAATCCAAGCTACCGGGCGCTGAGCGATGCCGATCAGGCGCTGGTACGAGCCATCCTCAATTCGGCACTCCGCCACCTGCCGCGCATCGAGGCGGCGATTTCGGGCATGATCGACAGTCCGCTGCCGGAAGGCGCGCGGGCCTTGCATCATGTGCTGGTCGTTGCCGCGGCACAGATTCTCTACCTCGACATCCCCGACCATTCCGCCGTCGACCTGGCGGTGGAACAGGCCAATCGTGACCCGCGCAACCGGCGTTTCGCCAAGCTCGTCAACGCGGTCCTGCGCCGACTGAGCCGCGAGAAGGCGGAGATCCTGGCGGCAACCGCTGCCATTCCGGCGATGCCGGCCTGGTTCTACGAACGGCTGGCCGCGGTCTACGGCCGCGATGCCGCCACCCGCATTTCGGAGGCACAGCTCGAGCCGGCGGCAATCGATCTCAGCGTGAAGTCCGATCCCGAGGGCTGGGCGAAAAGGCTCGGCGGGCGCGTGCTGCCGACCGGCAGCGTCCGGCTCGGCGCCTTCGACGGCGGCATTCCGTCGCTTGACGGCTTTTCCGAGGGCGAATGGTGGGTGCAGGACGCTGCCGCCGCCATTCCCGCGCGCCTGTTCGGAGACCTCTCCGGCAAGACGGTCGTCGACCTCTGCGCGGCACCTGGCGGCAAGACCGCGCAACTGATCCTCGCCGGTGCCGAGGTGACGGCGCTCGACCAGTCGGCAAGCCGGCTGAAGCGGCTGCAGGGCAACCTCGCCCGCCTGAAGCTCGAGGCGACCACCCGCGAAATCAATATGGCGGATTTCCAGCCCGAGACGCTGTTCGATGCCGCGCTGCTCGATGCGCCCTGCTCGTCGACCGGCACTACCCGCCGTCATCCTGATGTGCTGTGGACCAAGGGGCCGGAGGATATCGCCAAGCTCGCGAACCTGCAGGAGAAGCTGCTGCGCCACGCCCTGACGGTGGTGAAGCCGGGCGGTCTCGTCGTCTTTTCCAACTGCTCGCTCGACCCGCTGGAAGGCGAGGAGGTCGTGGCTCGCGTGCTCGCAGACTCGCCTGACTACGAGCGGGTGGCGATCAGCAAGGACGAGTGGCCCGGGCTCGAGGACGCGATCACGGCCGCGGGCGAATTCCGCACCACACCGGCGATGTTGCCGGCTTCGGAAGGGATTTCCGGCGGACTTGACGGGTTTTTCGCAGCAATATTGCGGCGGAAGCTCTGATATTATCGAAAATTTGAACATTTAAATACAGGATCGCCTTAACCAGGCGGTCCGCCGAACTACCGGCGACTCCCATTGTCAGTAGCCATGGAGTCGGAGTGGCCAACATTGAACATGCAGTTTAGCGATCGAAGTCGTCTTTGTTATTTCTACGTGCGGGAGGCCGCGCGCCGCATTTCTCACTCCGTCTCGGCCGGGCGGAACGCGGTGTTGCGCCTGTCGCATCGCATTCCCGATCGCCTGATCGTCGCGCCTACGGATCTTCGCCCGATCGATCCGTTCGTCGCCGAAGAGATCCTGGAAGGCCGCTTTCCGCTCGCCGGCCGTGTGCTGGAAACCGAGGGCCTGTCGCCCTTTTCGCTCGAGCTGCCGTCGAAAGTCTTTGCCGCGCGATTGCATGCCTTCCAGTGGCTGCGGCATCTCAGGGCGGAGAAGACGGCCCAGGCCAGCGCCCGTGCCCGGGTTCTCGCCGATCAGTGGATGCGGCTGCATGGCAAGCGTCCGAGCGGCATTGCCTGGGATCCCGACGTCGCAGCCAATCGGCTGATCGCCCTGCTGTCGCATTCGCCCGTGCTGCTGCAAGGAAGCGAGGCCGGTTTCTACCGGCGTTTCATGAAGTGCATTGCCTTTCACGTGCGCCATCTGCGGCGCATTGCTCCGCGTGCAGCGGACGGAGAGATCCGGTTTCGTGTGTGCATCGCGCTGGCGATCGCTTCCGTCGCCATGCCGGTCAGGCTGTCGGTAGTGAGGAAGGCGGGGCGCGACCTCGATCGCGAGATCGAGCGGCAGATCCTTGCCGATGGCGGACATGTCTCGCGTAACCCACGGGTGACGCTCGACTTGCTGCTCGACCTTCTGCCCCTCAGACAGACCTACGTCAATCTCGGACATGACGTGCCGAGCAAGCTCATTCCCGGCATCGACCGCATGTATCCGGCCTTGCGCTTCTTCCGCCATCAGGGCGGCGATCTGGCGCTGTTTAACGGAGCCACGCCGGCGCTCGCCAATGAACTGATGTCGGTGCTGCGCTATGACGAAACCGGCGGCCAGCCGTTCAAGGCCTTGCCGCATTCGAACTATCAGCGTCTCCAGGCGGGCAATGCCGTGGTCATCGTCGATACCGGCTTTGCCCTGTCTGCCGATCTCTCCAAGACTGCCCATGCAGGCTGTCTTTCCTTCGAGTTGTCGTCAGGGCGGCACCGGTTCATCGTCAATGCCGGTTCGCCGAAATTCGCCGGCGAGCGTATCCGCCAACTGGCGCGTGCTACCGCTGCGCATTCGACGGTGACGCTTAACGAGACGTCATCGAGCCGCTTCTCTCCCTCCCCCTTCGTCGGCCCCTTGGTCGTCAGCGGCGTGACCCGCGTCGATGTCAAGCGCCAGGACCTGGACGACGGTAGCGACGGCCTGCTCGCGATCCACGATGGCTACCTCTCGGCTTTTGGCGTACTGCACGAGCGCGAACTCAGGATGAATGCGAGCGGCACGCGGGTTTCCGGCCGCGATCGCATCGTCCATCCTGATGGCAGCAATCCCGGAACCGACGATCAGGGCGTCGCGGTGGCGCGCTTCCATGTTCATCCGGCAATCGACATGGTCCAGGCCGACCGCCACACCGTGTTCCTGACGGCGCCGGACGGCGAAACCTGGGTGTTCACGGCATCGGGCCTCGACGTGGTGATTTCCGAGGATGTGTTCTTCGCCGATGCCTCCGGCGTCCGTCATTCCGAGCAGCTCGAAGTCGCCTTCCCGCTGGCCACGCGCCCCGAAATCCGCTGGGAATTCGCAAGGCGCAAATAGGACATTTCCTATTGGGGCGAGCTGTGGTAACGCCTCCGGCATCCATTCGGTCCTTGAAAACGGACCTTGCCGAATGCCAGATGGGAGCACACTCATGGCCGTCGTTTCGAAGAAAATTCCCGCCCCCGACAAAGTCAAGATCCGCACGGCGCTGCTGTCGGTATCCGACAAGACAGGCATCGTCGAACTCGCGGGAGCGCTTGCGGCCCAGGGCGTACGGCTGCTTTCGACCGGCGGAACCCACAAGGCGCTCGCAGCGGCCGGCCTTGCCGTCACCGACGTATCCGAAGTGACCGGCTTCCCGGAGATCATGGATGGTCGGGTCAAGACCCTGCACCCCAAGGTTCACGGCGGCCTGCTGGCGATCCGCGATGATGCCGAGCATGTGGAAGCGATGAAGGCGCACGGGATCGAGGGCATCGACCTGGTAGTCATCAACCTCTATCCGTTCGAAGATGTCCGCGCGGCCGGCGGCGATTATCCGACGACGGTCGAGAACATCGACATCGGCGGCCCGGCGATGATCCGAGCATCGGCAAAGAACCACGCCTATGTGACGATCCTGACCGATCCCTCGGATTACCCGGCCCTGCTTGAAACACTGCGCGCCGACGACGGGCAGACCGCATACGAATTCCGCCAGAAG
This sequence comes from Pseudomonadota bacterium, assembly GCA_023399465.1. Lineage (GTDB taxonomy): Bacteria > Pseudomonadota > Alphaproteobacteria > Rhizobiales > Rhizobiaceae > Ferirhizobium. Next base: position 4,244 of record JAEWPB010000079.1, read on the forward strand.
CTGGCAGCCAAGGCATTTGCCCGCACCGCGGCTTACGACACGGCCATCTCCAACTGGTTTGCCGAGGCGCTGGACATCGAGATGCCGCGCTATCGCACCATCGGCGGCGTTCTCAAGGAGGCGATGCGCTACGGCGAAAATCCGCACCAGAGCGCCGGCTTCTACGTCACCGGCGAGAACCGTCCGGGCGTTGCCACCGCCACGCTGCTGCAAGGCAAGCAGCTGTCCTACAATAACATCAACGATACCGATGGCGCCTTCGAGCTGATCGGCGAGTTTGCGTCGGACAAGGCACCGGCCTGCGCGATCATCAAGCATGCCAATCCCTGCGGCGTTGCCACCGGCCCGACCCTCAAGGACGCCTATCTCAGGGCGCTCGCCTGCGACTCGACCTCGGCCTTCGGCGGTATCATCGCGCTCAACCAGCTGCTTGATGGCGAAACGGCGGAGGAGATCGTCAAGCTCTTCACCGAAGTCATCATTGCGCCGGAAGTTTCCGAAGAGGCGAAGGCCATCATCGCCAGGAAGCCGAACCTGCGCCTTCTCGTCACCGGCGGCCTGCCCGACCCGCGCTCGCGCGGCATCACCGCCAAGACGGTGGCCGGTGGCCTGCTCGTGCAGACGCGCGACAACGGCATGATCGAGGATATCGACCTGCGCGTCGTTACCAAGCGTGCACCGACCGCGACCGAACTCGAGGACCTGAAGTTCGCCTACAAGGTCGCCAAGCACGTCAAGTCGAATGCCATCGTCTACGCCAAGGATGGCCAGACGGCGGGGATCGGCGCCGGCCAGATGAGCCGCATCGATTCCGCCCGCATCGCGGCGATCAAGGCCGAGGAAGCAGCCAGGGCCATGGGCTGGGCCGAGCCGATGACCAAGGGCTCCGCCGTTGCATCGGAAGCCTTCTTCCCGTTTGCGGACGGCCTGCTGTCGGCAATTGCCGCCGGTGCCACCGCAGTCATCCAGCCGGGCGGCTCGATGCGCGACGAGGAAGTGATTGCAGCGGCCGACGCCCATAACGTCGCCATGGTGTTCACCGGCATGCGGCATTTCCGCCACTAGTCTGGTCTACATCGGGCGCTGTCCCGAAAGCCGATCGACGAGCCCCAGCGGACACCTTCCGCCGGGGCTTTTTTGTGCCTAGCGGGGTTGGTCGTCGGCAGGATAAGGCGTACTCCAAAGGATCAGCAGGCCAGCGGCCAGGAAGACGATCAGCGTCGCCATTCCCACCCGTGCCGAACCGCTGGCATAGGTCGCGAGCGAAAAGGCCAGGGTGGCCATGAAGCTGGTGGCACGACCGGATAATGCGTAGAGCCCGAAATAGCGCCCGGTCTCGTTCAGGCTGATGCTGCGCGCGAGATAGGAGCGCGACGATGCCTGCACCGGGCCGAAGGAAACGCCAATCAGCAGGCCATAAAGGATGTAGGCCTTTTCCGCCGCCGTGCCGAAAAGCCCGCCGCTGTCTTCTTGCGAAAGCGGGAGCAGGCCGAAGAGGGTGAAGCCCGGTCCGGTGGAAATGATGCCGAAGGTGGCGATCAGCAGCAGGATCAGGCTGATGATGACCATCACCTTGGAACCGAGATGCCGGTCCATCCGGCCCGCAAGCAGGCAGCCGCCGATCGCGACGACATTGAGAATGATACCGTAGAGGCCGATTTCCATAGTTGCCCAGCCGAACATGCCCGCGGCAAACGCCCCACCGAGAATGAGCAGGCCGTTGACGCCATCCTGGTAGATCATCCGGGCAAGAAGGAACCGGGCAATGCCGCTGCGCTGCTTCAGTTCGCCGAGCGTGCCGGCGAGTTCACGAAAGCCGGAGCGGACCGCCGCACCGAGCGGCAGTCCCTTCTTCGCATCGGGTGTGAAAAGGAACATCGGCAGGATGAAGACCAGGTACCAGATGGCGGCAATCGGCCCGGTGATGCGCGCATCCTCACCCTCGGCGGTACTCAGGCCGAACAGCGGATCGAGGCCGAGGATGGTCTTGCCCGTCTGCGGACTTGCGGCAACGAATGCGACGATGAAGATCAGCACGACCATGCCGCCGAGATAGCCGAGGCCCCAGGCGATATTGGAGATGCGGCCGACCTCGTTGCGGGGAACCAGTCTCGGCATCATCGAGTCATTGAAGACGATCGAGAACTCGGCCGCGATCGATGCCAGGATCATGAAGATTACCGGCCACAGGATCGGTGATCCCGGTGCCGCGTACCAGAGCATGCACAGGCTGAGGATCTTGACGACGGCAAAGCAGGCGATCCAGGGCTTGCGGGCCCCCGACTGGTCGGCGATCGACCCGAGCACCGGCGACAGCAGGGCGATGACCACCGACGAGATAGTCGCCATGTTGCTCCACATGGCCTGCGCCGAGACCGGATCATCGGTGAGGCGCGCGACGAAATAGGGCCCGAAGATGAAGGTCGTGACCACGGTGAAGAAAGGTTGCGCCGCCCAGTCGAACAGCATCCATCCCCAAATCCCTCGAGGCGGTACCGTTTGCGGCCGATCCAAAGCGCTGCCCGACACGTTCACCATCCCCCATTGGTGCGAAACGCGCCCAGGCGGTTTTCACCTGAGCGCGTTCGGTCTGCATCTTCCCGGAAAGATCGCCTGACTTGTCGGGCCCTTCTTCCGGTTTGCGGCGACTGTGTCAGCTTGTGCCGCTGTTCGCAAGGTCGCTTAGAAGTCCGGCGGCAACGGTGATGCGCGCCAGGCTCGTTTCGCCGCTCTCCGACAGCGCCACGATCTCTGCGCCGATGCGATTGATGCGGATGCGGTCCCCGGCATGCCAGGCGTGCACCGGTTGCTTCTCGCGCGGATGCTGCTCGAGTGCGGACACGATGATGGCGCGGCGGGCGGTGCTGATCTGGTCGATGCTGCGCGCCAGCGCCAGCGCTTCATAGTGGTCGGCGGAGGCAATCCGCATGGCTTTCGACAACAGCCGGCCTATACGGAAGGTCTGCGACACGGCGAAGTAGCTTTCGGCGACGCGCGTCAGCCCCTCGCCCGTCTTTTCGGCGATCGTCATGATTTCCGGCACCAGCACCATGGCGATCAGCTCGGAAACCTCGTTGGCGAGTGTTTCCGGAACGCCTGAAGCGATCAGTTCGTTCTCGCGTGCCGCGATCTCGTCGGCGAGGTCGCTGGTCATAACCGAGTGGATTACCATCTTGAGGTCGCGGGCCGCGGTCTGCAGCCGGTCTGCCTGCAACTGGATCGGGCCGGCCTGGCGACCGGTCTTCAGGAGTAGCCGGGTAATCATCCGGTAGATGTCGCCGATCAGCGTATAGAGACGGTTCTGAGCGATGCCACCGATCTTGCCGTCCAGCTCGTCGGCGGCATCCCACAAACGGCCGAGATTGAAGCCGTCATGCGCCAATACCGCCGCCTTGACGACTTCCGCCGGCAACGCGCCGGTGGCATCGGTCATGAGCGTTATGAAGCCGGGTCCGCCGCGGTTGATCGCCTCGTTGGCGAGAACGGTGGCGATGATCTCGCGCCGCAGCCTGTGCGCGGCGATATCCGCGGCATAGGGCTTCTGCATTTTGGCCGGGAAGTAGCGGCTGAGAGCGCCGGCGAAATACGGATCGTCCGGCAGATCACTGGCCACCAGCCTGTCGAACAGCACCAGCTTGGCATAGGACAGCAATACGCCGATTTCCGGCCGGGTCAGCGGCTTGTCACTTGCGTAGCGCTCGGTCATCGCTTGCTCGTCGGACAGGGTTTCGACCTTGCGGTTGAGTTCGCCGGAGGCCTCCAGCACGTTCATCAGCCGGGCAAGTTCCTGGCCGTTTTCCGTTCCGCGCATTTCCGTCAGCGAGATCGCCAGCGACTGCAGGTAGTTGTTGCGCAGCACGAGGGCTGCGACTTCACTGGTCATCGCGGCGAGCAACTGGTTGCGCTTGGGCCGCGGCAGGCGGCCGTCGAGCATTGCCGGCGCAAGGGCGATCTTGATGTTGACCTCGACGTCGGAGGAATTGACCCCCGCCGAGTTGTCGATGGCGTCCGAGTTGCAGCGGCCGCCGTTCAACGAGTAGGCGATGCGGCCCTTCTGGGTGACGCCGAGATTGGCGCCTTCGCCGATGACCCTCGCGCGAACCTCGTCGCCGGAAATCCGGATCGGATCGTTGGCGCGATCTCCGACTTCGGCATCGGTTTCGCTCGGCGCCTTGATATAGGTGCCGATGCCGCCGAACCACAGAAGATCGACCGGGCTCTTGAGGATCGCGGTCATGATCTCGAACGGGGTTGCGACGGTCTTGGCGATACCGATCGCCGCTGCCGCTTCCGGCGTCAGCGTCACCGATTTTTCCGCACGCGATATGATCATGGCGCCGGGCGAAAGGAAGCTGCGATCGAAATCCTGCCAGCTGGAGCGGGCGAGGCCGAACAGGCGCTTGCGCTCGGCGAAGCTCCCTTCGATGTCGGGATCGGGATCGATGAAGATGTCGCGATGGTCGAAGGCGGCGATCAGCCGGATCTTTTCGGAAAGCAGCATGCCGTTGCCGAAGACATCGCCCGACATGTCGCCGACGCCGGCGACGGTGAACGGCGTGGTCTGGATATCGATGTCCATTTCCCGGAAGTGCCGCTTGACCGCTTCCCAGGCGCCGCGAGCGGTGATGCCCATCTTCTTGTGATCGTAGCCGGCCGATCCGCCCGAGGCGAAGGCATCGTCCAGCCAGAAGCCGGCTTCCTGCGCCAGCGCGTTGGCGGTGTCGGAAAAGGTCGCGGTTCCCTTGTCGGCGGCAACGACGAAGTATGGGTCGTCGCCGTCGTGGCACACGGTCCCGGCTGGCGGAACCACGTCTGCTCCCACGATGTTGTCGGTGATCGACAGCAGCGTGCGGATATAGGTCATGTAGGCCTGCCGCCCGGCATTGAAGATCTCGTCGCGACTGCCGCCCACCGGCAATTGCTTCGGATAGAACCCGCCCTTGGCGCCGACCGGCACGATAACGGCGTTCTTCACCTGCTGCGCCTTGACCAGACCGAGCACTTCGGTGCGATAGTCCTGGGCACGATCCGACCAGCGCAGGCCACCGCGCGCCACCTTGCCGAAGCGCAGATGCACGCCCTCGACCTCGACGCCGTAGACGAAGATCTCGCGGAACGGCCGCGGTTCGGGCAGTCCGTCCAGGTGCACCGGATCAAGCTTGAAGGCGAGCATTGCCCTGGGGCTGCCGTCAGCATTCGTCTGGAAATAGTTGGTGCGCAGCGTGGCGTCGATGGCATTGACGTAACGGCGCAAGATCCGGTCCTCATCGAGGCTCGGAACGGTGGCAAGCCCGGTTTCGATCTTGTGGTGAAGCTCGCCGAGCCTGCGCGCGCGCACCTTCTCCGCGAGTTTCGGGTCGAGCGAATCACGAAACAGCCGGAAGATGGCTGCGGCGATCGCCGGATACTTGTCGAGCGTGCCGGCAATGTAGTCCTGCGAATAGGCGATCCCCGCCTGGCGCAGATAGCGGGCATAGGCGCGCATGACCGTCACTTCGCGCGCGGTCAGATCGGCCGAGAGGATCAGCCGGTTGAAGCTGTCATTGTCGATCGTGCCCCCGAAGGCTGCCAGGAAGGCTTCCTCGAGCATGGCCCCGTGGCGCTCGAGATCGATGTTGCGGCCATCGCGGGCCTCAAGCTCCATGTCGTGCAGGACGACGAGGCCTTCGACGCCTTCCGCGTCCGCCGCCTCAATGTCGAAAGTGCGCTCGCTGATGACGTTGAAGCCGAGGTTTTCCAGCAGCGGCACGCGCCGCGACAGGGGAAGCGACGAACCGGCGTGAAAGATCTTCAGCGACAGGATCTTCTCGTCTTCGGTGATGCGATGGTAAAAGCTGATACGGATCGGCTCACCGCTACGGCAGGCGGCGATATCATCGAGGTCGCTGTAGGTCTCTTCGGGTGTAAAGGCTTCCTGGAAGGCCTGGCTCACCGAAATGACCAACCCGGAGGGACCGGCCAATGCCACCAGCCGCTCGTCCCAGCGGGCGGAAATCGCCCGGATCACCTGCTCCAGCCTGGCCTGCGGCACGCGCGGCGTGCGGCCGGTGGAGCGGCCGATGATGAAGTGGACCCGGGCAACGCCACCCTCGGGGAATGCCGGGTAATAAGCAGAGACACGACCGTCATAGACGGTCTTCAGGTAGGTGGCGATCTTTTCGCGTACCGCCGAATTGTACTCCTCGCGCGGCACGTAAACGATAACGGATACGAAACGGTCGAAATGATCGATGCGCGGCAGCACCCTCACCCGCGGCCGGTCGCTGAGTTCGTTGATCTGCTCGCAGAAAGTGGAAAGCAGCGCGGTGTCGATCTGGAAGAGATCGTCGCGCGGATAGGATTCCAGCGTGTTCTGCAGCATCTTGCCGGAATGGCTTGTCGGATCGAAGCCGAAGTGCTCGATGACCTTCGCCACCTTGGAGCGCAGCAGCGGGATCTGCGCTGCCGGGCTGGTGTAGGCAGTGGAGGTGAAGAGACCGACGATACGCAGTTCGCCGACCACTTCGCCCTTGTCGTCGAAGCGCTTGACCCCGATGTAATCCATATAGGCGCGGCGATGGACGACGGATTTCACGTTGGCCTTGGTGACGATCAGGAAATCCGGCCCCTGCAGGAAGGCGAGAATTTCCGGGGTCGTCGTCACGGCGTCCTTGCCCTGTCGCAACACGCGGACATCGGGGTCGGACAGGATACCGAGTCCGGGGCCGTTGCCGCGCTCGACCCTGGCACCGCTGCCCGTGCCGGAATACGTATATTCGCGCATGCCGAGGAAAGTGAAGTTGCCATTGCGCAGCCAGTCGAGGAAGGCAAGCGCCTCATTGCGGTCGGCCTTTCGGCGCGGTGTCTCGTACTCGGCAAGCGCGCGCATCGCGCCGTCCAGAGTCGCCAGCATCGGCTGCCAGTCGGAGACGGCGACATGCACCTGATCGAGCACCGCAGTCAGCCGGGCGACGAGATCCTCGGCATGTTCCGGACCGAGCGGCGCCAGATGCAGCTGGATGTGGCTGACACGGTCGGCGGGATCGCTCGGCACGTCGGTCGAATACAGGGTGATTTCCGCACCCGGCGCAACCACCAGGATGGGATGCACAGCGAGATGGATGTCGCGGTGGGTGGAGGTGATCTCGCTCATCACCGAATCGTAGAGGAACGGCATGTTGCGGTCGGTGACGCAAAGCACCGACACTGGCACGCCTTCCGGCTCGACGCCGGGGATCGTGCTTATGGTGATCCGGGCCGCGCGGCCGTCCCAGGCTGCAAGCTCGCGCGCCGCATGGGCTGCGCTCAGTGCCAGCATTTCCGGGGTGTAGTGCTGCAGGTCATCGCTGCTTGCCCGGCTAAAGAGAATGCCGGGATCGAGCTGCGTCGCCCCGGCTTGAGGCGCAATCCGACGTGCGCTCTCGATCTGCCTTTCGCGTTTCGGATTGGTTCTCGCACCCATCGATTTTCCTCCCGCCGGCGGTTTGGCCGAGCTTAGCAAATGCGCCGGTGAAAACGACCGCTATTATAGGCCCGCGGGGCGCAAATGCGCCGAAACCGAAGAAAAATCGGAGCGTTGGCGGCAAATCGCGCCGAAAATCCTCGGAAACGGCAGATTTTCGGTCAGAATTCTGAAAACCATGCCGGATGCAGGGAAGGATATTTATCCCACACGGCATTTGACAGGATCGCCCGGATGGGAGAATCAGGGGTGTCTGCAACGAAAGAGAAATGCCCATGTCCGACCGGCCGGCTCCCGCAGTCCTTGTCATTTCCAGCCATGTGGTGCGTGGATCGGTGGGCAATCGCGCCGCCGCCTTTGCCCTCGAGACGCTGGGCCATCCGGTGTGGGCACTGCCGACCGTGGTTTTGCCGTGGCATCCCGGACATGGTCCCTCCACCCGGCTAACCTTTCCCGAGGCCGATTTCGACAGGGCGATCGACGACCTGATCGGCGCGCCCTGGCTGCCGGAGATCAAGGCGGTTCTTACCGGCTATTTTGGCAGTGCGGCGCAGGTTCGCTCCGTCGCCCGGCTGATCGCGGTCCTGAAGGAAAGGAACCCGGATCTCCTTTACGTCTGCGATCCCGTCATCGGTGATCTCGGCGGCCTCTATGTGCCGGAAGCCACGGCATCGGCGATACGCGACGAACTGATCCCGCTTGCCTCGCTTGCGACCCCCAACCGCTACGAACTCGCCTGGATGGCCGGCTGCGAGCTCGACAGCAACGCTGCCATCATTGAGGCGGCGCTTTCGCTTGGACCGCCGCGGATGCTGGTGACCTCGGCGGTGCCGATGATGACGGGCAGTACCGGCAATCTCTATCTTTCCGCTCGTCATGCGCTGCTCGCCGAGCATCGCCTCATCGAAAATCCGCCGAACGGGCTTGGCGATCTGCTGTCGTCGGTCTTTCTTGCCCGTCTGCTCGCAGGGATCAGCGAGGAACGCGCCCTGCAGCTTGCGACGGCCAGCGTCTTCGAAATCCTTGCCCGATCGGTGAAGCGCGGCAGCGACGAGCTTACGCTCGAAAGCGATTACTCCAGCCTCTCCACCCCAATGGCGATGGTGCAGATGCGTCGCCTCGCCCATCCGTCGCAACCGCGCAAGCGTTAGACGTAGCTGTGTTTGTCGGCGTCGGCAGTTGATCTTGGGGGACACGGGGAGTATTGCAGTTACATGCAGCGTTTTCCCTCATCCCTCATGGCCGGATACCGCAACTTCATGAGTGGGCGCTATAGCGCCGAAAGTGAACGTTATCGTGTCCTCGCCGAAACCGGTCAGAAGCCTCAGACCCTGGTGATCGCATGCTGCGATTCCCGTGCCGCTCCCGAAACGATCTTCGATGCCGGGCCCGGCGAACTCTTCGTCGTCCGCAATGTCGCCAACATGGTGCCGCCCTACGAGCCGGACGGCCAGTATCACGCCACCTCTGCCGCGCTCGAATTTGCGGTCCAGTCGCTTCGCGTCAAGGACATCGTGGTGATGGGCCATGGCCGCTGCGGCGGCATCAAGGCGGCGCTCGATCCCGATGCCGGGCCGCTGTCGCCAGGCGATTTCATCGGCAAGTGGATGGGGCTGCTGAAGCCCGCCGCCGAACAGATCCAGAGCAACGACATGCTTACCGCTGCCGAGCGGCAGACGGCGCTGGAACGGGTTTCGATCCGAAACTCGCTCGATAATCTCCGCACGTTCCCTTGCGTGAAGATCCTCGAGGAAAAGGGCAAGATCCAGCTTCACGGCGCCTGGTTCGACATTTCGACCGGCGAATTGTGGATCATGGATGCCGCCACCCGTGACTTCGTCCGCCCCCCGAACGAGTAGTTCAGCCGGGCATTCGATAGATTTCAGTGCGACATGCAAAAAAGCCCCGCTTAGCGGGGCTTTTTCGTATGCGGATGGCGGAGATGTCAGTTGCCGTCGATCTGCTGACCGATATAGGCGATTGCCTGCTGGTAGACGCTGGCGGCGTTCCAGCCCTGGATTGCCGCGTAGTTGACCTCGCCCGGCTGATAACCGCCGCCCGCCTGCCAGCCGTGGCCGCGCAGGAAGTTGGCAGTGGAAGCGAGCGCGTCGGCACGGGAGCCGACAAGATCGATGCGGCCGTTGCCGTCGCCATCGACGCCGTAGCGCACGACATTGCGCGGCAGGAACTGCGTCTGGCCGATCTCGCCATGGGCGGCGCCCTTGGCGGAAGGATGCAGCGCCCCGTTGGATACCAGTTCCAGGGCTGCGTAGAGCTGGTCGGTGAAGTAGTCGGAGCGACGGCAGTCGTAAGCGAGAGTCGCCACTGCCGACATCGTGTGTTCCTTGCCGAGGAAGCCGCCGAAGCCGGTTTCCATGCCCCAGATGGCGATCAGCGGGCCTGCCGGCACGCCGTAGCGCTTCTCGATGTTACGGAACAGGGCGGCATTGTTCTTCTTCATCGTCTTGCCGCGGTTGATGATGGTCTGGCCGCCGCGCTTCTGCATGAACTGGTCGAACGAGAGCTTGAAGCTCTTCTGGCCGCGGTCCGCCCGGATGGTCCCCTTGTTATAGGCCACGTTGGCGAAGGCCTTGTCGAGGACCGCAGGGCTGACGCCGTTGCTCGAGGCCTGAACCTTGAAGTTCTGGACCCAGGCATCGAAGCCTGCTGCGGTATTGCCGCACTGTGCTGCTGCTGCCGTCATCGGCGCTACGATCAGCGCCCCTGCCAATGCCGTACCGGCCAGGATCGTTTTTGCGATGTGCATGAAAAACCCCGTTTGTTTGTCGCGAATGATTAAAACTCGAACAAAGCCAGTTACGGCCAATTCTGTCATCATGATGGTGTGATGCCAGTTTGGGTCGATTTTTCTACCAAACTCCGGGAAAAACGGTTCCGGTCCGGAGAAGGCCCCGGGACTCGAACAACGAATCCCCCGGGGCTAATGCTCATACTCGTGACTTATCCCGATCAGGCGGCCTGGTTCTTCGGCTTGATCAGGCCGCGATTGACGAGAAGTTCGGCGATCTGGATCGCGTTCAGTGCTGCACCCTTGCGCAGGTTGTCGGCGACGACCCAGATGTTGAGGCCGTTTTCAACCGTCGCGTCTTCGCGGATGCGCGAGATGTAGGTGGCGTCTTCGCCTGCGCACTCATAGGGAGTAACGTAGCCGCCATTCTCGTGCTTGTCGACGACCAGGCAGCCCGGTGCTTCGCGCAGGATGTCGCGGGCCTGGTCAGCGGTCATCTCGTTTTCGAACTCGATATTGACCGATTCCGAATGGCCGATGAAGACAGGTACGCGCACCGCCGTGCAGGTCACCTTGATCTTCGGATCGAGCATCTTCTTGGTTTCGGCCAGAACCTTCCACTCTTCCTTGGTGTAGCCGTCTTCCATGAAGCTATCGATGTGCGGGATCACGTTGAAGGCGATGCGCTTGGTGAACTTCTTGTTCTCGATCGGATCGGCGACGAAGACGGCGCGGGTCTGGTTGAAGAGCTCGTCCATGCCTTCCTTGCCGGCGCCGGAAACCGACTGATAGGTGGAAACGACGACGCGCTTGATCTTCGCCACGTCATGCAGCGGCTTCAGCGCCACGACGAGCTGTGCGGTCGAGCAATTCGGGTTTGCAATGATGTTCTTCTTGGTGAAGCCTTCGATGGCGTCGGGGTTCACTTCCGGCACGATCAGCGGCACTTCGGCGTCGTAGCGCCAGGCCGAGGAATTGTCGATGACGACGCAGCCCTGGGCGCCGATCTTCGGCGACCACTTCTTCGAGACGTCGCCGCCGGCAGACATCAGGCAGATGTCGGTGTCGGAGAAGTCGTAGTTCTCCATATTCCGGACCTTCAGCGTCTTTTCGCCAAAGGAGACTTCGGTCCCCTGCGAGCGGGCGGAAGCCAGCGCTACGACCTCGTCAGCGGGAAATCCGCGCTCGGCGAGAATGTTGAGCATTTCCCGGCCGACATTTCCGGTCGCTCCCGCAACTGCAATCTTGAAACCCATGTCTAAAGCTCTCTTTCTGTCTCTCCTCGATGGTTGAGGGGGAAGCCACGACATCCATCGCAGGTTCCTGTCCCCGACCGAGCCGGGGAGAGAGCGGCAGGCCAGAGACGATCAGACGGTTTTCGTCGTCGTTTTGGCCGTAGTTTTGGAAGAAACCGGAATACGGAAACCTCGCTCGGCGACAATCACCGAAACGATGCAATCAGCGAGAATGATACCGCAACGACGCATGGGGGTTTCCTTTTCCGCCGCCGCTATGCCGAGTTTTTTGCTTCAAGTCAAGCGATTGCGCGGCAACTGCCACCTTTGCCTTAGGAGCGCTTGCGCATCTTCCGGATCGTCAGCGGGTGCGGATCAGCGGGATTGTTTCGCGAAATCGGAAAAGCCTTGCAGGAAATTGCGCAGTCGTTCCCGTACCTTGTCGTCCGTGAGCTGACCGTTCTCGTCAAACACCGTATTGGCGTGGGAGACGAGCAGGCGACCACCGAACCACGGCCGCGTCTTCAGCGTGCGCAGAACCGAAAGCCAGGCATCCTGCGAAAGCACGGTGCCGAAGTTGCCCGGCGAGGCGCCGAGCACCGCCACCGGCTTGTCGCCGAATACCCTCGAAATATCGCTTGCGGGCCTGGTCATCCAGTCGATGGCGTTCTTGAATGGGCCCGGCACCGAATTGTTGTAGTCAGGCGTGAAAAGGATGAGACCGTCGGCGGCGGCGACCTGGTCCTTGAGGATGCGAACGGGGTCAGGAATGCCGCTTTCGGCTTCCAAGTCTGCATCATAGACCGGAATGCCGTGAATCGTAGTGGCGACGAGCTCGGTTCCCTCGGGCGCAAGCGTCACTGCCGCCCTTAGCAGGGCGGTATTGAAGGATCCCTTGCGCAGGCTGCCCGAAATTCCGATCAGTCTGACCATAGGCGGCTTCTCCCGCACCGACCGCACCGGCCACTTAATAAATGATCACACCAAACGCCGAATATAATCAAGTACAAAGCGCGCTTCGAATGCCGTTTTCGGCCGGACGGGGCGGTGACCATTGCAGTATATCGCGACGCCGACTGCAGCATTGCGGCTGTTTATCATGCGACCTTTTGCCTAGTCGAAATAATACTAAAGTCATAATCCGAAAGCCGCTCTCTTGTTCCCCCTTGTTTTCTGTCAGTCTGCCACTACAGGCGCGCCCATGCCCTGTAGGCGACCCGGAGGAGAGTTGGGTCGGTGGCGTGTTTGGAAATCTTACGTTCTGTGGAGGACAGACAATGGCAAACGCCGCAGTGGCGGACGGTTCAAAGACCCGTCCCATGACCGGCGAGGAAAAGAAGGTCATCTTCGCATCCTCGCTCGGCACCGTTTTCGAATGGTACGATTTTTATCTTTACGGTTCACTCGCCGTGTATATCGGCGCCACCTTCTTCAGCCAGTATCCTGAAACCACGCGCAACATCTTCGCGCTGCTGGCATTCGCGGCTGGCTTCCTGGTGCGCCCGTTCGGCGCGCTTGTCTTCGGGCGTCTCGGCGACCTTGTCGGCCGCAAGTACACCTTCCTCGTCACTATCCTGATCATGGGCGTATCGACCTTCCTCGTCGGTATCCTGCCCGGTGCTGCCTCGATCGGCATTGCCGCGCCGATCCTGCTCATCGTCCTGCGCATGCTGCAGGGCCTCGCGCTCGGTGGTGAATACGGTGGTGCTGCCACCTATGTTGCCGAGCATGCGCCGAACGGGCGGCGCGGCTACTTCACCTCGTGGATCCAGACCACGGCGACGCTTGGCCTGTTCCTGTCGCTGGTCGTCATTCTCGGGGTGCAGTTCGCGCTCGGCAAGGAAGCCTTTGCCGCCTGGGGCTGGCGCATTCCGTTCCTGGTCTCGGTCGTTCTTCTCGGCATTTCCGTCTGGATCCGCTTGAAGATGAACGAGTCCCCTGCCTTCAAGAAGATGAAGGAAGAAGGAAAGACCTCGAAGGCGCCGCTGAAGGAAGCCTTTGGCCAGTGGAAGAACGCCAAGATCGCGCTGCTCGCGCTGTTCGGCGCCGTCGTCGGCCAGGCCGTCGTCTGGTATTCCGGCCAGTTCTACGCGCTGTTCTTCCTGACCGGCGTTCTCAAGGTCGAAGCCCAGTCGGCAAACATCATGGTTGCGGCCTCGCTGATCCTCGGCACCGGCTTCTTCGTCTTCTTCGGCTGGCTGTCGGACAAGATCGGTCGCAAGCCGATCATCATGGCTGGCCTGCTGCTGGCGATGCTGACTTACTTCCCGCTGTTCAAGGCACTGACCTGGGCCGGCAATCCGGCACTTGCTCAGGCCCAGGCTACCGTCAGCGCGACGGTTACCGCTGCCCCGGGGGACTGCAACTTCCAGTTCAACCCGACCGGTACGGCAAAGTTCACCACCTCGTGCGACATCGCGACAGCGTTCCTGACCAGGAACTCGGTGCCATACAACGTGGTGACCACCGCAGCTGCGGGAACGCCTGCCACGGTGACGATCGGCGATACCGTGATCAACAGCTTCGACGCGATCGCCGCCGGCGATCAGGCCAAGGCGCAGACCGGCGCGTTCGAGAAGCAGGTCAACATTGCCCTGCAGGGTGCGGGCTATCCGCTGGTGCGCGGCGCCGCGAAGGTGGTCGACTCCAAGCTCGATGCCTTCGTTGCCGCCAATCCGGAGCTCGGGGCTGATGCGGCTGCCATTCGGGCAGGCGACAAGACCATGGTTCCGGCGGAAACGCTGGTTGCCGACAAGCTGCTGACGGCCGACGAAGCCAATGGCGTCACCGAAATGGCGGTCTTCTCCATCGCCGGCGGTGGGACCTTCGCCATGGTCGCCGATGCGGCCGCGGTCAACTGGACGGTGATCATTGCCGTGCTCACCGTCCTCGTCATCTACGTGACGATGGTGTACGGCCCGATCGCCGCACTGCTGGTCGAACTGTTCCCGACCCGCATCCGCTACACCGGCATGTCGCTGCCCTACCACATCGGTAACGGCTGGTTCGGCGGTCTGCTGCCGGCCACGGCCTTCGCGATGAGCGCGGCCCAGGGCGATATCTACTACGGTCTCTGGTATCCGATCGTCTTCGCCGGCATCACGCTGGTGATCGGCATGCTCTTCCTGCCGGAAACCAAGGATCGCGATATCCACGCCATGGATTGATCCCGAGCATTACGCTCTCCCAAGCACCGGCGCGGGCAACCGCGCCGGTTTTTTGTTGGCCGGAAGCTAACGGGTACCGCTGCCTTGCCTGGAAGGCCATTGCTTCGGGGCCGGCCAGCCGTGTTCATCGATGCGGAAAAGCCAGCCGAACCGGGCAAAGACAAAGGCCATCATCACGGCAAGCCAGAGGCCGATCAGCAGCCCCGCGGCGACATCACTCGGATAGTGCGCGCCGACCACGACGCGGCTTATGCCGATGACCAGCGCAAGTCCGGCGAGATAGGGACGAAGGCGTGGTACCAGCATCGCAAAGGCCCCGCAAAAGGATCCGATCGCCGCCGAATGGCCGGATGGAAAGCTCTCGAAAAGATTGTCGCCGGTGAAGGGCGTCAGGCTGTAGGCGCCATAATCGATCAGCAGTTCCGGACGGGCCCGGCCGATCAGGAACTTCAGGAGATGCACCAGCGCACTTGCCGATCCGATCGTCAGGAACAGGTAGAGGCTGAGCCGCCCGGCCGTTCGCATCTTGGCGGAAAGCGTTCTTTTCAGGTGAATGCTCTGGGCGATATAGGCCGCAATGACCAGCCCGCCGGATCCGTAGATCATCCACCGGAACGTGCCGAGATCGGTGATGTGGCGGTTGAATTCGACGAAGGCGGGCGAAAGCCCCTGCGCCCTTTCCGACAGCGCGGGATCGAAGGGCAGCAGGGCGGCGACAAGGATAAGCGTGGCAATCAGGATCCAGCCGGACGCGACCAGGGGACGGTTCATGGGTTTCCTCGAGAGATGCGGTCTTCCTTCATGTGCGGGCATCGGGCCATGCTTCAAGGGCATGCCATGAAAAAAGCCCCCGCATCCACGCGGGATGCAGGGGCTCATCAGCTTGTTTCACGTGAAATGTCAGGCCGACAGTGCCTTGAACTCGGCAAGGATGGCGTCGCCCATCTCGACGGTGCCGACCTTGGTGCAGCCCTCGGCCATGATGTCGCCGGTGCGGATGCCCTTGTCGAGGACATTGGCAATCGCTTTTTCGAGGTCGTCGGCTTCCTTCACCATGTTGAAGGAGTAGCGCAGGCACATCGCGAAAGAGGCGATCATGGCGATCGGGTTGGCGATGCCCTTGCCGGCGATGTCGGGCGCGGAGCCGTGCACGGGCTCGTAAAGCGCCTTGCGCTTGCCGGTCTTGGCATCCGGGGCGCCGAGCGAGGCCGACGGCAGCATGCCGAGCGAGCCGGTCAGCATGGCGGCGACGTCGGACAGCATGTCGCCGAACAGGTTGTCGGTGACGATGACATCGAACTGCTTCGGCGCGCGCACCAGCTGCATGCCGCCGGCATCGGCCAGCATGTGCTCGAGCTGGACGTCGGGATACTTGGCCTTGTGGGTTGCCGTGACCACCTGGTTCCACAGCACGCCCGACTTCATGACGTTGCGCTTTTCCATCGAGCAGACGCGGTTCTTGCGGGTGCGCGCCAGTTCGAAGGCAACGCCGGCAATGCGCTCGATTTCATAGGTGTCGTAAACCTGGGTATCGATGCCGCGCTTCTGGCCGTTGCCGAGGTCGATGATTTCCTTCGGCGAGCCGAAATAGACGCCGCCGGTGAGTTCGCGCACGATCAGGATATCGAGGCCTTCGACCAGTTCGGGCTTCAGCGAGGAAGCGGAGGCGAGCGCCGGATAGCAGATCGCCGGACGCAGGTTGGCGAAGAGTTCAAGGTCCTTGCGCAGGCGCAGAAGACCGGCTTCGGGGCGCACTTCATAGGGGACGTCGTCCCACTTCGGGCCGCCGACGGCGCCGAACAGAACGGCATCGGCGGCAAGCGCCTTGCCCATGTCTTCTTCCGAAATCGCCGAACCATGGGCGTCGTAGGCCGAGCCGCCGACCAGGCCTTCGTCGGTGACGAAGCCGGCGCTCATCGCCTCGTTCATATAGGCGATAATCTTGCGGACTTCGCCCATGGCTTCCGGACCGATACCGTCGCCAGGCAGCAGGAAAAGATTGCGCGTTGTCATTTAACCCTCCGGCTAGAATAAGTTGCGGTTTCTTAGACCCCATGAAAGGGCTTTACAAGCAAGGGAAGGGTCAAATCGGTACGCCTCGCGCGCTTCGGCTGAAATCCTGCGCAGATCAGCGCGAACGGTGGCCGTGAGGGCCGGACGCCGACTGCCTTGATCCAGATCCTGTGCTGCTGTGTGCTGGCATGCGCGCAAACAAAAAGGCCGGGAAACCCGGCCTTCGCACGATTGTCAGTAGAGCGGCAAATCACGCCCAGGGGCGCGAAGCCGAAGTCGTCTTCTCGAAGCTGTCGATCGCCGATGCCTTTTCCAGCGTCAGGCCGATGTCGTCGAGACCGTTCAGCAGGCAGTGGCGCTTGAAGGCGTCAATCTCGAAGCTGATCTTGCCGCCATCGGGGCCGGTGATTTCCTGGGCTTCCAGATCGACCGACAGCACGGCGTTGGAGCCGCGGCCGGCGTCATCCAGCAGCTTTTCCAGGTTTTCCGGGCTGACGATGATCGGCAGGATGCCGTTCTTGAAACAGTTGTTGTAGAAGATGTCGGCGAAGCTGGTGGAAATGACGCAGCGGATGCCGTAGTCGAGAAGCGCCCACGGCGCGTGCTCGCGCGAAGACCCGCAGCCGAAGTTGTCGCCGGCGACGAGGATCTTGGCATCCTGATAGGCCGGCTTGTTGAGCACGAAATCCGGGTTCGGCGAACCGTCTTCGAGATAGCGGGCTTCAGCGAAAAGTCCCTTGCCGAGACCGGTGCGCTTGATGGTCTTCAGATAATCCTTGGGGATGATCATGTCGGTGTCGATGTTGACGACCGGAAGCGGCGCAGCAACGCCGGTGAGCTTGACGAACTTATCCATGGGTCTGCCTTCGGTTCTGCTTGGTTGTCGCAGCCATTAGCTGAATTTTGCGCAGAATTGAAGGGGAATCTTGCGCAGCCGCCCTCCAGCGCCGGCGTCGGATAAACCCGGGCGCGCATCGAAATCCGTGCGCGCACCTCTTGCGTCGGCAAGGCCGCAGGTCAGCGCTGCGCTGGCTTGCTCACGACCTACATGTCGATGATGGTACCGCGCCCGTTGTTCCACACACGCATCTGCTGCTGGCGCTGCTGATGACGCGATTTTGCGCGCACCGGCACCGGCTTCAGTTTCGCGGTAAGAGCCCGGGCAATCAGCAACACCGTAAGGATGCCACCGAAGGCAATCGTCAGCGACGCGGTAAACAGAGCCAGAATGGCGACAAGGGTGACGCCGGACAGGGTGAAGAAAAATGAGCGGACGCTTTGCATGATTTAAGCCTTTCGTTCAGAGGGCATGTGGTCCCTCTGCCCCTGACATACAAGGGGAGCGTGGCATTTTGTTGGCTTGCGCGCTTCCGTAAAGCTTGGCAAAACAGCGCACATGACCAGCACCCCTCCTCCACGTCCCGTTCTCCTGCGCCGCTCGGTGCTGAGCGTGCCCGCCATCAACGCCCGCGCCCTGGAAAAGACCCACGGGCTCGACTGCGATGCGGTGATCTTCGACCTCGAGGACTCCGTCGCTCCCGAGAAGAAGGCTGAGGCCCGCGACAATCTTCGCCGCTTTTTCCGCGATACGCCGCTTGCGGGTCGCGAATGCATCATCCGCATCAATGCGCCTTCCTCCGAATTCGGTGCCGACGATATCGACCTGGTGCTCGAATGCCAGCCGGATGCCGTGCTTCTGCCGAAGGTCGACGAACCGCAGGACGTAATTGCGGTCGCCGATCTGCTCGCTGATCGCTATGCGCCGGAGAGCCTCAGGATCTGGGCGATGATCGAGACGCCGCGCGCCATCCTCAATGTCGCGGCGATCGCCGAAAGCGGCCGGACGCCGGGGGCGCGGCTTGACTGCCTCGTCGTCGGGCTCAACGATTTGCGCAAGGATACCGGCGTGCTGCCGGAACCGGGCCGTACCTATCTCGTTCCCTGGCTGATGCAGGTCATTGTTGCGGTGCGCGCCTACGGGCTTGACGCGCTCGACAGCGTTTCCAACGATTTCCGTGACCTTGCCGCCCTCGATGCGGAATGTGTCCAGGGCCGGGCCATGGGCTTCGATGGCAAGATGCTGATCCATCCGGCGCAGATCGATGCCGCCAACCGGCGCTTCGGCCCCGATGACGCAGCCGTGGCCGAGGCCCGGGCGATCATCGCCGCCTTCGCCGACCGTGCCGCCGCGGGGCTCGGCGTCATCAACCTGAACGGCCGCATGGTCGAGCGCCTGCATCTGGCGCAGGCGGAGCGGTTGGTGGAAAAAGCAGCAATGATTTCTCTTCGAAAGGACAAGCCTTGAAAGTCTATCGTTTTCTGACCGGTGCCGATGATGCGGCGTTCTGCCACCGGGTTACCGATGCCCTCAACAAGGGCTGGTCGCTGCACGGCGCGCCGTCGCTCGCCTTCAATGCGGCGACCGGGCAGATGCAGGCAGGTCAGGCTGTCGTGAAGGAAGTGGAAGGCAAGGAATACCACCCGGACATGAAGCTCTCCGAGCAGTAAGTCCCAATCAGCGGTCGCTGGCGGCGTCGGCCGTCGCCTCGATCCGCTCCATGTCGTCGTCGGAGAGGCCGAAATGATGGCCGATCTCGTGGATCAGGACATGGGTGATGATGTCGCCGAGCGTTTCCTCGTTCTCCGCCCAGTAGTCGAGGATCGGGCGACGATAGAGGGTGATGTGGTTCGGCAACTGGCCGGTTTCCATGGTGAAGCGCTCGGAAATGCCGCGCCCCTCGAACAGGCCGAGCAGATCGAACGGGGTTTCCAGCGCCATGTCCTCGAAGATCTCGTCCGAGGGGAAGTCGGCAATCTCGATGGTGAGGTTGCCGGTCAGTGCCCGGAATTCTTGTGGAAGATGGCCGTAGGCCTCAAGAGCCAGCGATTCAAACGTACTGATCGATGGTGCATGGCGGTCCCGCCAATCATCGGTCTGGTCAATGCGGGCCATGGCTGCTCCTTGTCATCATGCCCATATAGGCACTTTGCGCGGCATTTTCGAGAGCCGATTCCGGAACAGGAATAAATTCACATAAAATGCTGTTGACTCTTCGGGGGGGCTCTGGAATCTATAAGAACATAACATGAACAACTGATCGGAGATGACGTCATGGCTGGTTCTGCCGTGGCGCGGGAGACGCTTTTTGCCCTGCGCGAAACCATCGCCCGAATCGAGGGCCGTCCTGCCGCCGGGTTGGTTTGCGGCGATGCGGGCGCTGCCGAGACAGGACTTGCCCCGAAGACGACGAACGGAAACGAGGCGGCGCTGTTGCCGCTCGGGATCGCGGATTTCGACGATCCCCTCGACGGCGGCCTGCCGCTCGATGCACTGACGGAAATCCGCTGCGGCGAGCTGCGCGATGCGGGCGCGGCCAGCGGCTTTGCGCTGGCGCTTGGCACCTGCGTGCTCGGCAGAGCGGGTAACTCCTCCCCTGCCCGGCTGCTGTGGATCGGCGAGCGGGTTGCCGGCATGGAGGCCGGGCTCCCGCATGCGGCGGGTCTCGTCGACTATGGCCTTGATCCGTCCTCGCTTCTCTATGCCGCGCCGCGACGGCTTCCGGATGCTCTGTGGCTGGCCGAGGCGGCGCTCGGCAGTGGTGCCTTTGCCGCCGTCATCCTCGAGGTGCGCGGCAATCCCCAGCATTTCGGCCTGACCGAAAGCCGGCGCCTGAGCCTCCGGGCTCGCGCGTCCGGCCGACCCCTCCTGCTGTTGCGGCAGGCGGGCGAAGAGGAGGCGAGCAGCGCCCTCTTCCGTTTTCGCCTGCAACCTGCGCCGGCTGCGGCGCGGCTTCTTCCCGACGGATCGGTGCTTGGCGGCAGCATCGGCAATCCCGTCTTTCATGTCACCGTGGAAAAGAGCCGGGTGCCGGCCTTCTCCGATATCTTCCTGGAGTGGAATATCCATGACCGCCAGTTTTGCCTTGCCCGCCACGACGCTGTTCCAGCAATCCGGAAACCGGCGGATCCTGGCGCTCACCTTCCCGCACCTGCCGACCGACCGGATCGCCCGGCGGCGCTGGGGGCTGTCGTGGCGTTCAGCCGGGCGTCCTGACCATCCGCCACTGGTCTGCGCCGGGCGGGTGAAGAATGCGATGCGGCTGACGGCGCTCGACGAAGCGGCCGAGGCGATCGGACTGAAACCCGGCCAGGGGGTGGCGGAAGCGCGCGCCATCTGCCCGCCGCTCGATGTCATTGCCGCCGACGACACCGCCGACCGGCAGTTTCTCGAGGCCGTTGCCGACTGGTGCGACCGCTACACGCCGCTGGTGGCGCTCGACGGCGTCGATGGCATCTTCCTCGACATCACCGGCTGCGCCCATCTTTTCGGTGGCGAGAAGGCCATGCTCGACGACGTGCTGAAACGGCTCTTTCATCTGGGGCTCGATGCCCGCGGCGCGGTTTCCTCCGCCCCCGGCCTTTCCTGGGCGGCCGCGCGCTTCGGCAAGAACGGCGTGATCGCCGAGGAAGAGGCAGCGGATGTTCTCTCGCCCCTGCCGGTGGCCGCATTGCGCATTCCCGAGGAGACCGTGCTGTCGCTGCAGAAGGTAGGCCTGCGCCAGATCGGTGACCTGATCGCCGCCCCGCGGGCGCCGCTGGCCCGCCGCCTCGGCACATTGCTGCTACAGCGGCTCGACCAGGCGTTCGGGCGCGAGGACGAGCCGGTGTCGCCGCGCCGTCCGGTCGCGGATCTTTCTGTCGAACGGCGGCTGGCCGAACCGGTGCAGGGCGAAGATGATCTTCTTCGTCTCGCCGGGCAGCTGGCGACGACGCTGAAGCCGGAACTGGAGGCACGCGGCCTGGGCGGCCGGCGCTTCGAACTCCTGCTGTTCAGGGTCGATGGCCGGGTGTTCCGCATTGTCGTCGGCACCGCCATGGCAGTGCGCGATCCGGCCCGCATCGGCGGCCTGTTCGCCGAGCGGTTCACCGCCGTGCATGACGATCTCGACGCCGGTTTTGGCTTCGAGATCCTGCGTCTCAACGTGCTGCAGGCGGAAGCCTATGCCGATGTCCAGCCGGATTTCTCCGGTGCCGGTGCGGTCGATACTTCGCTTGCCGCCTTCGTCGACCAGGCGGTTGCCCGCTTCGGTCCTGAATGCCTTGCCCAGCCGGTCCTCAAGGACAGCCACGTGCCGGAGCGGGCGTCGCTTCTCGTCCCGGCCGTCGAGGAACCGGCGGCGGAGCGGCAGCAGGAAAGTTCTCCCGCGCCGATCCGCGCGACGCGCCCAATCCGCTTGCTGACCCCGCCGGAGCCGGTGGAAGCGATGGCGGAGGTGCCGGAAGGCGCACCGATGAGCTTTCGCTGGCGGCGCTGCTTCCACCGGGTGCGGCGTGCCGAGGGGCCGGAGCGGCTGGCGGCGGAATGGTGGATCGACGGCGAGGAAGCGCCGACACGCGACTATTTCCGCATCGAGGACGAGGCCGGGCGTCGCTACTGGCTGTTCCGCGAGGGGCTTTACGAGCGCGAGCCGCGGTTGCCGCGCTGGTTCATGCACGGGGTTTTCGCATGACGCAGACCCCCGCTTTCTTCGAGATCGGCGCACGGACGAATTTTTCCTTCCTGGAAGGTGCCGCCCATCCGGAGGAGTTGGTGGCAACCGCACGCCGTCTCGGCCTGCCCGGGCTCGGCCTCGCCGATCGCAATACGGTTGCCGGCGTCGTCCGCATGCATGCCCAGGCCAAGGCGGCGGGCTTCGAGTTCCGCCCCGGCGCCCGTCTGGTCTTTGCCGACGGCACGCCCGACATCCTCGCCTATCCGCGAAATCGCCGCGGCTGGGGGCATCTCTGCCGGCTGCTGAGTGCCGGCAATCTCCGCGACCAGGCGCAGAAGGGCTCCTGCATCCTTGTCGCCGAGGATCTCCTGGAATGGGGCGACGATATGATGCTGGCGGTGGTGCCGGAAGCTGATTTGGTGCCCAAGGATGAAGGCAACTCACTCCATGCCCTGCTCGAACGGCTTTCCACGCGTTTTCCGGCCCGCGTCTTTCTCGCGCTCGTGCCGCGCTATGACGGTCTCGATCGCGTCACCTTCGCCGCTTTCGCCATGATTGCCGAAAAGGCCAAAGTTCCGCTGATCGCCAGCAATGCGCCCCTTTACCATGAAGCCTCGCGCCGGCCGCTTGCCGATATCGTCACCGCCATCCGCACCCGCGTCACCATTGCCGACGCCGGGTTCCGGCTGGCCGCCAATGCCGAGCGGCATATCAAGGGGCCTGAGGAAATGGCGCGGATCTTTCGCGACTATCCGGAGGCGGTGGCCAACACCGGAAAATTCTTCCGCAGCCTCGATTTCTCGCTGGAGGAACTGCGCTACCAGTATCCGGACGAAAGCCTTGACGGGGAGACACCGAGCGAAACCCTGGAGCGGCTGGCCCGCGAGGGTGCCCTGCGCCGTTATCCCGAAGGAGTTCCAGACAAGGTCGCGACCCAGATCGACTATGAACTGGCGCTCATCCGCGAGAAACGCTACGAGCCCTATTTCCTCACCGTGCGCAACATCATCGAGTTTGCCCGCAGCGAAAAGATACTCTGCCAGGGCCGCGGCTCGGCAGCCAATTCCACCGTCTGCTATTGTCTCGGCATCACCGAGGTCGATCCGCAGATGACCACGCTGCTGTTCGAGCGCTTCATCTCCACCGAGCGCGACGAGCCGCCTGATATCGATGTCGATTTCGAACATGAGCGGCGCGAGGAGGTCATCCAGCATATCTATCGGCGCTACGGCCATGCGCATGCGGGGCTGGCGGCGGCAGTCACCAGCTACCGGGCACGATCGGCGGGCCGCGAGGTCGCCAAGGCCTTCGGCCTGTCTGAAGACGTGCAGTCGGCGCTGTCCGGTGCTGTCTGGGGCTGGTCGACGGCGGATCTTTCCGAGCGCGAGGCGCGTGCCGCCGGCCTCGACATCCATGACCCGACGACCCAGCGGGTGCTCGGCTATGCATCGATCCTGATGGGTTTCCCCCGGCATCTCACCCAGCATGTCGGCGGTTTCGTCATCACCCAGGACCGGCTCGACGAAGTGGTGCCGATCATGAAGACGGCGATGGACGGCCGCTACATGGTCGAGTGGGACAAGGACGACCTCGACACGCTCGGGATCCTGAAGATCGATATTCTGGCGCTCGGCATGCTGACCTGCATCCGCAAGGCCTTCGGTCTGCTGGAAAGTCATTACGGTGTCCGCAAGTCGCTGGCCGAGCTTTGCCTCGATCCCCGGGACGAGGTCTACGACATGATCTGCCGGGCCGATACGATCGGCGTCTTCCAGATCGAGAGCCGAGCGCAGATGAGCATGCTGCCGCGGCTGAAGCCGCGCATCTTCTATGATCTGGTGATCGAGGTGGCGATCGTCCGGCCGGGACCGATCCAGGGCAATATGGTGCATCCCTATCTCAGGCGGCGCGAGGACCTGCGCAAGGGACGCAAGATCGACTATCCGAGCCCGGAACTGAAGGTGGTGCTCGAGCGCACCCTCGGCGTGCCGCTATTCCAGGAGCAGGCGATGCAGATCGCCATCACCGCCGCCGGCTTCACCCCCGGCGAGGCCGACCGGCTGCGGCGCGCCATGGCGACCTTCCGCCGGGTCGGCACCATCCATACCTTCCAGAAGAAGATGATCGATGGCATGGTCGCCAATGGCTATGACGCCGATTTCGCCGAGCGTTGCTTCCGTCAGATCGAGGGCTTCGGCGAATACGGCTTTCCCGAAAGCCATGCCGCTTCCTTCGCGCTGCTGGTCTATGCCTCCTGCTGGCTGAAGGCCTATTATCCCGACGTGTTCTGCGCCGCGATCCTCAACTCGCAGCCGATGGGCTTCTATGCCCCGGCGCAGCTGGTACGCGATGCCCGCGAGCACGGCGTCGAGATCCGGCCGGTGGACATCAACCATTCGGGCTGGGATAGCGGGCTCGAGCAGGGCCGGTTCGATCCGCGCGCCATCGAGCGCCGGCATGCGTCGATGCGGGACGTGATCCGCACCGCCAAGGCCGTCCGGCTCGGCTTCCATCAGGTCACGGGCCTGAGCGAAACGGAGATGCAGGCGCTTGTTGCCCATCGCGGCGAGGGCTACCGGTCGGTGCGTGATCTCTGGCTGCGCTCCGGGCTCTCACGCTCGGTGATCGAGCGCCTGGCCGATGCCGATGCCTTCCGGTCGATCGGGCTCGACCGGCGGCAGGCACTCTGGGCGGTCCGGGCGCTGAACGAGAAGAGTGCTGCCGAGCGCCTGCCGCTCTTCGACCGCGCCGATCATGCCGGGCTCTATGCCGAACCCGAGGTATCTCTTCCGGCGATGGCGCCCGGCGAGCAGGTGGTCAACGACTATCGCTACCTGTCGCTGTCGCTGAAGGCGCATCCGGTCTCGTTCCTCCGGCCGCAACTGGGCGCCGCAGGCGTGTTGCCGAGCCGCGATCTCGAAACCGCGCCGAACGGACGGCGCGTCAGCGTTGCCGGCCTGGTACTGGTGCGCCAGCGGCCAGGCTCGGCCAAGGGCGTGATCTTCATGACCATCGAGGACGAAACCGGGGTGGCGAACATCATCGTCTGGCCGAAGGTCTTCGAAAAGTACCGCTCGCTGGTCATGGGGGCGCGGCTGGTGAAGGTGCGCGGCCGGTTGCAGCGGGCCGATGGCGTCATCCATGTCGTTGCCGAACATGTCGAGGACATCACGCAAGCGCTCGGTATCCTCGAGCGCGATCTCAAGGATTTCGGCGGGCTCGCCAACGCCGACGAGGTCCGCCGCCCGGTCGCCGAGCAACGTCTGTCGCACAAGGCCACCGGACCGCTCCGCGTCCTCGCCGACGACATTCCGGTAAGCGACGAGGTCCGCAAGGTCATGCCAAGGGGGCGAAACTTCCACTAGCGGGCCACAAGGTCCGTTGGACCCTCCCCGCAATCAGGCCCGGCCATTGGCGCCGGTGGCCTGACGGAGATCATTGCTTGCGACCATAGTTACGGGATGAATGGAGTGCGCTCCAGAGCGTACACGCATCGGCTTGAAGCGCCTTGCCCTTTTCCCGTATCGGTCGAGAAAGCCCGGAGATCCGGCCTTTCCGGCTTCGACTTTGGTCGCTGCATGCATGGTGACAGGTCAAAAAAATCTTGACAGAAGCCCACTTCTTTAGCAGATAAACACGACAGTAAGTGTCATGTTTCATGGACTGATCCCATGCTGGTCTGCAGTTGCAACTACATCACCGACAAGGATATCGAAGAAGCCATCATCGAGCTTCTCGACCAGGATTGCTGGCAGTTGATCGTCCCCGCGAAAGTTTACCACGCGATGGAAAAGCGCGGGCGCTGCTGTGGCTGCTTCCCCAATGTTGTCGACATCATTATCCGTACGACCGAGGCTTATCATAGCCGCAGAGACTCGACGGAAGCCGAGATTTTTGATTTCATGTCCAAGCTCAGAAAATTCCACGAAGAAAATAGGAGAGCGGACATTGAAAGGCGACACAAGGGTAATCGAGCGGCTTAACGAGGCGCTGTTCCTCGAACTGGGGGCTGTAAACCAGTACTGGCTGCACTACCGTCTTCTCGAAGACTGGGGCTACACGAAGCTCGCCAAAAAAGAGCGTGAAGAATCCATCGAGGAGATGAATCACGCCGACAAGCTCGTCGCTCGGATCATCTTCCTGGAAGGCCACCCGAACCTGCAGACGCTCGCACCGCTGCGGATCGGACAGAACGTCAAGGAAGTTCTCGAGGCGGACCTCGCCGGAGAATATGACGCCCGCAACGCGTACAAGCAGTCGCGCGATATCTGCCATCAGGCCGGCGACTACGTCTCCATGAAGCTCTTCGAAGAGCTTCTCGCGGACGAGGAAGGTCATATCGACTTCCTCGAAACCCAGCTCGAACTGATGGGAAAGATCGGCGAGGAGCGCTACGGCCTGCTCAACGCGGATTCGGCCGATTCTGCCGATTGACCAATCGCCAGCATGACAATCAGCCCGGCGGCGTCTTCGTCGCCGGGTCTTTTTTATGCTCTGGTCCTACGGGTGGGGCAGTTCGCCCCTAGAGGGAGCGACCGGCGAGATAGCCGAACTCGGCCACGACGCGATCGTAGACCGCGCGCTTGAACGGCACGATCAACTGCGGCAATTCCATCATCGGCTTCCACGCCCAGGCGTCGAATTCCGGCTCATGACCTCCGGGCGGCGGATTGATGGCGATTTCGCTTTCATCGCCGTCAAAGCGAAACGCAAACCAACGCTGCGTCTGGCCACGATACTTCCCTCTAAGGCCGATACCGATCAGGTGCGCGGGCAGGTCGTAGTTGATCCAGTCGTGCGCCTCTGCAATCAGCGAGACGGTGCGCATACCGGTTTCCTCGTAGAGCTCGCGATAGGCGGCGTCGCGCGGGTCCTCGCCCTTGTCGATCCCTCCTTGCGGCATCTGCCACAGTTGCGGAGAGCCGTCATATTCGGAATTGCCGACCGGCAGCCGACGTCCCGCCCAAACCAGCCCGGCATGGTTGAGTACCATCACCCCCACGCAAGCCCGGTAGGGGAGATCCTCGGCGGCGACAGGCGCTTTCTTGTCCTTGCTCATTTCGTCCTCTTGGAATGCACTAGTTGGTGGCCAAGGCCGAAACCCCGACGATCTCGATGCCGCGCAGCGTTGCCTCGTCGCTCCACTTGCGGATGGCGGAAATGCTTTCGTCGAAAGCCGCAGCCACGCCGATGGCGCTGCCGTTGCGGCGGGCGATCCGCTCCAGCTCATCCAGCTTCTTCAGGATGGCATCCTGGTCGAGTTGCTGGTCGAGCTGCACGTCAGCGAAGGCCTGGGGCAGTTCCAGCGTCCTGGCCATGGTGCCGCTCAGCGATTGCGCCGATGATCCGTCATCGAGGAAAAGCAGGCCGCGGGACGCGATATCGCGCATGACCGGCTCGAGCGCATCGGCGTCCGACAGGAAACGGCCGCCGAGAAAATTCATCACCCCGGTATAGTTGGTGATCTTGGCCATCGCCTCGTGCAGGTTCTTGAGGTTCCTGTCGGGCGAATTGCCGACCAGCAGCGTTCCCGGCCCCGGATCGTTCTGGGGATAGTCGAACGGTTCCAGCGGCACCTGGATCAGGATCTCGTGGCCATCGCGCCTTGCCTCCTGCATCCAGCGCTGCAGGCTCGCGCCAGTGGCGGCGAAGGCAAGGGTAATCTCTTCCGGCAATTCCCTGATGGCGCGCTGGGTGCCGGTCTGGCTGAGCCCCAGGCCGCTGACGACGACCGCCACGCGGGTGCCACGAGCCCCCGACCACGGGCGGGCATAGTAATCCACCGGCCGCAGTCCGTCTGGCCCGATGACCGGCAACCGGCCCACTGCCGTATCTTCGAGCAGGTCGTCGTTCGGCAGGCCCGCCAGGCGACGGTCCTGGATCGAGGAACTTCTGATCAGCGCTGGTCCGCCGTTCTCCCGCGAGCGAGGGGTGTACTTGGTGACAACGGAGCCGTCATCGGTCACGGTCCGCTCGATATTCGCCCCGGAATGCCCGCTCGCGCGCGGCATGCCGCCAGAGGCTGGATCGGCCCTGTCGACGCTTTCCGGCGGCCTGGCGGCCGGACCGGCCGCCGCAGTCTCCGTCGCAGCCGATGTCACCGGCTCTGCGGGAGCGACGAGATTGTCGGGCGCCAGCACGGCATAGGCCGACAGCCCTCCGACAATCAGGACACCGAAGATCGAGGTGAGCGTAGCCGGGCGAAGACGGCGCTTCTTTGCCGTCGCGGTCCTGTTCTGGCCGAGCGGTTTGTGAAGGTCCGTTCCCAATGCTGCAATCCGCCCCGGCCCCGAAAGGAAGGACGGCGGCGCGGGTGGCGCCGCCGTCTCTCGATGTTACTTGGTTGCTGCCGACTTGTCCGGCTCGACCGGGATGACCGGCTTGCTCGGATCGGCAGGGAAGGACGGGTCGGTCTTGACGCCGCGCAGCAGGTCCAGCGCGTAGTTGAGCTGGATGTCGTCCTTGGCTTCCGGCGGCACGTAGGCGACCGAGCCCGAGCCCTCGTCGGTCTCGTCCTGGCCCTTGATGTGGCCTGGCAGGCTCGACTCGCCTTCCGTGGTCACCCGGCCCTTCAGTTCGTCCGGCAGCGGCTGGTCGACCTTGATGTCGGGCGAAATGCCGGTGCCCTGGATCGATTTGCCCGATGGCGTGTAGTAGAGCGCCGTCGTCAGACGCAGCATGCCGTTCTCGCCGAGCGGCACCATGGTCTGGACCGAGCCCTTGCCGAACGAACGGGTGCCGACCAGGGTGGCGCGGTGCAGGTCCTGCAGGGCGCCGGCGACGATTTCCGAGGCCGAGGCCGAGCCGCCATTGATCAGCACGACGACAGGCTTGCCGTCGGTCAGATCGCCGGGGGTAGCGCTGAAGCGGCGCGTTTCCTCGGCATTGCGGCCGCGGGTGGATACCACCTCGCCGCGCTCCAGGAACGCGTCGGAGACGTTGATCGCCTGGTCGAGAAGGCCGCCGGGATTGAGGCGGAGATCCAGCACATAGCCCTTCAGCTTGTCGGCCGGCAGTTCCTTCTTGATGTTGGCGATCGCCTTCTCGAGATCGTCATAGGTCTTCTCGCTGAACGAGATGATGCGGAGGTATCCGACATCGCCCTCGACCCGCGACTTCACGGCGCGCACCGGAATGATGTCGCGTACGATGGTCAGCTCGATCGGCTTGTCGGCGCCCTTGCGCAGGATCGTCAGCTTGATCGGCGTGTTGATCTCGCCGCGCATCTTGCCGACCGCGTCTTCGAGCTTGAGGCCGCGCACCGGCTGTCCGTCGATCTCGGAAATGAAGTCGCCGGCCAGCACGCCCGCACGGGCAGCCGGCGTATCGTCGATCGGGGTGATGACCTTGACGAGTTCGTCTTCCATCGTGACTTCGATACCGAGGCCGCCGAATTCGCCCTTGGTCTGGGTGCGCATTTCCTCGGCGTCCTTGGCATTCATGTAGCTCGAATGCGGATCAAGCGAGGTGAGCATGCCATTGATGGCATTCTCGATGAGCTTCTCCTCGTTCGGCGGCGTCACGTACTGGGCGCGAACACGCTCGAAGACATCGCCGAAAATGGAGAGTTCCTTGTAGGTCGAGGAGCCAGCCGCTTCCGCAGGGATGCTCGCCGAATAGATAACGCTCATCGCCGTCGCGCCCATCAATGCGCCGACGAGAACAAGTGAAGCCCTACGAATCATTGCGTGCCTTTCCAGTGTCACTAGAAGTCCACCACGGTCGGGAATCGACCGGTTTCCCATCTTTTCGAAGTTCAATGTAAAGCGTTGGCCGGTCCGTTTCCAGCGCCAATGCAGTTGCACTCGCTACTCTTTTTGCGCCCATGGCGGCGAGCGGTTCGCCGGCGAACACAAACTGGCCCTGTCGGGCAGTGGTTCGGTCCATTCCCGATAGCACCATGTGGAAACCGTCGCCGGCATTGAGAATAATCATCTGTCCGAAGCTGCGAAACTGCCCTGCAAAAACCACCAGTCCGTCGGTCGGCGCTGTCACCACGGCCCCGGCATTGGTCGCGACCACCATATCCTTGGCTGGATGGCCGGTTCCGTCGGCCTCACCGAAGTGTCTGAGGATGTCGCCGGCCACAGGAAGCTCCAGCTTCGCTTTCAGCTCTGAAAACGGGTATGCGGGCGCAATGCGGTTTTTGTCGGGCACGCCGCTTTCGGCGAGCGCTTTTGCCCGCTCGCGCTGCTCATCAGTCATCAGCCGGCGGCGTTCTTCCTCGGCCCTGGCGGCGGCGGCCGCTTCGCGCACCGACGTGATTTCCGTCTCGATCGAGGCGATCAGGCCCTCGAGGCTGGTGGCCTGGCCGGCCAGCTCCTCGGAACGTTGCCGTTCTCTTGCGAGTTCGGCGGCATTCTGGCTCGATAGCTTGCCGTTTTCGGCAAGCAGCAGGTCCATACGCCGCTCTTCCTCGAGGTTGTTGGCGATGGACGCCGTCAGGTTGTCCTTCTCCGCCTTGATCGCCGCCGTCAGGTCAATCAGTTCCTTGAGGTCGGCCGCGAGTTTGTCCGTCTCGTTGCGGATCCCGGGAACGACGGCGCCGAGCAGGATGGCGCTGCGGACGGAAGCGAGCGCGTCGTCGGGCGTCACGAGCAGCGCCGGCGGCGGATTGCGTCCCATGCGCTGCAGTGCCGCCAGCACTTCGGCAAGCAGGCCGCGGCGATCGCGCAGCGAACGATGGACGCGGTCGCTCTTCAACTGCAGATCGGCCAGCTTCTTTTCGCTGTCGATGATGCGGTTTTCCAGCTCCTTCCGGCGCCTGGCCGACTCGATCAGCGCGTCGCGCAGACTGCTGCTGTTCTTCTCGATCGCGGCAATGCCCGCTTCGAGCGTCTTCACCTTGTCATCGGAAAGGGTGATGGTCTTCGACAATGTCTCGAGTTCCATCCGGGTCTTGTCGCGCGCCTTCTGCAGTTCGGCGGTCGGGTCGGCAGCCCCGGTGGTATCGGCTGCGACGGCAGGTGGCGCCGGAGGTCCCTCGGCGACCTGCGCACGCGCACCGTTATCAGGAGCGGCAGCGAGGAAAACGGCCAGCGATGCAGCCAGACACCTGATGGTGCAAAGCCGGATCGGCGGATTTCCCTCGATGGTCGCTCGGGTCATATGAGCTCGGTCCGGCTGGAAGGTGGCGGAATGTGCGGCAACCTGCCGACGTTCATGCCGCTTGGTATATGCTGATTTGTGGCGATTAGCCAAGAAACAACGCCATTTTTGCGGCGCCGGGCATTTCTATACGCGGTGATAGGGATGGCCGGAAAGGATGGTCACGGCGCGGTAGAGCTGCTCCGCGATCAGGATTCGCACCAGCTGGTGCGGCCATGTCATCTTGCCGAGGCAGAGAGTGGCATCCGCCCGCTCCCGCAAGGCAGGATCGAGGCCATCGGCGCCGCCGATCGCGATCAGCATGTCGCGCTTGCCCTGATCGCGCCAACCGGCGAGCAGATCGGCGAAACCCGGGCTGTCGAGTGCCTTGCCGCGTTCATCCAGCAGGATCAACACGGCATTATCAGGCAACGCTTTTTCAAGCAGCGCCGCTTCCTCGCGCTTGCGCGTTTCGGCATTGGCGGCGCGGCTCTCGGCAACCTCGGTCACGCGCGCCAGTTCAAGGCCGATCGCCGGGCCGGCCTTGGAAAACCTGTCGAGATAGCGGGCCGCAAGGTCCTTCTCAGGCCCGGCCTTCAGCCGTCCTACCGCAAAAAGACCAACGCGCATGCCCCAATTCCCGTCGCTCGGTCAAGGGATCGTTCCTGCCCGGCATGGTGCCGATGCAGCTATCCCCGACCGGACTTCACAGTCCGTCTGGCGTCAAGACGGGTCCGAACCGGTCAGTGCACGGTTCCGTCTTCCATATCCGGCGCAGCCCACATCCTCTCGATGTTGTAGAACTCGCGGATCTCAGGGCGGAACACATGGACAATGATGTCGCCGGTGTCAATCAGCACCCAGTCGCCGGCTTCCAGGCCTTCGACACGGGCACCGCCGAAGCCTTCGTCCTTCAGATCCTTGATCAGATGATCGCAGATCGCACTGACATGCCTGTTCGAGCGTCCGGACACGACCACCATGTAGTCGCCCAGCGCCGATTTCCCGGCAATGTTGATAGTGACGATATCTTCGGCCTTCGAGTCCTCGAGACTTGCGAGGACCTGTTCAAGAGCGCGGGCGGCGGCATCGGCGCCACGTTCCGGACTCTTCGAGAAGACGGGGGCCGTCTTCCCCTTGGCGTGTACTGTTGTCAGAGTTCATCCTTCCTTGGCAAAACAGAACAACCGCTGTCAGCGCTGCGGGCGAAGCACCGCAGCATGCTAACATAACTCCTGCCCCCCCCTGATTTCAAGGATCAGCCGCCGGTAGGCGCGAGAATTGATCGGCTCAGTCGTTCAAACAGGGAGAGAAGAACAGCGTGCCCCGCCAGGCACCCTTGAGCGTACGTCCGGAGATGGCGCACCAGAGGGCGGCGAGCACCACGGCCAGGATCGCGCCGAACGTGGCGATGGCGGGGATCGGCAGGATCGTTGCAAGCCGGATCGTCGAAAGCGTGTAGACGCCGAGCGGGAAGGTGTATCCCCACCAGCCGAGATTGAAGGGCAGGCCATGGCGCAAGTAGCGCAGCGTGATCAGGAACGCCAATGCCAACCACCACAGGCCGTAGCCCCACAGCAGCATGCCTCCCATCAGGCTGACGCCGCCAATGATGCTAGAATACTGACCGAGCCCATTGGCCTCGAGCGCAATCGGCGCAGCGGAGGACAAGAGAAACATCCCGAGCGCACCGGTGCCGATCGGGCCGAGCGCCAGCCAGCTGGTCGCGGCCATGCCGGCATGGGGCAGATTGTGGAGCGCCATGCGCAGGAAAAGAATGACGAGCACGCTCATCGCCAGCGGGACGGAGAGCGCCCAAAGCACATAGCTGACGAGCATAAGCGCGAGCTGCGTCGAGGCGGCATCCAGGTAGGGGATAAGCAGCGCGCTTGAGACCGCCGCCACCTCGGAGGCCACGACCGGCAGCAGCCAGACTGCGGTCATCTGCTCGATCGCGTGGCTCTGGCGGGTGAACATCAGGAACGGCAGGACAACGCCGAGGAGGGCGGCAAGAAGGGCATCGAAACACCACAGCACGAAAGCGATATCGACGGCCACGGGACCGAAGCGGTCGATGCCATAGAGAAGAAAGCCGTTTGTGATGGTGGCGAGGCCCATCGGGATGCAGCCGAGAAACATCGACATCACTGGATGGAGGAAAACGCGGCGCGCCTCCTGGAAGAACAGCAGCCAGCGGGTGCCATAAGCCAGCGCGAAGGTGGCGAACAGGATGATATTGGCAAGCCACAGCCCTTCGCCGATGTCATGGAGTATCGGGTGGTCGGGATACTGCGCCAGCACAAGGGCAAGTATGCCCGTTCCCATGGTCATGGCGAACCAGTTCGGGGTAAACTGGCGCACGGCTTCGATGGGGCTACGCAGTTCCGACAGGGGGCTGGGAAAGACGATGCTCATGGGGGCTCTCGGCTCTGATGTTGCACCCAGATAGCAGCCTGTCATATGTCAATTCCAGCGCATAATATCATATGTTTCGTTCGACAAAAACGAATGATTCTTGCGGTCCGATCGGACTGCGGCCTGGGGCAGGGTGCAACGATGGTACAACAGCGTGCCGGAATCCGGGAGGCGTGTGGAAGCTCCTGCGACGTGCAACCCCGGCATACGGGCACGGAAACACCCCGCCAGCGGGTCACATGAAACGGGGAAATCTTCGTGCTGGACTATTTTCCGGCGGCCGCCCTGAGCGCCGTCGAACTCAGCGGCGAGCGTGGACCATGGATGAAGGTCCAGGCCGGGGCGCGCTTCTTCCACAACACGCGAGCATCGTCTTCATCGACCCGGGCAAAATCGAAGGTGCGGGCCATTTTCGACGACAGATAGGAGAGCGTTGCGCCGGGACGATCGATAACCGCGATCGGAAAGGTTCTGGCGATCGTCTGCCAGTGCTGCCACTTGTGGAAGCTTGCGAGATTGTCCGCCCCCATGATCCAGATGAAATGCGCATGCGGATTGCGGGCCTTCACCTGGGCGAGCACGCGGGCGGTATAGCTTTCGCCGAGCGTCTTCTCGAAGGCGGTGACCTTGATCCTGGGATTCGTGGCAAGCGCCTCGCTGCGTGCCAGCCGCTCTCCGAGTGGCGCGAGATGGTGGTGGTTCTTCAGGGGATTGCCGGGGGTCACCATCCACCACAGCTGATCGAGCCCGAGCCGCCGCATGGCGATGTCGGCGACCAGCACATGACCCTGGTGCGGCGGGTTGAAGGAGCCGCCGAACAGGCCGACGATCATGCCGCGCTCGGTGTGCGGCATGACGAGGTAGCGGCGGTCGATCTCGTCCTCGCGCACGCTCAGGGCCGTGTTTGTCCGGTGCCGTGCACCCGATATTTGAAGGAAGTCAGTTGCTCGACGCCGACAGGCCCGCGGGCATGCATCTTGCCGGTCGCGATGCCGATCTCGCCACCCATGCCGAACTCGCCGCCATCGGCAAACTGCGTCGAGGCGTTGTGCAGCAAAATGGCCGAGTCGATCTCGGTGAAGAACCGCTCCACCACCGCCGGGTCTTCGGCAATCACCGCTTCGGTGTGGCTGGACGAGTATTTCCCGATATGGGCGATCGCGCCGGAAATGCCGTCGACCAGGGCGACGGAGAGGATCGCATCGAGATATTCCGTGGACCAGTCGGCTTCGGTAGCCGGCTTCAAACCGGATACAAGAGCGCTGACTTCAGCCGAGGCGCGGATCTCGCAGCCGGCCGCCTGCAGGTCGTCAATCAGCGGCTTCAGGTGTGTCGCGGCGGCGGCACGGTCGATGAGGAGCGTCTCTGCGGAACCGCAGATGCCGGTGCGGCGCATCTTGGCGTTGACGACGAC
This sequence comes from Pseudomonadota bacterium, assembly GCA_023399465.1. Taxonomy (GTDB): domain Bacteria; phylum Pseudomonadota; class Alphaproteobacteria; order Rhizobiales; family Rhizobiaceae; genus Ferirhizobium. The sequence goes on from JAEWPB010000079.1 coordinate 39,257, forward strand.
ACGGCGCGCCATGTCAAGGTCCGCGGATGCGTCGACATAGACATGGCAGAGGCCTTCGAGATGGGCGAAAACCGGAACGCGGGCCTCTGATTGCACGCGGGCGACCAGGCTCTTGCCGCCACGCGGCACGATAACGTCGATGCTGCCTTCAAGCCCGGTGAGCATGGCGCCGACGGCTGCACGGTCGGCGACCGGCACGATCTGGATCGCATCTTCCGGCAGGCCGGCCGAGTTCAGTCCTTCAACCAGGCAGGCATGGATCGCGGCCGACGACAGGCGCGAATCCGAGCCGCCGCGCAGGATCACGGCGTTGCCGGCCTTGAGGCACAGCGCGCCGGCATCGGCGGTCACGTTCGGGCGGCTTTCGTAGATGACGCCAATGACCCCGAGCGGCGTGCGCACCCGCTCGATCTTCAGGCCGTTGGGGCGATCCCAGGCGGCTATGACTTCGCCCACCGGATCCTTGAAGGCGGCGATGGCGGCAATGCCTTCCGCCATATCGGCGATCCGCTTCTCGGTGAGCGTCAGGCGATCGATGAAGGACGGCTGGAGGCCGCTGCCTTCGACATTGCGCAGGTCTTCGGCATTGGCGGCAAGGATCCTGCCGGTCGCGGCGAGCAGGGCCTGCGCCATCGCCTTGAGCGCCTTGTCCTTCTGCTCGGTGGAGGCGATTGCCAATGGTCGTGCGGCAGCCTTGGCCCTGCGGCCGATGTCGAGCATCAGCGCGTCAATGTCGGTGGCCTTGGCAACAGCATCAAGCATGGGCTGCATCCTCGTTCAGGGTGGCGGTCGATCCGGATCTCGAAGCTTTGGGTGCGGTCATCACCAGGTCGTCGCGATGGACCATGGCAGCGCGGCCGGCATAACCGAGGATCGCCTCGATCTCGGCGGACTTGCGGCCGGTGATCTGGCGCGCCTCTTCGGCATCGTAGCCGGCGAGGCCGCGGGCGATCTCGCGGCCACCAGCGCCGATGATCGCAACCGTGTCGCCGCGGCCGAACTGGCCCTGAACGCGGCGTACGCCGGCCGGCAACAGGCTCTTGCCGGAGCCGAGGGCGGTTTCGGCGCCTTCGTCCACATGCAGTTCGCCAGCCGGCTGCAACTGTCCCGCAATCCAGGTCTTGCGCGCCGTGACCGGCGTGCCCGAGGGGGCGAACCAGGAGGAGCGGGTGCCGCTCTCGATCGCCTTCAGCGGATTGTCGGTCTTTCCGGAAGCGATGATCATGGCGCAGCCGGCGCTGGTGGCGATCTTGCCTGCGTCGATCTTGGTGCGCATGCCGCCGCGTGACAGTTCCGACGCGGCGCCGCCGGCCATCGCCTCGATCTCCGGGGTGATCTCGGAGATCGTCTCCAGGAAGCGGGCATCGGGATCGAGATGCGGCGGTGCGGTGTAGAGGCCGTCGATATCGGAAAGCAGCACCAGCAGGTCGGCACCGGTCATGGTGGCGACGCGGGCGGCCAGGCGATCATTGTCGCCGTAGCGGATTTCCGTGGTGGCGACCGTATCGTTTTCGTTGATGATCGGCACGGCGCCGAGCTTCAGCAACTGGTTGATGGTGGCTCGAGCGTTGAGGTAGCGCCGGCGCTCCTCGGTATCGCCGAGCGTCAGCAGGATCTGGCCGGCGACGATGTCGTCGCGCGACAGCGCCTCGGACCAGGCTCTGGCGAGCGCAATCTGGCCAACGGCCGCCGCCGCCTGGCTTTCCTCCAGCTTCAGCGCCCCCGAGGGAACATCGAGCACGGAACGGCCGAGCGCAATGGCGCCCGACGAAACCACCAGCACATCCGTGCCGCCGGCCTTGAGAGCGGCGATATCGGCGCACATCGCCTCAAGCCATGCCTTCTTCAATCCGGTCTTGCGGTCGACCAGCAACGCAGAGCCGATCTTGATGACAACACGACGATGTTTTCCGAGCGGCTTGCGATGGGCGGTCATGTCAGAGGTCGCCCTCTTCGGACCAGCGGTCATCCGATCGCTGTCGATTGGGCAGTGCCAGATCCTCATCGGCACCGGCAGCCTCGATCTGGGCACGCAGCGCGCGCAGCGCCTCGGTCATGCCCTTGCCCGTCACGGCCGAAAGCAGCAACGGCGTCTGGCCGCAGGCTCGCTTCAGCGCGGTGACCTTCTTCTTCAGTTCATCCTCGTCGAGCACGTCGATTTGCGACAGCGCCACGATCTCAGGCTTGTCGGTGAGGCCGCCGCCATAGGCTTCAAGCTCGTGCTTGACGGTCTTGTAGGCCTTGCCGACGTTTTCCTCCTGCGCCGAGACGAGGTGCAGCAGCACGCGCGTGCGCTCGACATGGCCGAGAAAACGGTCGCCGAGACCGATGCCCTCATGTGCGCCCTCGATAAGGCCCGGAATGTCGGCCAGCACGAACTCGCGTCCGTCGATGGTGGCGACGCCGAGGTTCGGATGCAGCGTGGTGAAGGGATAGTTGGCGATCTTCGGCCGGGCGCGGGTGCAGGTCGCCAGGAAGGTCGATTTTCCGGCATTCGGCAGGCCGACCAGCCCGGCATCGGCGATCAACTTCAGCCGCAGCCAGATGGTCTTTTCCTCGCCCTCGAGACCGGGATTGGCCCAGTCCGGCGCCTGGTTGACCGAGGATTTGAAGTGCGCGTTGCCGAAGCCGCCATTACCGCCGGCGGCGAGGCGGAAACGCTGACCTTCCTTGGTCATGTCGACGATCAGCGTCTCGTTGTCTTCCTCGAAGATCTGGGTGCCGACCGGCACCTTGAGCGTCACGTCAGAGCCGTTGGCGCCGGTACGGTTGCGGCCCATGCCGTGCACGCCGACGCTGGCCTTGAAATGCTGCTGATAGCGGAAGTCGATCAGGGTGTTGAGGCCGTTGACCGCCTCGACCCAGACATCACCGCCGCGGCCACCGTCGCCGCCATCCGGGCCGCCGAATTCGATGAACTTTTCGCGACGGAAGGAAACGCTGCCTGCGCCGCCGTCGCCCGAGCGAATATAGACCTTGGCCTCGTCGAGAAATTTCATTTTACTGCCGATCGTCGCGTGTCAGGGTGGTTCTGTTATCTGCCGTACTCGATATAGCCGGTTCCAGCAGAGGTCAAAGAATATCGTGAAGTTCGTGAGCTATAATATACAGTTTGGGATCGGTCTGGACGGGAAATTCGACCTCGCACGGATTGCAGCAAGTCTAGCCGGTGCCGACGTCATCGCCCTGCAGGAGGTCAGCCGCGGCTTTCACCGCAACGGCTTCGCCGACGTCGTGGAGGGCATGGCGCAACTGTTTCCCGACTATTACCGCGTATTCGGAGCGCCCTGCGACGTTTTCCTCGATGCCGCAGTCGTGGGGGGACGCCCGGTCGAGCGACGGTTCCAGTTCGGCAACATGATCCTGTCGCGCTGGCCGATCCTGGCAACCAGGACGCTGCTGCTGCCGCGCAGCCGCACCTACGGCAAGCTCAACCTCCAGCGCGGCGCCACCGAAGCGGTGATCGATACCCCCGGCGGTCCGCTTCGTGTCTATTCGGTGCATCTCGATCATGTCTCGCCTGACGAGCGGATCGATCAGATCCGCTACCTGAAGGAACGGGTACTTGCCTTCACGCGTGAAGGCGGTTCGGTAACCGGCGCGCACGAGTTCGGCTTTGCCGATCCGCCGCTGCCGGAGGATTTCGTTGTGCTGGGCGATTTCAACATGCAGCCGGAATCGCCCGAGTATATCGCCATGACCGGCATCAGGGACGCCTATTACGGGCGCACCCCGCGGCTCGAATTCCCGCTCGATGCGCTGGATCGCGCCGGCCGGCTCGACGCGTCGAGCTACAGCTGGATGGATCCCCGCGATCATGCCCGGCGCATGCATCTCGATTACGGCTTCGTGAGCGCCGGCCTCGCCCATCGCCTGAAGGATGCTTTCGTCGACACCGACGCTTCCGGCTCGGATCATTTTCCGCTCTGGGTCGAGATCGAATAAGCCGGGCCGTCGCATTGGCGGCGGCCCGGCTTTTCTCATGCGGCGCTGCGGCGCGTCAGTCCCTGGGGCTCGAGCAACGTTTCGATGTGCGGAACCATGGCATTGCGTGCCGAGGAGTAGAGGTCGCGGCAGCCGGTGATGCGGAAGCCGAGCTTTTCCTGGACACGCAGCGACGCCGGATTGTCGGCGAAGACACCGGAATGGATTGCCGTTTCCGGCATGCGCCGGAAAAAGCACTCGATCGCGGCTTCGGCCGCCTCGCTCATGTAGCCACGGCCCCAGTAGGAGCGGTTCAGCCAGTATCCAAGATGCCACCGGCCCTCGCGCGGGGCGAGGGACAGTCCACCGATCGCGGCATCGCCACCGGTGATGGCGAGGCACCAGCCCGGCTGGATCCCGGAAACCCGCGGCAACAGCCAGTCGAGCGCATCCTGGCGATGATAAGGTGCCGGAACGCGGGCGAGCATGCGCGTCACCGCGAAGTCGGAAAGCGTTTCGGCCATCGCATCGGCATCGCTCAGCCGCACCTGGCGAAGCTGCAGCCGGACGGTTTCGATCCCCGGGAAGGGGCCGGGTTCTGCCCGGCTGGTCGTTTCGAGGCGCAAGGTTGCAGCGGTCATCTGAGGCCTCCCCAGCTTCGCAGCGACATCCAGGTCTTGCGGTCGAGCCGGTACCATTCGACCGGGACGGTGCTGCCGACGGCGAGCGAGGGCACCATGCCGGTGCCCTGGAACTGGAAGCCGCACTTCTGGATGACCCGTCTCGACGCGACGTTGGTGACCCGGCAGCGGGCATCGATCTGGTTGATGTCGCGGGTGCGGAAGACCATGTCGGTCAGCACCTGCGCGGCTTCGGTCATGAAACCCTGGTTCCAGTAGGGTTCGCCCAGCCAGTAGCCGATCTCGACGGTGTTGCCGTCCGGATGCGGTTCGACGCCACAGCAACCGAGGAACATGCCGTTGTCGCCTTTGGTGATCGCATAGACGCACTTGCCAATCTCGCCGTTTTTCGTACGTCGCACGAAGTCGGCTGCATCATTGACCGTGTACGGGTGCGGCATGCGCGACACCATCGTGGCGACGTTGGCGTTGTTGGCGAGATGGGCAAGGGCGTCGATGTCTTCTTCGTGGGGCGCGCGCAGGACGAGCCGTTCCGACAACAGGACGGGGCAATCGGTCCTTGACCGTTGCGGCCGCAGCCGCTCTTCGGGAGACCTTGATTGGTCCTCCCTCAACAATTCGCTTTGCATGGTTCAGTCCTCCTTAAGGGGTCAAAGAAAAAGGGGAGATGGCGTCCCATCTCCCCTGTTTTCTGGTCTGAACCTGATGCGGTCAGCCGGTCGATGAGACGCCGGCTGTTTTTGAGCGCTACCGGCTTATTCCGCTGCTTCGGCTTTCGGCATCACGGACACGTACGTGCGGCCATTGGCCTTCGTACGGAAGTTCACGTTGCCGGCGGTAAGCGCAAAAATCGTGTGGTCCTTGCCGAGGCCGACATTGGCGCCCGGATGCCACTGCGTACCGCGCTGACGCACGATGATGTTACCCGCGACGACGACTTCGCCGCCGAACTTCTTCACGCCAAGGCGCTTGGATTCAGAATCGCGACCGTTGCGCGACGAACCGCCAGCTTTTTTGTGTGCCATTGGAGTTCTCCTTTAAACCTTAGATCCCGTGAACTTACTTGCCGGCCACGATGTCCGTGATGCGGACAACCGTGTGATGCTGGCGATGGCCGCGCGTACGCTTGGAGTTCTGGCGACGACGCTTCTTGAAGGCGATGACCTTCTTGCCGCGGGTCTGCTCGACGACTTCGGCCTTGACCGATGCGCCCTTGACGAAGGGGGCGCCGATCGCCGCATCGGCACCTTCGCCGACGACGAGAACTTCGGTGAATTCAACAGTGCTGCCGGCGTCGACGTCGAGCTTCTCGATGGTGACGACGTCGTTGGCTGCTACGCGGTACTGCTTACCGCCGGTCTTGATGACTGCGAACATTTTTTATCCTTTCATGTCCGTTCCGGCTCTGCTGGCTTGCGCACGAGCGGCCGTCTTTTTAGCAGTCTTTGTTTTGGCAGGAATTTCAAAGATTTGATCCTTCGAAATCCGGTCTGCCGGTGAGCTTTGCGGAATCGCAAAGAAAACAGGGCGCAGAGATCCCCACGCCACTTCGGCTGCGGGAATACGGGAGGTGTGGAAAACTGTCAAGGCAAAAGCTTTGAATTTGTCGATATTTGCTCTTGCCAGCCGGCGGAATCGCCGTTATGTACCGGCCCGCGCTCCCAAAGCGCCAACCAGTTATGCGGAGAGGTGGCAGAGTGGTTGAATGCACCGCACTCGAAATGCGGCATACGGGCAACCGTATCGGGGGTTCAAATCCCTCCCTCTCCGCCACTACGTTCCTTGATCGTTCAACGCTTTATAGTGTGCTGGCTGTGTGAGCCTGCATGTCGCCCATCCACCCGTTCAGCGGCTGATGGGGCGGACGAGAAAATCAGTAAGAGATTGAGCTCAGGGAAACCCGGCAAGGCCGGTTCGCCGTCATCAGCAAGATACTCGTCATCATGAATACGCTACTCTGAGCAGCGGCGCTTGGCCTCAGCGCCGTTGCTTTTCTCGTATGTGCTGACAAAGGGGCTAGGCCCGCGCCGCGCCAAGGCCATGGGCCGTCAAAACGACGGCGATCTCGTCGAGGATCGCCGGATCGTCGATGGTCGCCGGCATCTTCCATGGCACCCCGTCGGCGATCTTCTGCATCGTCCCGCGCAGGATCTTGCCGGAGCGGGTCTTCGGCAGGCACTGGACCACCATCACCGTCTTGAAGGCGGCAACCGGACCGATCTCGTCGCGCACGAGGTTGACGACCTCCTTCTCGACCAGGGCTGTTTCACGGGAAACATTGTTCTTCAGGACCAGGAAGCCGCAGGGGATCTGTCCCTTCAGACCATCGGCAATGCCGATGACGGCGCATTCGGCGACATCCGGATGCATGGCGCAGACTTCCTCCATGGCGCCGGTGGAAAGCCTGTGGCCGGCGCAATTGATGATGTCGTCGGTGCGCGCCATGACGAAGATGTAGCCGTCCTCGTCGACGATCCCGGCGTCGGCGGTCTTGTAGTAGCCGGGGAACTCGTCGAGGCAGGCGGTGCGGAAGCGCTCGTCGGCATTCCAGAAACTGACGAGGCAGCCGGGCGGGAGCGGCAGCTTGACGACGATATTGCCGAGCGTTCCGGCCGGGACGGGATGGCCGGCATCATCGAGAACCTCGACGCCGTAGCCCGGCATCGGCACCGTCGGCGAGCCGTATTTCACCGGCAGCAAGCCAAGGCCCAGCGGATTGCCGGCAATCGCCCAGCCGGTTTCCGTCTGCCACCAGTGATCGATGACCGGAACGTGGAGGGCGTTCTCCGCCCATTTGATCGTCTCCGGGTCGGCGCGTTCGCCGGCAAGGAACAGCGCCCGGAAGCCGGAAAGATCGTAATTGCCGATCAGCTTGCCATCCGGATCGTCGCGACGGATGGCGCGGAAAGCCGTCGGCGCGGTGAAGAGCACCTTTACGTCATGATCGGATACCACGCGCCAGAACGTGCCGGCGTCAGGGGTGCCGACCGGCTTGCCCTCGAACACCACGGTGGTATTGCCGGCCAGCAGAGGGGCGTAGACGATGTAGGAATGCCCGACGACCCAGCCGATGTCGGATGCCGACCAGAAAACCTCGCCGGGCTTCATGCCGTAGAGATGCTTCATGCTCCAGGCGAGCGCCACCATGTGCCCGCCATTGTCGCGCACCACGCCCTTCGGCTGCCCCGTGGTCCCCGAGGTGTAGAGGACATAGAGCGGATCGGTGGCCTTGACCGGTACGCAGGGCACTTCCGTTCCCCTGTCTTTCTCGGCCGCGACCGCTTCGGCGAAATCGATATCCCGGCCGGGTTTCAGCACGGCATGCAGCTCGTTGCGCTGAAGGACCAGGCAATGCTCCGGCTTGACCGTGGCCATGTCGATTGCATGGTCGAGCAGCGGTTTGTAGGCGACGGTGCGGCCGGGTTCGAGACCACAGCTTGCGGAAATGACCAGCTTCGCCCTGGAATCCTCGATGCGGGTGGCAAGCTCATGGGCCGCAAAGCCGCCGAACACCACCGAATGCACCGCTCCGATGCGTGCGCAGGCCAGCATGGAGAACACGGCTTCCGGGATCATCGGCATGTAGATGATCACCCGGTCACCTTTTGCGACGCCGAGCGACTGCATCACCGCAGCAATCGCGGTAACCTCGGCAAGAACGTCGGCATAACTGTAGGTCTTCACGACCCCCGCCATGGGGCTGTCGTAGATGACCGCCTTGTCGGCGCCGCGTCCCGCAGCTACATGGCGATCGACGCAGTTGAAGCAGGTGTTGGTCTCGCCGCCGGGAAACCAGCGACCATAAACGCCTTCCTCGGGGGCAAAGACCCGATCGGCCGGCCGGAACCAGTCGATTGCCCGGGCCGCCTCGGCCCAGAATCCCTCCGGGTCACGACTCCAGGACGCGTAAACTTCCGAATACATGCTTTGCATCTCGCTCCTCCCGCTCGCGCAACCGCATATTCAAAATATAGCGGCATTTTCCTTACGGGAGGAGGGGAGGCGCCGAAAGCCAGACCAAAGCGCTAGGCCAAAAGGCGCAGGCTGGCCGGACACGCCATGCCTGCGCTGCACTTTCGCGGGGCTGACCGGATCAGCGCGAGCCGAAGATCGCCGAGCCGACGCGCACGCTGGTCGCCCCGAAGGCAACGGCGGTTTCGAAATCGCCGGACATTCCCATCGACAGCTTTTCCAGACCGCACTTGCCGGCAAGCTTGGCGAGCAGCGCGAAATGCGGGCCCGGGTTTTCGTCTGCCGGCGGAATGCACATCAGGCCCTCGATGGCGAGCCCGAGCTCATTGCGGCAAAACTCGACAAAGCTGGCGGTGTCATCAGGCGCGATGCCCGCTTTCTGCGGCTCGAGCCCGGTATTGACCTGGACATAGAGCCTCGGCGTGCGGTTCTGTGCCCGCATCTCCGCTGCCAGCGCCCGGGCGATCTTTTCGCGGTCGACGGTCTCGATGACGTCGAAGAGCGCCACCGCATCGGCGGCCTTGTTTGACTGCAGCGGGCCGATCAGGTGCAGTTCGATATCGGGCGCCTCGGCCTTCAGCTGCGGCCATTTGCCTTGGGCCTCCTGAACGCGGTTTTCGCCAAAGACGCGCTGGCCGGCAGCAATCGCCGGGCGGATGGACTGGGCATCGAAGGTCTTCGACACCGCAACGAGTTCGACCGCGCCGGGATCACGTCCGGCCTGCCTTGCCGCCGACGCAATGCGCTCCCTGATGTCGTTCAACCGCTCTTCCAGTTCCATGATCGACCTCATGTCTTGCCGTTTTGATCGTGTCGCTCCGCCCAAGTAGACCGGCCACGCGCCCTTGCCAAGGCCAACTGGTGCCAATCTGCGCCATTCGGTCACGATTGCCCTCGGGAAGGGCCCTTAAACTTGACGCTTCGCCGGTTTCATGATGAAGGTCTGCATCAAATTTCCCCTGATTTCCGGAACATCGACGACATGGCTATAGAACGTTACAACCCGCGCGATGCCGAGCCCCGCTGGCAGGCCAAATGGAACGAGGAGAAGGTCTTCGAGACCGACAACGACGATCCCCGCGAAAAGTACTACGTGCTCGAGATGTTTCCCTATCCGTCGGGGCGCATTCACATGGGCCATGTGCGCAACTATGCGATGGGCGACGTCGTTGCCCGCTACAAGCGCGCGCGCGGCTATAATGTCCTGCATCCGATGGGCTGGGACGCGTTCGGCATGCCGGCCGAAAACGCCGCCATGCAGAACAAGGTTCACCCCAAGGACTGGACCTACCAGAACATCGCCACCATGCGCGGCCAGCTGAAATCCATGGGTCTGT
>JAEWPB010000126.1 GCA_023399465.1 Pseudomonadota bacterium
GCCGAAGATCCGGCTGCCGAGAGTGGCGCCGCCGACGGTTGCAAACTTCCTGACCAGGCTCATGCTTCGAAACACACCTTCATTGGCCCTGCACCTTGGCTTTCCGGGTTCCGGCGACCTGACGCGCACTCGCCGGCGCAATGATGCCGGAGGGCATGCCCTCGCGCAGTTCGTCTTCCTCGCCGCCCATGACGGCCTTCAGCCGGGCGATGATGTTCGCCCGCTTGTTATCGTTATTGACCTTATGGCCGATCAGGTCCGTGACGTAAAACGTATCGATGACCTTCTCGCCGAAGGTGGTAATCCGGGCACTGGCAATATCGAGCGACAGATCGGCAAGCATCGCGGTGATCTCCGACAGCAGGCCGACGCGGTCGAGGCATTCGACCTCGATCACGGTGAACTTGTTCGACAGCGAGTTCGAGATCGTCACATGCGGAATGACAGTGAAGGCGCTCTTCTTCTTGCGCGCCTTGGCGCGCGTGGCGATCACCTCGGGCAGCCGTTTGCGGCCGGAGAGCACGTCCTCGATCATCTTGCCGATCGTTGCCGCACGCCGCAACTCGTCCTCGTCGTTCGGGAATTCGCGGTTGACAAGGATTGTATCGAGCGCGCGTCCGTCGGAGGTGGTGAAGATCTGGGCGTCGACGATGTTGGCGCCGGTCGCCGCGCAGGCGCCGGCGATCACCGCGACGAGACGCGGATGGTCGGGCGAAAGCACGGTGATCTCGGTGATCGCCCGGAAGGCGTCCGTGCGCACCATGGTGGCGAGCGCCCGTCCGTTCCTGTCGGCATCGCGGATAAAGCCGGCATGGCGCACCTGGTCCTCGAGCGGAACCGACAGCAGGTAGGGCTGATAGTGCAGCCGGCTGTAGGTCAGGCTGTCCTTTTCGTTCCAGCCCGTCAGTGCTTCCCTGAGTGTCTCCTGTGCCCGCTCGGCGCGCTCCTTGCGCGATACTTCCGAGAAGCCGCCGGCAAGCAGCAGTTCGGTCTCGTAGTAAAGGGTGCGCAGCAGCTGCCCCTTCCAGCCGTTCCACACACCGGGGCCGACGGCGCGGGTGTCGCAGATCGTCAGGATCAGCAGCAGCTTCAACCGATCGAGCGACTGCACCTTTTCGGCAAAGTCGCTGATCGTCTTGCGGTCGTTAAGGTCGCGGGTCTGGGCGACCATCGACATCAGCAGGTGCTGGTCGATCAGCCAGGACACCAGCTCGGTCTGCTTCGGCGACAGGCCGAAACGCGGGCAGAGCTTGCGCGCGACCCGCGCACCGGCGATCGAATGATCCTCCTGACGGCCCTTGGCGATATCGTGCAGCAGCACCGCGACGTAAAGCGCCTCGCGATCGTCGACTCCCGGCATCAGCTTGTTGGCGAGCGGGTGCACGTCCTCGGCACGGCCCTTGTCGATTTCCGACAGGACCTCGACCGTACGGATCAGGTGCTCGTCGACGGTGTAGTGATGATACATGTTGAACTGCATCATCGAAACGATGCGGCCGAACTCCGGAATGAAGCGCCCGAGCACGCCGGCTTCGTTCATCCGCCTCAGCATCAATGCCGGATCGCGCCGCGAGGTCAGGATCGCCAGGAACAGCCGGTTTGCTTCCTCGTTTTCGCGCATCACATTGTTGATCAGCGACAGCGAACGGGTCACGCGCTTCAGCGCATCGGGATGAAACTCGAGATCATGGAGATCGGCGACGTGGAACAGGCGAATGATGTTGACCGGATCCCGCTTGAAGACGTCCGGGTCGGCGAGCGTGATGCGTCCGCGGTCGTTGACGAATTCCGGAGAGCCGGCAATCTTGCGCGTGCGGTTGGAGAAGCGGCCGATCATCCCGGCAAGGCCGCCGGGGGCATCCTTGGCCTGCTGGTCCTCCAGCGCCGAGCAGAAGATGCGCGTCAGGTCGCCGACGTCCTTGGCCACCAGGAAGTAGTGCTTCATGAACCGCTCGACGGCGGAAAGACCCGGGCGGCTGTGGTAGCCGAGGTTTTCGGCAATTTCCCGCTGGATGTCGAAGGACAGGCGCTCCTCGGCCTTGCCCATCAGGAAATGCATGTGGCAGCGCACCGCCCAGAGGAAGTCGTCAGCCTTCTGGAACACGTGCCACTCGTGGCGGGATAGCACGCCGAGCTTCACCAGTTCCGCCGCATCGCGGACATGGTAATAGTACTTTGCGATCCAGAAGAGCGTATGCAGGTCGCGTAGCCCACCCTTGCCTTCCTTCACATTCGGCTCGACGAGATAGCGGGTATCCCCCGCCTTGCGGTGGCGCTCGTCGCGCTCGGCAAGCTTGGCGGCGATGAATTCCGGGCCCGTGCCGGTCACGATCTCGCGGTCGAAGCGCTCGTCCAGCTCGACCGCCAGAGACTCGCGTCCGCAGATATAGCGGCTTTCGAGGATGGCGGTTCGGATGGTCATGTCGCCCTTCGACAGGCGAATGCACTCGTCGATGGTGCGGGTGGCGTGCCCGACCTTGAAGCCCATGTCCCACAGGATGTAGAGCACGAACTCGACGGCCTTGTGCAGATCCGCGGGCTGCTGCTGCGGCAGCACGAACAGGAGGTCGATGTCGGAACCCGGGGCCAGCGTTCCACGGCCATAGCCGCCGACGGCGGTGATCGCGAACACGTCCTTCTGTCCCGGGAAGACATGGGTGACGACAAAATCGTACAGTACGGAGATCAGACGGTCCTGCAGCCACGAGATACGCTGGGCACATTTGAGGCCGCCGCCATCGGCCGCCAGAAGTTCACGAGCCTTCTGCCGGCCTTGCTGGCTCGCCTGCTTCAGCGTAGCCAGCAGCGCCGAACGCGTTTCCGGAGCATGCGCCGGATATTGACCGGCTATGGCGTCACATTCCGCCCGCAGCCTTTCGACATCGAGGACCTCGGTAAAATCGATTTCAATTCCGCTCATGCTGCGTCGGCCGGCTTTCAATGGGCTTTGACCGGCCCAGATGGACCGGTCCGATTTCTTGGCACAAGCGCTATAACCTGTTTGCCGGCGGATTGACAGGCGTCATCAACCCGGGGCGAGCTGGCTCTTCAATGCGTAGAGCGCATCCATCGCTTCGCGCGGCGTCATATCGTCAAGGTTCAGCGCCTTCAGCGCCTCCTCGACCCTAGACGGCTTTGCCGAGCCCTCGTCGCGCCGCACCGCCACCTGGAAAAGCGGGAGATCGTCGATCAGCTGGCTCGCCGGGTTCTTGCGATCAGCATCCTCAAGCCGGGTCAGCACGTCGCGGGCGCGCGCCACAACCGAGGCCGGCAGGCCGGCAAGCCGGGCCACCTGGATCCCGTAGGAGCGGTCCGCGGCCCCGGGGCCGACTTCGTGCAGGAAAATGACCTCGCCGTGCCATTCCTTGACCCGCATGGTCGCGTTCGACAACCGCCCGAGCTTTTCCGAGAGCACGGTCAGCTCATGGAAGTGGGTGGCGAACAGGCCACGGCAGCAATTCGCCTCGTGCAGATGCTCGACCGCCGCCCAGGCAATGGAAAGACCATCGAAGGTCGCGGTGCCGCGGCCGATCTCATCAAGGATGACAAGCGAGCGATCGGTCGCCTGATTGAGGATCGCCGCGGTCTCGACCATCTCGACCATGAAGGTCGAGCGGCCACGCGCCAGGTCGTCGGATGCGCCGACACGGGAGAAGAGCCGGTCGACGACGCCGATATGCGCCGAGCCCGCCGGCACGAACGACCCCATCTGCGCCATGATGGCGATCAGCGCGTTCTGGCGCAGGAACGTCGACTTACCGCCCATGTTCGGACCGGTCAGCAGCCATAGCGCCCCGTGCTGCCCGCCATCTTCAGGCGACAGATCGCAATTGTTGGCAACGAAAGGCCCCGACGACTGGCGCCGGAGCGCCTGCTCGACCACCGGATGGCGGCCGGCGACGATCGCGAACATCTTGGAATCGTCGACATGCGGGCGGCAGTAGCCCTGCTCCTCGGCAAGCGCGGCAAGGGCCGCCGCCACGTCGATGACCGCGAGCGCCCGTGCTGCCGCCTTGATCGCCTCCGCCTCGGCAACCACCGCCGCCGACATCTGGTCGAAGGCGTCAAGCTCGATCGACAGGGCACGATCGGCCGCATTGGCGATGCGGCTTTCGAGATCGGCGAGTTCGGTGGTGGTGAAGCGCATGGCGTTCGCCATCGTCTGGCGATGGATGAAGCGCGCCTTGGCCTCGGGCGTATCGGTCATCGGTCCGGCATTACCGGCCGTCACCTCGATGAAATAGCCGAGCACATTGTTGTGCTTGATCTTCAGCGACTTGACGCCGGTTTCCTCGGCATATTGCAACTGCAAGCCGGCAATGACCCTGCGCGACTGGTCGCGCAATGCCCGCACCTCGTCGAGCTCAGCATTGGCTCCCTCGCGAAGGAAACTGCCATCGCGCTTCAGCAACGGCAGATCGTCGGCAAGCTTGGATGCCAGCATGGTTTCGAGATCACCGGGCAGCGCCTCGAGCGCCGCCAGCGCACCTCCAAGCTCCCGTGTCAGGTCGAGGGTGCCAAGCCGCGCGGCGATTGCTCCCGCGGCATTGAGCCCCTGCATGATCGCCCCGAGATCGCGGGGGCCTCCACGTTCCAGCGCCAGGCGGGAAAGTGCGCGCGGCATGTCGGGCACATGCTTCAGTCGGTCGCGCAGGTCGTCGGCAAGCGAAGGCTCGCCAAGGAAGAAGCCGATCGAATCGAGGCGCTCGTTGATGCGGGCCGGATCGGTCAGCGGCGACATCAGCCGCTCGGCGAGCAATCGCGCGCCACCGCCGGTGATGGTGCGGTCGAGCGCTTTCAGCAGCGAACCGTTGCGATCGCCGGAGAGCGTGCGGGTCAACTCGAGATTGCCGCGCGTCGCCGGGTCGATGAAGAGCGTCGACGCCGCGCTTTCTCGCTCCGGGCGCCCCAGCGGCGGGCGCTCTGCGATCTGGGTTTTCTCGACATAGGCAACGGCCGCAGCAGCAGCTGCCATTTCGGCTCGCGAAAACGTTCCGAAGCCATCGAGCGTGCCGACGCCGAAGTAGCGGGCGATACGATTTTCGGCCGTGGCGCTGTCGAAGAGAACAGCCGGTTGCGGCACCGCGGTGCGACCGAGCACGTCGAAGACCGGCTTCAATTCGGGATCGTGGAACATCGCGTCCGGCACGATCAGCTCGCGCGGATCGATGCGCAGGATGTCGGCGAGCAGCCGGTTCGTCTCCGTCTCCGCAAGCCGGAAGACGCCGGTCGAGATATCGATCCAGGCGAGCGCCATCAGCGGCTCGGCACCGCCTCGGATGCGGGTGAGCGCCATGAGATAGTTGGACTCCGAGGGCGAAAGCAGCTTTTCCTCGGTCAGCGTCCCCGGCGTAACGAGGCGCACGACATCGCGCTTGACCACCGATTTGCCGCCGCGCTTCTTCGCTTCGGCCGGATCCTCGACCTGCTCGCAGACGGCGACGCGAAAGCCGAGCGAGATCAGCTTCTGCAGGTAGTCGTCAGCGGCATGCACCGGCACGCCGCACATCGGAATGTCATGGCCCATGTGCTGGCCACGGCGCGTAAGAGTGATGCCGAGCGCGCGGGATGCCTCCACCGCGTCATCGAAGAACAACTCGTAGAAGTCGCCCATCCGGTAGAACAGCAACGACCCCGGATTGTTCGCCTTGATCTCGATGAACTGTTCCATCATCGGCGTGGCCGACGCGCGGCTGGCCTCCGAAACGAGTACGTCGGCATTCAGTCCTTGTTCGGGAAACGAAATGGTCTTTGTCACGATCCGATTGTTTTCTTGCATATAAACTCATGCGACAGTATCGGGGGTAGACCCGCCCTGACAATGACTAAGGGTCGCCAAAGAAGCGACTGCCCACAGCTAGGTAAGGAAATATGCCCTCAACCGACAAGCCTCAACAGCCGATCACGACGGTCACCGACCAGGAAGCTCTCGAATTTCACGCGCGCGGCCGGCCGGGCAAGCTTGAGATCACCCCGACAAAGCCGATGGCAACGCAGCGCGACCTGTCGCTCGCCTATTCGCCCGGTGTCGCGGTTCCGGTGAAGGCGATCGCCGCCGATCCGTCGAAGGCCTACGACTATACGGCGCGCGGCAACATGGTGGTGGTGATTTCCAACGGCACCGCAATCCTCGGCCTCGGCAATCTCGGCGCGCTCGCTTCCAAGCCGGTCATGGAAGGCAAGTCGGTCCTGTTCAAGCGCTTCGCCGACGTCGATTCCATCGACCTCGAGGTCGATACCCAGAATGTCGACGAGTTCATCAACTGCGTGCGCTTCCTCGGCCCCTCCTTCGGCGGCATCAACCTGGAAGACATCAAGGCTCCGGACTGCTTCATCATCGAGCAGCGTCTGCGCGAACTGATGGACATTCCGGTGTTCCACGACGACCAGCACGGCACCGCAATCATCGCCGCGGCTGGCCTGATCAACGCGCTGGAACTGACGGGGCGTGATTTCGCCACCACCAAGCTCGTTTGCAACGGCGCCGGCGCGGCCGCGATTGCCTGCATCGAGCTCATCAAGGCGATGGGCTTC
>JAEWPB010000081.1 GCA_023399465.1 Pseudomonadota bacterium
ACCTTCGCCAGCCGGATTGCCGGGCGTTGCCGTGCCCCAGAAGTTGAAGGTGAACTTGTCCCAGTTGAAGGCGATAATGGCGATGATGATGAACAGGACGATCGGCACCAGCTTGGCGATCGTCGTGATGATGTTGACGAACGCCGCCTCCTTGATGCCCTTCAGGACAAGCAGGTGAATCAGCCAGAGGCTGATCGACGCGCCGACAATGGACTGAAGGTTGTTGCCGTCACCGAAGGTCGGGATGAAAAACGACAGGGCGGAGAAGATCGCCACCGCATAGGCGACGTTGCCGAGGAAGGCGCTCAGCCAATAGCCCCAGGCGCTGTTGAAGCCGACGAAGTTGCCGAACCCGGCCTTGGCATAGGCATACGGCCCGGCGTTGAGCTCGGGCTTGCGCACCGCAAGCGATTGGTAGACGAAGGCCAGCATCAGCATGCCGAAGCCGGTGATGATCCAGCCAATGATGATCGCTCCGGGGGAGGCGCCGCGCGACATGTCCGAGGGCAGGTTGAACACGCCGCCGCCAATCATGGAGCCGACCACCAGCGCGGTCAGCGGCAGGAGCGTAAGCTTGTCGGAGCCTTCCCGTACATTGCTTGCTTGATCGTCAGCGATAGCCATGATCTCTCCAATCGTGCCAAAATAGACTTCGGATATGGAGTAACCGGCGTGGGCAACTACTATGCCGAGCACAGTATCGTTGCAGGCCGATTGCGGCGTTTGCCGCGTTCACGAGTTTTCAATTGCGGCCTCGGCCGACCCTCCCATATCTGATCGCGATCAATCAAAACGCTCCTGTTCCATTGCTTGCGATTAACAAAACAAGAGTGCCGAGGGAGATAGAACAGGCGTGGGCATTTTCAACCCGCCAAGCGTCGGAGCAGCCTGGCTCGCGGTATGCCGTTGTCGACGCAAAGGGCCCGCAATCGGAGCCGAGGCAGGGCTGGCAAATTTCTTCAGTCGCAAGGTGAGTCCGGTCATTGCCACGGCAATCCGAAGCTGTATCATCCATGGCTCTCACCCCGGTGCCCTGCAGTTCTTCCAACCTATGCTGAATGGAGTACGCTGATGAAACGCCTGCTGACCCTTGCCGTTACCGCCGCCTGCATGAGCTTTGCCGCAGTTGCGAGCGTGAGCGCCGAACCCCTGAAGATCGGCATGGCGCCGGAGCCGTATCCGCCCTTCGAGTGGAAGGACGCCGACGGTACCTGGAAGGGCTTCGACATCGACATCGGCAAGGCGATCTGTGCCGAGATCAAGCAGGACTGTGTCCTCGTCGAGATCGCCTGGGACGGGATCATTCCCGCCCTGCAGGCAAAGAAGATCGACATGATCCTCAATTCCATGACGATCACCGACGAACGCAGCAAGATCGTCGACTTCACCGTGCCCTATTATTCGACCGGCGCGGCCTTCATCGGCCCGAAGGGCATGGCGCTGGAGCCGACCGTCGAAGGCATGAAGGACAAGGTCATAGGGGTGCAGGTATCGACGACCCATGCCGCCTATGCCGAGAGCAAGTTCGGCGAGGTCGCGGAAATCCGCACCTATCCGACACAGGACGAGGCCAACTCCGACCTGGTGGCCGGTCGCGTCGACACCGTACTGGCCGACAAGGTCGCCCTCGATGAATTCCTGAAGTCGGCCGCCGGCGCCGAACTCGCAATGCTGGCCGATGTGCCGGCCGCGGACGGCGGACCGCTGAAGGCCGGCATCGCCATCCGCAAGGAGGACAAGGAACTGACCGAAAAGGTCAGCGCCGCCATCCTTGCGCTGCTCAAGAGCGGGGAATACGACCGCATCGCCAAGCAGTATTTCAGCTTCGACATCTACGGACTGCCGCGCGAGTAACAATTCGCCGCTCCGCGGTGCGTGACATCGCGGGGCGGCGGGCATTCTTTATATTCGTCCCCCCGGGACCCGAGTCAGAGAAATTCAGGCATGAGCAAATCCCGCATTACCAGCACCGGCAGCAGTTACGGCGTCGATCGCCTTCCCAAAATCGCATATGCCCGCGGCAGTTACCTCTTCGATGTCGATGGCAAGCGCTATCTCGACGGATCGGGCGGACCGGCGGTCTATTGCCTCGGTCACGCCCATCCCGAGGTCAACGAAGCCCTGGCGGAACAGAACGCCAAAATTGCGCACGCCTACCGCTATCTGTTTTCCAGCGATGCCTGCGACGAACTGACTGACATCATCACCGATCGCACTGGCGGCAACTTTTCCAAGATCGTCTTTGTCAGCAGCGGCTCGGAGGCAGTCGAATCCTGCCTCAAGATCGCTTTGCAGTATCATGCCGCCCGCGGCGAGATGAGCCGCCGGCGCTTTATCTCCCGTCGGCGCTCCTGGCATGGCAATACGCTTGGCGCCCTGTCGGTCTCGGACTTCAAGGTCCGTCGCGATTCGTTCGAAGGCAGCCTGCTCGACGTTTCGTTCGTCTCCTCGGCCAATGCCTATCGTCCGCCGGAGGGCGTTTCTGCCGATCAACTGGTTCCGCATCTCGCCGCGGAACTGGAAGCCGAAATCCTGCGCGTCGGTCCGGAAAACGTTGCGGCCTTCATCTTCGAGCCTGTGGTCGGCGCGGCTGGCGGCGTGGTGCCGGCGCCGGCCGGCTATGCCAAGGCAATTGAGGCCGTGTGCCGCCGGCATGGCGTGCTGATCATTGGCGACGAGGTGATGTGCGGCTCTGGCCGAGTCGGCACCTGGCGGGCGCTGGAGCATGATGGCATCGTTCCTGATATCATGAGCATCGCCAAGGGGCTTGGCGGCGGCTATGTGCCGCTTGGCGCCGCGCTCTTTTCCGACCATGTGCACGAGACCCTGGTCAGTGCCCATGGCGGTGCGCAGACGGGCCACACCTTTACCGGCCATACGGCCGGCTGCGCCGCAGCCGTCGCGGTGCAGAAGATCGTCAAGCGCGACAACCTGCTCGAGCATGTGCTGGCGCGTGGTGCCCGGTTGCAGCAGGAATTGCGGGCGGCATTGGCCGACGTACCCGAGGTCGGCGACATCCGTGGCCGGGGCTACTTCATCGGGATGGAGATTGTCGCCAATCCGGCCACCAAGGTGCCGTTTGCCGCGAACCTCAAGGTGCATGCCGATATCGGCCGGCGCGCCTTCGATGCCGGACTGATCTGCTATCCCTGCACCGGTAATGTCGGCGGCGTTGCCGGCGATACCGTCATCATCGCGCCTCCCTACAATGCCAGCGAGGACGAACTCGGCGAAATTGTTTCGACCCTGACGCGGTCGGTCAAGGATGCGGTCGCGTTCGCCCGTGCGCAGGAATCGCTGTCCTGACCACACTCCGGTCCATCCGCTCGATATACGAAAAACCCCGCCTCTAAGGGCGGGGTTTCATTTGATTGCCAGTGATGCGGCTGATGATCAGCCAATCGCCATCAGGCTTGCATTGCCGCCGGCTGCGGTGGTGTTGATCGAGGTCGAGACCTCTTCCAGCAGCCAGTTGAGGCAGTAGGCATCCGGATTGGTCGCCAGTTCTTCGCTCGATGCTGCCTGGACCAGGACAAGCGGGCCGGGGAGGGCGGCAATCGCCTTGTTGGCCGCGCGGATGCGTTCGGCATCGCCCTCGATCAGGGCGCCGGCGAACGGACCATCGACAGCCCAGTCCTTCGACCAGACGACGCGCGAGGCGACGCTTGCCGGGAGATCACGCAGCGACGTCTGCAGGCCGGAGGCCGCGTCGATGGCAACGCTGTTGCCGGTCGCCAGCGCCGCGGCGATCTGGCGGTAGAGGCCGGCTTCGGTCTGCGGCACGAGCAGCACCTTGCCCCGCGGATGCAGCGCGTAAAGGTTACGCTCGCCGACCGGACCCGGAAGCTCGATGTCGAGGCCGAGTGCGGAGGCGCTGCCGGTTTCGCGGGCTGCCTGCGCCTCGGCATTCATGCCGCGATTGCCGAGCCACTTGGCGAAATCCGTCAGTGCCGGATCGATGTGGACCGAGCTGTGGCGCGGCGGGATCGGTGCAGTCTTGACCAGACGGCCGAGATAGAGCGGACCGCCGGCCTTGGGGCCGGTGCCGGAGAGGCCGCGACCGCCAAAGGGCTGCACGCCGACAACGGCGCCGATGATGTTGCGGTTGACGTAGAGATTGCCGGCCTTCACGCTGTTGGTGACATGGGCAATGGTTTCGTCAAGGCGCGTGTGCAGGCCGAAAGTCAGGCCGTAGCCGGTGGCATTGATGTCGTCAATCAGGCGATCGAGATTGTCGCGCTTGTAGCGGATGACGTGCAGCACGGGGCCGAACACCTCACGCTTCAGGTCGGCAAGCGAAGCAAGCTCGATGATCGTCGGCGGCACGAAGGTGCCATTGCCGGTCTCGTTGTCGAGACCGATCTGCTCGACCTTGCGACCGCGGCTGCGCATCGTGTCGATATGGCCTTCGATGATGCCCTTGGCCTCGGCGGTGATGACCGGGCCAATGTCGATCGACAGGCGGTCGGTCCGGCCGATGCTCAGTTCGTGCAGCGCGCCCTTGAGCATGGTGAGGATGCGATCAGCGACATCTTCCTGCAGGCAGAGCACGCGCAGTGCCGAGCAGCGCTGGCCGGCGCTGTCGAAGGCCGAGGCGATGACGTCGAAGACGACCTGTTCGGCAAGAGCCGAGGAATCAACGATCATCGCGTTCTGGCCACCGGTTTCGGCGATCAGCGGGATCGGCCGGCCATCGGCCGAGAGCCGGTCGGCGAGCTGCGCCTGGATGAGGCGGGCGACTTCGGTCGATCCGGTGAACATCACGCCGGCGGTCTGCGGAGCCCCGACGAGTGCGGCGCCGACTCGACCGTCACCCGGCAGCAGTTGCAGCGCTTCGGCCGGAACGCCGGCTTCGTGCAGGATGCGGACGCCTTCGGCAGCGATCAGCGGCGTTTCTTCTGCCGGCTTTGCCAGAACCGGATTGCCGGCGACGAGCGCTGCGGCGACCTGGCCGATGAAGATGGCGAGCGGGAAGTTCCACGGGCTGATGCAGACGATCGGGCCGAGCGCGGCATGCGCCGGGCCGAAGGTGCGCTTGGCCTGTTCGCCGTAGTAACGCAGGAAGTCGATCGCTTCGCGGACTTCGGCGATGGCGTTCGGCAGCGACTTGCCGGCCTCGCGGGCGATCAGCCCGAGAAGGATCGGCATGCGCTCCTGCATGATGTCGGCGGCGCGGGCAAGGCAGGCAGCCCGGTCGGCGGGCGATACCGCTGCCCAATTTGCGGCGGCACCAGCCGCGAGCTCGACGGCGCGAGCGGCGTCGGCTTCCGAGGTTTCGGTGACCGAGCCGACGACGTCGCGATGATCGCCGGGATTGAGCACCGGGCGGGTCTCGCCCGAGGCATTGCCCGTTGCCAGTTGCGGTACGGCCGTCCAGTTCATGGCGGCGCTCGCTTTGAGGGATTCCGTCAGCGCGGCCAGTTCGTTCTCGTTGGACAAGTCCAGACCGGCCGAGTTGACGCGGTCGCCGTAGAGATCGGCGGGCAGCGGGATCTGGTCATGGCGAGCGCCGACGACGGCCATCGAGCGAACGACCTCGACCGGATCGGCAATCAGTTCATCGACCGAAACGCTGGCGTCGCCGATGCGATTGACGAAGGACGAGTTGGCGCCGTTTTCGAGCAGGCGGCGAACCAGGTAGGCAAGCAGCGTCTCGTGGGTTCCGACTGGTGCGTAAACGCGGCACGGACGGTCGAGGTTGGCGCGGCCGACAACTTCGTCATAGAGCGGCTCGCCCATACCGTGAAGGCACTGGAACTCGTACTTGCCGACCTTATAGTCCGGCCCGGCGATGTGATAGATCGTCGCCAGCGTCTGGGCGTTGTGGGTCGCGAACTGCGGGAAGATCACATCCGTGGCGCCGAGCAGCTTGCGGGCGCAGGCAATGTAGGAAACGTCGGTGTGGACCTTGCGGGTATAGACCGGGAACTCCTCGAGGCCGTCCACCTGGGCGCGCTTGATTTCCGCATCCCAGTAGGCGCCCTTGACGAGGCGAACCATGATGCGGCGCTTTGCGCGGCGGGCGAGGTCGATGATGAAGTCGAGGACAAAGGGGCAGCGCTTGCCATAGGCCTGCACCACGAAGCCCATGCCGTCCCAGCCGGCAAGATCGGCGTCGAGGCAGAGGCTTTCCAGCAGATCGAGCGACAGTTCGAGGCGATCGGCTTCCTCGGCGTCGATGTTGAGGCCGATGTCATACTTCTTGGCGAGAGCGGCGAGCGCCTTCACCTTGGGCAGCAGTTCGTCCATGACGCGGGCGGACTGCGAACGCGAATAGCGCGGGTGCAGCGCCGAGAGCTTGATCGAAATGCCGGGGCCTTCATAGATGCCGCGGCCGGCCGAGGCGCTGCCGATCGCGTGGATGGCGACCTCGTAGTCCTTGTAGTAGCGCTCGGCATCGGCGGCCGTGGTCGCGGCTTCGCCGAGCATGTCGTAGGAATAGCGGAAGCCCTTCTGCTCGAGCGGGCGCGAGCGCTTCAGCGCTTCGTCGATGGTCTCGCCGGTGACGAACTGCTCGCCCATCATCCGCATCGCCATGTCGACGCCGCGGCGGATGACCGGTTCGCCGCAGCGGGCGATCAGACGGGTAAGGGCGGCGGAAAGGCCGCGGTCGTTGACCGTCGTGGTCAGCTTGCCGGTGACCACCAGGCCCCAGGTGGCGGCGTTGACGAACAGCGAGCGTCCGCCGCCGATATGGGACTTCCAGTCACCGTCGGAGATCTTGTCGCGGATCAGGGCGTCGCGGGTGGCGGTGTCGGGAATGCGAAGCAGGGCTTCGGCAAGGCACATCAGCGCCACGCCTTCCTGGCTCGAAAGCGAATATTCATGCACCAGCCCTTCGACGCCGGTGCCCTTGTGCTTGGCGCGCAGGGCCTCGATCAGCCGGCGGGCGGTCTTCCGGACCTCGGCGCGGGTCTCGTCTGGCAGCGTGGCGGCTTCGAGCAGCGGGACGAGGCACTCGGCCTCGGGACGGCGGTACGCGGCGGTAATGGCCTGGCGCAGCGGACCCTGCGGCCGGATCTCGGGTGCGAAATCTGCAAAAATGCCGGAAGTATTGGTCGGAATGGAGGAGGACGTTGTCATCGGGATGGGACCAGCTCAAATTGTCGGATATGTTGCTCATCCGCCGGTTTTGCGGCGCTAGCCGCGGCGCTGGGGCGGCCATTTTCGCGCGCTCCAATCCGCAGGTAAACGGATACTAGCACCGACCAGATTTCCATGTTGCCTTGATTTGGCGAAAATATAGGCTATTCGAATTGATTATCGCGCGAATTCAGGACGATCTGGATGTCAAAAGCCCAAACAGTTAGTGAATTGGACCAATTCGATCTCCGTATTCTCGAAATCCTCAGCGAGGACGGCCGGATCTCGGTCACGGAGTTGTCGAAGCGCGTGGGCTTGTCAAAGACCCCTTGCCAGTCGCGTTTGAAGCGGTTGATCGACGATGGTTTCATCCTCGGCTTTCGCGCCGCGATCGATCCGCAGAAGCTCGGGCTCGACCATATCGCCTTCACCGAAGTGAAATTGTCCGATACCCGCGAGAAGGCGCTCGAGGATTTCAACAGCGCCGTGCGCAAGATCCGCGAGGTCGAGGAGTGCCACATGATCGCCGGCTCTTTCGATTACCTGCTGAAGGTCCGGACCTCGGATATCCACAAGTATCGCGAGGTGCTGGGCGAAAAGATCTCGAGCCTGCCGAACGTCGCCAACACTTCGACCTTCGTCGTCATGCAGTCGGTCAAGGACAATCGTCCCGTCAGGGTCTATCCGGAGGGACTGTAGGCGGCTTGTGCTGCGGGGTCAGAATGTCGGCGGCGTGTTGATCCATAGGAGCACGGTTTCGCCGTCGTGGCGGTTGCGCCAGGAATGGTGGCGCTTGCTGGCGAAATAGAGCGAGTCTCCGGGGCCGAGATCGTGGAACTGATCGGCGTCGAGGACCACTTCCAGTCGGCCGGTGAGGACATGGATGAACTCCTCGCCCTCGTGGGTGTAGGCGCCTTCGCTCGAAGCGCCGGGCGCCAGCACGAAACGGTGGCAGTCCATCGTCACCTGGCCTTCGGCCAGAATCTGCACCGTCACCCCCGGCATTGGCATCGGCCAGGTCCGCCATTCGCCGTTGCGGATCAGCGGGCGGGTTTCCGCCGCCTCCTCGCCGGAAAGGCGTGACACGGTGGTTCCGAAATAGTCGGCAAGGCCGTGCAGAATGGTGAAGGTGATGCCCTGCGAGGTGCGCTCGAAGGTCGACAGCACCGATGGGGCGATGCCGACCGCCTGGGCGACGTCTTCCAGCGTCAGGCCAGCCGCATGGCGCAGGCTCCGGAGTTTTCGCCCGATGTCGAATTGCGCGCCGGCCTCGTTTTCCGCGGCTGCGACCCTGGGGGCGGCGCCGTCTTCGGTTTCCAGTGCCTCGCGGATGGCGGCCGGATTAAGGCCGCGCTCACTGCGCAGCCAGGAGATGCGCTTCAGGCGGGCCACGTCATCGGCGCTGTACTGGCGGTGCCCGGTTTCGGAGCGGTCGGGAACGACGAGGCCCTGGCTTTCCCACAGCCTGAGTGTGGAGGCGGAAACGCCGGCCAGCCTGGCGGCCTCTGCCACCCGGTAGCGTATCCCCTGCATGTCACTCATTGGCCAAATCCCTGTTCTTGTTGTTGTCCGCCAGGATGGCGGAGCTGTCTGCCTTGCAGGGCAGCAGCTCTGGTCGCAGTCAGGTTCCAATCGGGGAATTTGTAAATAGTCGCTGACGGCGATGTCAAATCGGCAATCGCCCTGCTGTCGTCGGAAAAGCTCGGGCGCCGGCCTTTACAGTGCAGGCGGGTTTCAACCATACCAGATGCCCATGGCAGATGCCGGCGCCG
Source organism: Pseudomonadota bacterium (assembly GCA_023399465.1). GTDB lineage: Bacteria > Pseudomonadota > Alphaproteobacteria > Rhizobiales > Rhizobiaceae > Ferirhizobium. Next base: position 8,856 of record JAEWPB010000081.1, read on the forward strand.
GCGTGGTGGCAAACAGGATGCATGCACCGAGGAGATCGCGGTCGATGGTACGGGTTGTGGTGATGGGTGTGTCGGGCTCCGGCAAGACGTCGGTTGGCGCAGCCCTTGCCGACAGGCTGCAGTTACCCTTCGTCGAGGGCGACAGCCTGCATCCGCAATCCAATGTCGCCAGAATGGCTGCCGGTATTCCGCTCAGCGATGCTGACCGCTGGCCTTGGCTAGACCAGATCGGCGACCGGCTGGCGCAAGCGCCGGGCGGTGTCGTGATCTCCTGTTCGGCACTCAAAAAGGCCTACCGCGAGCGGCTGCGTGCAGCCGCGGCGCCGCTCTATTTCATCTTTCTCGACGGCGCCTTCGATGTGCTGTCCACGCGCATGGCGAGCCGCAAGGGTCACTTCATGCCCGTTTCCCTGCTCGAAAGCCAGCTCGCGACGCTGGAAACGCCGGTCGGCGAACCACTGGTGCACCGCATCGATGCCGCCTTGCCGGTCGAACGGATTGTCGCCGAGAGTGCCGACTGGCTGGCGGCGCAGTCGAAGGCCTAGAGGCAGGCGCATTCCATTCCCATTTTGACCGTGCGCAGCTCCGCGTTTTTCCGGCCTGGATACGTGCCCTTCAGGGGGTATTGATGCGATGAGAAGCATCTTGCAAACTTGCAGAAAAAATGTAGGAGTTTGCGAATATCTTGCAGAAATAATACAAGATAATGAAGCTGGTTCTCTAGAGGGTTCACTGCAAATGTCCGACGTATCGCTCACTGACCGCAAGAACGCCGCCATCTCCCGTGGCGTCGGCATGACCACGCAAATCTACGCGGATCGCGCCGAAAACAGCGAGATCTGGGACAAGGAAGGCAATCGCTATATCGATTTCGCCGCCGGCATTGCGGTGCTCAACACCGGTCATCGCCATCCCAAGGTGATCGCCGCCGTCAAGGAGCAGCTCGACCGCTTCACCCACACCTGCCACCAGGTCGTGCCCTACGAAAACTATGTCGCGCTGGCCGAGCGCTTGAACAAGCTGACCCCCGGCGATTTCGCCAAGAAGACGATCTTCGCCACGACAGGTGCCGAAGCGGTGGAAAACGCGATCAAGATCGCCCGCGCCGCCACCGGTCGTTCGGCCGTCGTCGCCTTTACCGGCGCCTTCCATGGCCGGACCTTCATGGGCATGGCGCTGACCGGCAAGGTCGTGCCCTACAAGGTCGGCTTCGGCGCCATGCCGGGCGATGTCTTCCACGTCCCGTTCCCGGTCGAACTGCACGGTGTCACCGTGCAGGATTCGCTCGACATCCTCGACAAGCTGTTCAAGGCCGATGTCGATCCGAACCGGGTTGCGGCGATCATCATCGAACCGGTCCAGGGCGAGGGCGGTTTCTATCCCGCGCCGGCAGCGCTGATGAAGGGCCTGCGGGCGCTCTGCGACCAGTATGGCATCCTGCTCATCGCCGACGAGGTGCAGACCGGTTTTGCCCGCACCGGCAAGATGTTCGGTTCCGAGCATTATGACGTGGTTCCCGACCTCATCACCATGGCGAAGAGCCTTGCCGGCGGTTTCCCGCTGTCGGCGGTCACCGGCCGCGCCGAGATCATGGACGCGCCCGGCCCCGGCGGCCTCGGCGGCACCTATGCCGGCAATCCGCTCGGGATCGCGGCGGCGCATGCGGTGCTCGACGTCATCGAGGAGGAGGGGCTCTGCGAACGTGCCAACCAGCTCGGCAACCGCCTGAAGCAGCGGCTGGCATCGCTGCAGGAGCAGGTGCCCGAGATCGTCGATATCCGTGGCCCGGGCTTCATGAACGCGGTCGAGTTCCAGGACGCCACCACCAGGCTGCCAAGCGCCGACTTCGCCAATGCGGTGCGGCTGAAGGCGCTGGAAAAGGGTCTGATCCTTCTGACCTGCGGCGTCCATGGCAATGTCATCCGCTTCCTGGCGCCGATCACGGTCGGCGACGACATCTTTGCCGAGGCACTCGATATCCTCGAAGCCTCGATCCTCGAAGTCCGCGCCGCGGCCTGACGCCGGCTTCGACCAAAGCTTGCGGCGGACGGCCCCGGCCGTCCGC
>JAEWPB010000167.1 GCA_023399465.1 Pseudomonadota bacterium
CGCGAACGGATCCTTTCGAGGGCACCGGGCGCGCGCAGGATCAAAAAAATGCCGGGGCGCATGAAGCGTCCCGGCACTGGATTTCATATCTCGCAACCGTACGAATCAGCGGTACGGATAGCCGGCCTTTTCCTGATCGGCAGCATAGCGCTTGAAGATTTCCACAACGCGTCCGGCGCGCTCGGATTCCTTGGCGATTTCGTCCCAGAAACCTTCCGCATCCTTGACCACCTGGTTCCATTCTTCTGCAGGAAGCGAGGTTTGTTCCATCTTTTCGCCGTGAACGCGAAGCTGTGCCTCGCCGCCCCAGTACCAGACGTTGCGGTAGTAGTGCGACTGGTCGATCGTCGAGCGGAAAAGCTGCTGGAGGTGCGGCGGCACCTTCGCCCAGCTGGCCTTGTTGGCGAAGTAGGAGCCGCACCATGCGCCGGTAATGCTGTTGGCCAGCGCGTAGTTGCAGACATCGGCCCAGCCGACTTCATAGGCTTCGGTGAAACCGCACCAGGCAACGCCGTCGAGTTCGCCGGTCTGGAGGGCGACTTCAACGTCGTCCCACGGAACGGTGACCGGGACGAGACCGTAGCGCGACAGGAACTTGCCGGCTGTCGGGACGCCGAAGACGCGCTTGCCCTGCATGTCGGCGAGGCTGCGGATCGGCTCCTTGGTGAAGATGTGCAGCGGGTCCCAGGCGCCGGCGGAAATCCACTGGACGTTCTCGACCTCGTTATAGGCTTCTTCCCAGATCTGGTTCAGGCCGTAATAGGCAAAGAGCGCCGGGAGGTCGAGGCTGAAGCGGGTGCTGAACGGGAAGTAGCCGCCGAACACCGAGATGTCGACCGGCGAGGCCATGGTGGCGTCGTCCGACTGCACCGCGTCGATGGTGCCGTTCTGCAGGGCGCGGAAAAGCTCGGCAGTCGGAACCAGCTGGTCGGCGTAGTAAAGCTCGATTTCCATCTCGCCGTTGGCCGCCGCGTTGAACGCCTCGATCTGCGGCTTGATCACGTGGGCGCCGAGCGGGGCGCCGGAGTAGGTCTGCAGGCGCCACTTGATCGGGGCGCTCTGGGCGAGCACGGCGGGAGCGGCCAGCGTCGAGCCGGCGATGGCGGCGGCGCCACCAAAGCCGGCGGTTCTCAGGAACTGGCGGCGGCTTTCAAGGATGGCGCCGGAAGGGCACACGGAGTTGTCGTCAGTCTTGCTCATATGGCTATTCTCCTCTTAGGTTGATCTTGGCCCTTTCCGGGCTCTTGGGTTGGTTGCGTCACTTTCCGTAGACGTAGTTGGGCAGCCACAGCGCGATCTGCGGGAAGATCATCAGCAACGCGATCATCAGGATCATCATCAGCACGAACGGAATGATGGACCGGTAGATATCGATCAGGCTGATTTCCTTTGGCCCGAGTGACCGCATCAGGAACAGGTTGTAGCCGAAGGGCGGTGTGATGTAGGCGATCTGGCAGGTGATCGTGTAGAGGATACCGAACCAGATGAGGTCGAAACCGAGCGCCTTGACCAGCGGCACGTAGAGCGGCGCGACGATCACCAGCATCGCCGTGTCGTCGAGGAACATGCCCATGACGATGAACGAGGCCATCATCATGATCAGGATCTGCCAGGGCGTCAGCTCCCACTGCTTGATGAACAGGCCTTCGATCGCCTTGACCGCGCCGATGCCGTCGAAGATCGCGCCGAAGGCGAGGGCCGCGAGAATGAGCCACAGGAACATGCACGAGATCGCCATCGTCTTCTGCGATGTCTCGTAGATGATCTTCCAGCTGAGGCGGCGCTTGAAGGCGGCTGCAAGCGTGGCCGAGGTTGCGCCGACGGCCGAGCTTTCGACCAGGCTGGTGTAGCCGAAGACGAACAGGCCGGTCATGGTGAAGAAGATCAGGAACGGAATGATGCCCGCACGCAGCAGCCTGAGCTTTTCGCTAAGCGGCATGTTCAGTTCTTCATCGGTGACGGTCGGAGCGAGCTTCGGATTGATGCGGCAGCGGATGATTACGTAGAGGGCGAAGATCGTCGCCATCATCAGGCCCGGCACGACGCCGGCGAGCCAGAGCTGGCCGACCGGCTGGCGTGCGATCATGCCGTAGAGCACGAGCACGACGCTCGGCGGCACGAGGATGCCGAGCGACGAGCCGCCCTGGACCACGCCCGAGATCATCACCTTGTCATAGCCGCGGCGCAGCATTTCCGGCAGCGCGATGGTGGCGCCGATTGCCATGCCGGCGACCGAAAGCCCGTTCATCGCCGAGATGATCACCATCAGCAGGATCGTGCCGAGTGCCAGGCCGCCGCGCAGGCGCCCGAACCACACGTGCAGCATCTTGTAGAGGTCTTCGGCGATGCCCGACTCCGACAGGATGTAGCCCATGTAGATGAACAGGGGCAGGGTCAGCATCGGGAACCAGTTGAACAGCTTGAACGCCGCGTTGAACGGCATTTCCTCGCCGCCCTGGCCATAGAGCAGCAGGGCCGCGCCGGCTGCCACGAATCCGATGGCTGCAAACACACGCTGACCGGTGACGAGCATCACCGTCATCGTCAAGAACATAAGTATGGCAATAAGTTCGTAGCTCATCGAATTTCAGCTCCACGCACGGTGGCGATATTCTTGAAAATCAGGGAAATTGCTTGTGCGATCATCAGCACGATGCAGCAGACCATCAGCGCCTTGATCGGGATCATCGACGGGTTCCACATCGAGAAGCGGCGTTCGCCGGTGGCGATGGCGTATTGCAGGCTGGAGATCGAGCCGAGCAGCAGCACCCCGAGATAGAAAAGCAGGCAACCCGAGGTGCACAGGTCCATGATCGCCTTGCCGCGGGTGTGCAGGCGCGAATAGAACAGATCCATGCGGGCGTGGTCGTCGTCCATCAGCGTCTTGGCGCCGCCGAGGAAGTAATACGCCGCGAGCGTGAACTGCGCGACCTCGATGCACCAGTGCAACGGGATGTGGATGACGTTGCGGGTGACGGCGTCGAGCAGGAGCACCCCGACCATCATGAAAATCAGGAACATGGCGAAGATACCGACGTAGTCCGATATCTTGTCGACCACTCTGACGTAGGTTTTTATTGCATTCGGCATTCGCTGTTCCCCTTGATTTTATGTCACCGCATTGCCGTGCCGCTGGCGCGTAGCGCCTTGACCAGTTCAGGCGGCGGTCGTGCATCGCTGACGATCAGGTCGATCTGGGCGAGCGGGCAGACGCCGAACGCCGCCCGTCGTCCGAACTTTGCGCCGCTCGCGACGACGTAGACGTGCCGGGCATTGCGGGCCATCGCCCGGCCTACCTGGGCTTCGTCGAAACTGGCGTCGGTGGCGCCGGCTTCATGGTCGATGGCGGCGACCGTCAGGATCGCGTGATCGGCATGGAAATTGGCGATCTGCTCGATGGCGATCGGCCCGACGGTCTCGCCGTTGTCACTGCTGAAGGCGCCGCCGAGCAGGTAGATCGAAGCGCCGTTGCCGGCGGCGGCAAAGATCTGGGCGATGCGCACGGAGTTGGTGATGACTGTCAGCCGCTCGAGGGCGGAGAGTTCCTCGGCACAGAACAGCGTCGTCGAACCGGTGTCGATGAAGATGGTGTCGCCGGGTTCGACGAGGTCGAGGAGCTTGCGGGCGATGATCCGCTTGCCGGCGGCATCTTCGGCCATCCTCTCCTGGAAACTGCCCTCGAAATGCAGCTTTAGCGGCTTGACGCCGCCATGGACCTTCTGCACCACGCCGCTTTCCGCAAGTTCGCCCAGGTCGCGCCGAATGGTTTCGGCCGACACGCCAAAATGTGCGGACAGCGAATCCACAGTCATGCGGCCCTGCTGGTCGACGATCTCAGCGATCTTCGCCTGGCGTTCTTTCGGTTTCATTAGTTCCCCTTGTTGCGGTCAGTAAATAAGTCGAAAATGCCCATGTCAACGAAAATATGTGGGTATTAGACTTCGCATGTGGCGATGAAACTTACTGATTGACCAAATGGTCATTTTTTGCAAGGCTGCAACCACAATCGCCGCCCGTGCAACCTACAGATGGACGCATGCCCGACCCTTCAGTTCAATCCGCGTTGCCGTTTGCCCTATATGATGTTGCCGTAGTCGGTGCGGGCGTGGTCGGCTGCGCCATTGCGCGGCGCTTCACCCTCGAGGGTGCCCGCGTGGTCCTGCTGGAGAAGGCTGCCGATATTCTCGACGGCGCATCCAAGGCCAACAGCGCCATCCTGCATACAGGCTTCGATGCGCCGGTCGGTTCGCTCGAGGCGGAATGCCTGGCTGCGGGCTATGCCGAGTACCTGGATATCAGAAAGCGACTTAATCTGCCGCTAATCGAATGCGGCGCGCTGGTTCTCGCCTGGAACGAGGAGGAAGAGGCAGCACTTCCTGCACTCATGGAGCAAGCGCGCGCCAACGGCATCGATGACGTCGCGCTGCTTACCCGCAGTGAAATACTCGCGCTCGAACCGGGACTGTCGCAAGCGGTGCGTGCGGGTTTTCGCGTTCCGCGCGAATACGTCATCGACCCCTGGTCGGCCCCGCATGCCTATCTGCTGCAGGCGATTGCCAATGGTGCGGAGCTTCGCCGCGACTGCGAGGTGACGGGCGGGGCCTTCGACGGCGGGTGCTGGCAACTCGCCACTTCGCAAGGCGAGATTCGTGCCCGTTCGGTCATTAATGCTGCCGGTCTTTATGGGGATTTGCTCGATGAGCGGCTGCTCGGGCACAGCGATTTCGAGATCCGGCCGCGCAAGGGCCAGTTCGTCGTCTATGACAAACGCGCCTCGCGACTTGCCGGCCACATCCTGCTGCCGGTCCCGAGCAAGACGACAAAGGGCGTCGTCGTCTGCCGCACTGCCTTCGGCAATCTCATCGTCGGGCCGACTGCGGAAGAGCAGGACGACCGGCGTAACGCCGAACTGGTGCCGGAAACCCTTTCGGCGCTGAAGCAGCGTGGTGCGGAGATCCTGCCGGCGCTCGCCGATGAGGACGTGGTGGCAATCTATGCCGGCCTGCGTCCTGCGACCGAGGAAAAGGAATACCGCATCAAGGCGCATGCCGGGCGTAACTACATCACGGTCGGCGGTATCCGCTCGACGGGGCTGAGCGCAGCCCTCGGCATTGCCCGGCATGTCTTCGAGCTCGGCAAGGCGTTTGCCGGGGAGGGTGCCGCGCTCACCGATCCGGCCTGGCCGCAGATGCGGATGATCAGCGAATATGGGGAGCGTGACTGGCAATCTCCGGGCAATGGCGGGATCGTCTGCCACTGCGAACTGGTGACACGCCGCGAAATCGAGGCGGCGCTGCTGGACGCGCTTGCTCCCCAGAGCCTCGCCGGCCTGAAGAGACGCACGCGGGTGACGATGGGGCGATGCCAGGGCTTCTACTGTTCCGCAGAACTTGCCGCGCTGACGCGCGGCCGGCTGAAATATCCGATGCTTGGGGACGACGATGGGCGATAGGCGGGCACGGGAATGCGATGTCGCGATCGTCGGCGGTGGACCGGCGGGACTGGCTGCGGCGACAGCCCTGCGGGAGAGCGGCGTAAAATCCGTCCTCGTCCTAGAACGGGAACAGGAGGCCGGCGGCATCCCGCGCCACTGTGGCCACTATCCCTTCGGGATGCGCGAATTCCGCCGCGTGCTGCGCGGGCCGGATTATGCCGAGCGTCTGGTGGATCGCGCCCATGCCGCCGGTGTCGAGATCGAATGCGGGGTCAGCGTCGTCGCATTGCATGAGGGACCACGGCTGACCGTCACGAGTTCTCGGGGGCTGAACGACATCAAGGCGAAGCGCGTTCTTCTCTGCACCGGGGTGCGGGAAACCAGCCGCGCCAACGCGCTCGTCGGGGGAACGAAGCCCGGCGGCATCCTCTCCACCGGCGCTCTGCAGGGACTGGTCTATCTCAATGGGATGAAGCCGTTCACGCGGCCGGTCATCGTTGGATCGGAGCTGGTCTCCTTCTCTGCGCTGCTGACCTGCCGGCACATGGGTATCCGCCCGGTGGCAATGATCGAAAGGCGGAGGCGGCCGACCGCATACTGGCCTTCAGCACTCCTGCCATGGGCGATGCGGGTGCCGCTCAAGCTCGGCTGTGTGGTCGTTGCGGTTCATGGCGAGGATCGGGTCCGCGAGGTCGTGGTGCGTGATCACGAAGGACGGACCGAAACGCTGGAGGCCGACGGCGTGATCTTTTCCGGCCGCTTCGTGCCCGAGGCTACGCTTGTCCGGTCCAGCCATCTCACCTGCAATGCCGGCAGCGGCGGACCGGAAATCGACCAGTACGGCCGGTGCTCGGACCCCGACTATTTTGCTGCGGGCAACCTGCTGCGCGCGGTCGAAACCGCCGGCTGGAGCTGGCAGGAGGGGACACGGATCGGGGCGCTGATCGCAGACAGCCTTGCCGGCCGGCTGCCGACCGTCGCCGCGCCGACGTTGAAGGTGACGGCCGACAGTGATGCGATCAAATACATCGTTCCCGCGCAATTGGCGCCGGGGCGGGAGAGCGGCATCGGGACATCGCTGCAACTGCGCGTCAAGCGCCCGGTGACGGGCAGGCTGCATCTCTGCGTCAACGGCAAGGAGATCTGGTCGCGCCGAATTGCCGCCTTGCCGGAGCGCCGCATCCTGCTGCCGCTCGATTGCTTTCCCGCCAGTGCCGAAGGCGTTGCCGAGATCTCGATTACGGAAAGAAATTCATGAAGACGCTCGCCATCGACCAGGGAACGACGAGCACCCGGGCGCTGATCGTCGACGAGAGCGGCGCCGTCACCCCTCTTCATTCCGTGGCCCACCTGCAGTTCTACCCTCGTCCGGGCTGGGTGGAGCACGATCCGGAAGAATTGATCGCCAGCCTGAAGGCCTGCCTGGATGCCGCCGGCACCATCGCCGGTCTCGGCGCGGTCGGGATCGACAACCAGGGCGAAAGCTGCCTGGCATGGGATGCTGAGACGGGGAAGGCCGTCGGTCCGGTGATCGTCTGGCAGGACGACCGCACGCAAGCCGAGACCGCACGCCTTGCTGCCGATGGCGCCGGAACGCCGGTGCTCGAACGCGCCGGATTGCCGCTCGATCCCTATTTTTCCGCTTCAAAACTCGGCTGGATCATCCGCGAGATCCCGGAGGCCCGGCGCCTGGCGGAAAAGGGCCGGCTACGGCTCGGCACGACGGATGCGTTCTTTCGCGACCGTCTCGTCGGCGACTACCGCACCGATGTCACCACCGCCTCGCGCACCAGCCTGATGAACCTTGCAACCTGCGAGTGGGATCCCGAACTCTGCCGGCTGTTCGGCGTGCCGATCGAGGCGCTGCCGCCGATCGGACCGAGCACCGGCGCCTTCGGCATGCTCGATTGCGGCGGCAGGCCGGTTCCACTGACGGCGAGCATCGTCGATCAGCAGGCCTCACTCTACGGGCACGGCTGCCGCGGCGCTGGCGACGCCAAGATCACCTTCGGAACCGGAGCCTTCGCGCTGGCCGTCACCGGCGCGTTGGCGGAAAACCCGCGAGGTGGGGTGCTGCCGACGGTGGCCTGGCAGAAGGCGGGTGAGGCCCCGGTCTACGCTCTGGACGGCGGGGTCTATTGCGCCTCCTCGGCAGTCAACTGGGCTCAAGGCCTCGGCCTCTTCGCCGATTTCGCCGAGCTTAACCATTTCTCCGAACGGTCCGCCCTCGGACGCGGCCTTGCCTTCGTGCCGGCGCTTGCCGGGCTTGCCTGCCCGCATTGGGATCGGGAGGCGCGCGGGACATGGCTCGGATTGACGCTCGACACCCGCCCGCAGGACATGATGCAGGCACTGCTGGAAGGCGTTGCCATGCGCATGGCGGAAGTCATCCGCACCATCGAATTGACGCAACCGCTGGCACCGCGCCTGTCGATCGACGGCGGGATGAGCCGCAACGCCTATTTCTGCCAGTTCCTCGCCGATGCGCTCGGCCGTGAACTGCTGGTCTCTGAGCAGGCGGAACTGACGGCGGTCGGCACCGCCGCTCTCGCTGCCGAGGCTACAGGCGAGCCGTTCGATTTCAAGCAGCTCGGCGCACGGGTCACGCCGCACGCGATGCCGCGCGAACATGGCGAACTCTTTGCCCGCGCCTGCGATGCAGTCCGCCTCTTTGGCGGTACGACGCGCTGAACCACGCTCCGGGTGAACGGCGTTCCCGCTATTCGCTCTGGCGGAAATTGCGGATGCGGTCGAACAGTACGGCGAGGATGATGGCGCCGCCGATGAACGTTCCCTGCCAGAAGGCGTTGATCCCGAGCAGGCCGAGGCTGTTGCGGATCACCTCGATGAGGGCGGCGCCGATAATCGCGCCGAACGCGGTGCCGACACCACCGGCAAGATGCGCCCCGCCGATGACCGCCGCGGCGATCACCTGCAACTCCATGCCGGCGCCGATATTGGTCGTCACCGCGCCGAGCCAGCCGGTCTGGATGATGCCGGCGATGCCGGCCGACAACGCCGAGATCATGTAGACAGCGACCTTGATCCTGCGCACCGGCACGCCGGTCAGCGTCGCCGCCTGCTCGTTGCCGCCGATCGCGAAGACATAGCGGCCGAAGCGCGTCCAGCGCAGGACGAAACCGGTGATGAGCGCCAGCACGACCATGTAGAGC
>JAEWPB010000027.1 GCA_023399465.1 Pseudomonadota bacterium
GAGCACGCCCGAGCCGAGATGCGCGACCGTCAGCGCCACCGCGCCGATCAGGAACACCACCCCCTGCACGCGGATCTGTTCCAGCTTGGGCGCCCCGATGGAGAGCAGATAGACGATCAGCGGTGGCCCCCAGATGCCCGAGATCCCGCCGTAGAGCCCGCCGATGATGCCGCTGACGATCTCGGCCCGGCGCCGGCGGTGGATCGGCAGCGCCAGCGGGCGGCCCGAAAGCTGCCAGAGCGCGAAGCCGGTGATCGGCGCGCCGAGGGCCAGATACATCGCCCAGGCCGGCAGCACCTTGGCGAAGGGCGCCGAGACGAAGATGAACAGCACCACCATGGCGATGTGCCAGCGCACGTGACCGGCGCTCTCCCACGCCGCGCGCAGGCCCTGGCGCGTGGCCTGCTGGGTGTTGGTCATCAGCGTCGGCACGATCAGCAGCGCGAGCGCGGTGGGCGCCGGCAGGAACGAGCCGAAGGCCGACATCATGATCATCGGCATGGCAAAGCCGATGGCGCCCTTGACGAAGCCCGCGACGAAGGTGACGGCCACCGCGAGCAGCAGTAGGTGAGGGTCGAGCCCGAACATGGGCGCGACCTTAGCCTGCCCCGGGGCGGCGACAAGGGGCCGCCAGCACGGGGGGCGCCCGCCACGGACGCAACAATGCTGCGCGCCGCTACGTTGCAGCGCAGCATCGTTGCGCTGCGCCTGCGAAGGTTCTAGAGGTCGGGCAACCTTACAGCCGCCTGCCCGAAGGGAATCGCCCATGCTCGACACCGCGTCCGTCCCCGCCCTGACCCAGGCCAGCGCCGCCGCCCTGCTGCCCGAGATCGAGGCCCTGCAGGCCCGCGCCACCGCCGCGCTGCGTGAGCGTGTCGGCGGCGGCAAGATCGACTCCGAGGCGCTCGAGGTCGAACAGCACGCGGCCCACGCGCTGTCGTGGCTCGCGACCTATGTCGAGGCGCTGCGCCAGATGTCGGCCTGGGCCGAGCGGCTGGGCGACGGCTTCGGCGAGATCGAGGGGCTGATCCTGACCATCGCCTTCGGCGAATACCTGACCCAGATCGCCGGCGGCATCCCGATGAGCCAGACCGAGTTCGCCCGGCTCTCGGACCTCGGCGTGGACTGGCAGCCCTCGGACGCGGCCCGCGCCGCGATGGCGGGCAACACCCCCGCCGCCCGCGCCCGCCTCGTCGCGCTGATGCAGGAGAACCACGGCCGCGCCACCTTCGGCGCCACCGGGCTCGACGAAGACCTCGAGATGATCCGCGACCAGTTCCGCCGCTACGCCGACGAGCGGGTGATCCCCGAGGCCCACTGCTGGCACCTCAGGGACGAGCTGATCCCGATGGAGATCATCGCCGAGCTGGCCGAGCTGGGCGTGTTCGGCCTGACCATCCCCGAGGAGTTCGGCGGCCTTGGCCTCTCCAAGGCCAGCATGGTGGTGGTCAGCGAAGAGCTGTCGCGCGGCTATATCGGGGTCGGCTCGCTCGGCACCCGGTCCGAGATCGCGGCCGAGCTGATCCTCGTCGGCGGCACCGAAGAGCAGAAGGCAAAATGGCTGCCGGCGCTCGCCTCGGGCGAGATCCTGCCCACGGCGGTGTTCACCGAGCCCAACACCGGCTCGGACCTCGGCAGCCTGCGGACCCGCGCGGTGCGCACCGAGGACGGGTGGCAGGTCACCGGCAACAAGACCTGGATCACCCACGCCGCCCGCACCCACGTGATGACGCTGCTCGCCCGCACCGACCCCGAGACGACCGACTGGCGCGGGCTGTCGATGTTCCTGGCCGAGAAGACCCCCGGCACGGACGAGGCGCCCTTCCCCACCCCCGGCATGACCGGCGGCGAGATCGAGGTGCTCGGCTACCGCGGCATGAAGGAATACGAGCTCGGCTTCGACGGCTTCAAGGTCGCGGCCGACAACCTGCTGGGCGGACAGCCGGGCCAGGGGTTCAAGCAGCTCATGCAGACGTTTGAATCGGCCCGCATCCAGACCGCGGCGCGCGCGATCGGCGTGGCGCAGTCGGCGCTTGAACTGGGGATGCAGTATGCGCTGGACCGCAAGCAGTTCGGCAAGCCGCTGATCGCCTTCCCGCGCGTCGCCGACAAGCTGGCGATGATGGCGGTGGAAATCATGGTCGCCCGCCAGCTGACTTATCACTCGGCCTGGCAGAAGGACCACGACAAGCGCTGCGATCTGGAAGCCGGGATGGCCAAGCTGCTGGGCGCGCGGGTGGCGTGGTCGGCGGCCGACAACGCGCTGCAGATCCACGGCGGCAACGGCTTTGCGCTGGAATACGCGATCAGCCGGGTGCTGTGCGACGCGCGGATCCTCAACATCTTCGAGGGCGCGGCCGAGATCCAGGCGCAGGTGATCGCGCGGCGGTTGTTGGGCTGAACCCGCCGGCTTGTGGCAATCGGGCCGCGCGGGCGTTGCCGGAATGGCACGGCGGCGGTCGGCGGAAAGCCGCTCGCGCATGCGTGCATGGACTCTGGCGGCGCGGAATGGCAGGGCGGGCCGATCCGCAGTACCATGTTTCCTTGGGGGAATCCTGTCATGACAACTCTCGCCCGCGTTGCTGCCGCCGCGGCTGCCCTGGCCGTACTGGCCGCGTGTGAACCCACCGCGCCCGCCGCCGGGACCGACGGGACGGGCTACGAGGGGGGCGTCCCCTTCGGCACCTACACCGTCGTCGGCTTCGGCAAGGAGGCCGTGCC
>JAEWPB010000103.1 GCA_023399465.1 Pseudomonadota bacterium
TTCATGCAGCTTCTGGATCATCGCCTCGTCGGAAGAGGCCGGGCCGAGCGTGGCGAGGATTTTTACTTTGCGATTCCGCTTCATCAATTCTGGCTTTCCTGCGTCCCTGGGGTGTCGGACAGCTGAACCATCCAGCTCCCCTGACGGCCCGTGTCATATTCCTTGAAGCCCATCTTCTGGTAGCCGCGGGCAAAGCAATCCTGGACGCCGACGATCTTGAACTCGTTTTCGGCCACGCACATGCTGATATCGCCGGTCCAGCGGCCGCCGCGTACGGCGTCCTCGGCATAGAGATAATAGTAGCGGGACTGCAGTTCGCCTTCGATCAGGGTGGCGCAGGTGGTCGCCGGCACCTGCCACCAGCCCTCGGTGATCCAGCCCTCCTGGGCCCGGTAACCGATCGCCACGCCGACGAGGTTCTGGGTGCCGTTGCAGACGCGAAATTCGGCGTGCGCTGCACCCGCCATCATGGCGGGGATCGCCACGGCCGATGCAAAGAGACTGAATTTGAACAAACGCCGGATGCGCGCCGGGAGAGGTTTTGTGGATCGGTGTGACACGGCTCCGATGAGACCCCTTGTTATTTGTACTGTGCTGCTTTCTTGCGTTGTCGGGCTGCGAAAGTCAACGTAACTCTAATCGATTATATTGCCCCACGAAATCGGAACATCGTTTCGTGGCAAAAACATGGTCCGGCAACCGGCTTGCACTCGGCTTACACCCATGCAATCAAGCATTCTCCAATTCAGGATGGCCCATTACCCATGCCGGACTTCATTGCCTACGAGACCATAGACGGCGATCATGACAGCGGTATCGTGCTCCTGGCCGATCATGCGATGAACCGGCTGCCGGACGGCTATGACAATCTCGGCCTGCCGGAGGCCGCCTTCGCGCGGCATATCGCCTACGACATCGGTATCGAGGGGCTGACGCGCGCGCTTTCGCGCCGCCTCGGCGTGCCCGCCGTGCTTTCGCGGTTTTCCCGTCTGCTGATCGATCCCAACCGCGGCGAGGACGACCCGACGCTGATCATGAAGATTTCCGACGGCGCGATCATTCCGGGCAACCACCCGATCACCGCGCCGGAATGGAACCATCGCATCGAGACCTATCACCGCCCCTACCACAAGGCGGTCGCCGACACCATTTCCGCCGTCGCCGGGCGTACCGGCCGAGCGCCCCTGGTGCTGTCGCTGCATTCCTACACGCCGGCGTGGAAGGGCATGCCGCGGCCCTGGCATGCCGCCGTCCTGTGGGACAACGATCCGCGCGCAGCCCTGCCGCTGATCGCCATGCTGGAGGCGGCGGGCGACCTCGTCATCGGCAACAACGAACCCTATGACGGCGCGCTCAAGGGCGATACCATGTATCGTCACTGCATGAGCCGCGGCATCGCCCATGCGCTCATCGAGGTTCGCCAGGACCTGATCGCCGATCAGGCCGGCATCGACCACTGGGCCGAGCGGCTGGCACCGATCTTCGCGAAGCTCGGAGCGCAGGACGAACTGCACGAGTATCGGATCCACCCCTCGCGGACCGGCCCGTATGCCGGTCAAACGGAGTAGACGAGCAATCCCATGACAGAACTCAGCAAGGAACAGCAGACCGAATTCGAGGCCGCCGCCTTCCGCCGTCTCGTCAGCCACCTGCGCCAGCGCAGCGACGTCCAGAACATCGACATGATGAATCTGGCCGGCTTCTGCCGCAACTGCCTGTCGAACTGGTATCGTGACGCCGCCAGCGAGGCCGGGATCGACATCAGCAAGGACGAGAGCCGCGAGATCATCTACGGCATGCCCTACGACGAATGGAGAAAGCTCCATCAGAGCGAGGCCACCGATGCTCAAAAAGCCGCATTCGAGCGCAACAAGCCGACCGAATGATCAGTTTTGCGCGGAATCGTCTTGACCTCGGCGACACTTCGCGGCAGGTCACAATCCACGCCAATACAAAAATCCCAATATGACAGGAGATACCGATGTCTGATGCTCACGGCGTCGCCCGCGACCAACTCCGCGCCTTTGTGGAGCGCATCGAGCGCCTCGAGGAAGAAAAGAAGACCATCGCCGACGACATCAAGGATGTCTATGGCGAAGCCAAGGGCATGGGTTTCGACACCAAGATCCTGAAGAAGGTCATCGCGCTGCGCAAGAAGGACGATCAGGAGCGGATGGAGGAGGACCTGATCCTCGACACCTACCTGCACGCTCTCGGCATGATCGAGAACCCGCCGGAAGGGTCCGAATAATCCACCAGCCTGGCATTCGCCGCTTTCAAGACCCGCCGGACCTCCGGCGGGTTTTTTCGTTTCTGATCCGGCAAACGAAAAACCCCGCGGATCGGAGAGACCCGCGGGGTTGGGATTTCTAGCTGGGCAAGCCGCCATCACTCGGCCAGCTATCACTCGGCGTTGTCGAACTTCCGAACTTCGAGGAAGTTCACGGCCGATCCGCTGAAGCGGGCCGGATCGACGGCCGGCGCCTTGCGGCTGAAGCCGGCGGCGTAGACGGTGGTCGGCTGGTCGCGCAGCGAACGGCCGATAAAGCGCGGAGCCTTGGTCGGCTTCGACACCGTTTCCATCCGCGCCTGGCTGAGCGCCCATTGCGACAGGATCTGCTGGGTCAGCTTCGGCTCGCCGCGCACGGCGTCGCGGCTTGCGGCTTCGGCATCGGCCTTTTTCGGACGCCCGCCCTTAGCCGGCATACCGGCGGCAACACCGGCGCTTTCCGGCTTCGGCTGGTCAAACACGTCGCCGAAAGCGTTGGGACGGGGAGCCGGAGCGCGGTCGAGCGCTGCGACCTCGAGCGGTTGCGCAGTCGAGGTGGCGGCACCGGCGGAAGCGCCGCCGCGCAGCGATGCACGAAGTGCCTGGCCGTTCTGCGCAAGCGCGGCAACGATCGACGGCGACAGCGTTGCCTGGTCGGCGACGTCGTCTTCGCCTTCTGCATCGTTGGCGGCAAGCAGCGCCTCGGCGAGAGCCGGACGGTCGGCCGGGACCGGAACGGCGCCGAACGGGCCCATCATGTCCTCGCTGCTGACATTGGCGGATGCCGTCAGGACTTCAACCTCGGCGTCGCCGGCCATCGGGCGCTTGCCGAGCAGTGACGGCACCGGAATCTTGTATTGCTGCAGGTCGGCGAATTCACCCGGCGCGGCGCCCGCCTCGCCCGGCAATGCCGCCTGGATTGCCTCGCCGGCAGCACTGCGCGACGGCGGCAGAAGGGCGACGGCCATGCCAGGCTGCTGGTTGCCGCTGAAGCTCGGTCGGACCAGCGGCACCGGTGCGTCGATATCGGCATCGGCCTCTGCCGACGCGGTCATGACCGGCTGGCCGGCATTCACGCCGGGAAGCGCATTCCGGTTCTGGTTGCCGGCCGGCGCGGCAGGTGCCGGCGCCGTAATTGCATTGGGTTCCTCATCCTCGTCGCCACCGAAGAGCGCGGCCAGCAAGCCCTTGCGCTTCGGCTCGCTGAAATCGGCGACCTCGATCGTCGCAGCCGCACCGCCACGACGCTTGTAGTCGGCCAGCGCCTGCTGGTAGCCGGGCAACGGCTTGCCATCCGACGGCAGATGCATCGTCTTGCCGTCGGGGAAAAGCCGCACCAGTTCCTGGCGGCTCATGCGCGGCCAGGCGCGGACATTCCCGACATCAAGATGGATGAAGGGCGATCCGGACTTCGGATAGTAGCCGACGCCGCCGTTCTGCAGCTTCATGCCGATCGCACGGACGCTGGCGAGCTTGACGTCGGGAAGGTAGAAGTCCATCGCCTTGCCGAGCACGTGCTGGCTCTTCTCGGCGACGCCCTTGGAGCGGGAGCGCAGCATGCCGTTGGTCTGCGGCGAGCGGAAAGCCGAGACGACGTGGATGTAATCGCGCGAACCGCTCTGGCGGTAGACTTCCCAGACGAGATCGAACAGCCGCGGATCCATCTTGGTCGGCTGATTGCGACGCCAGTCGCGCAGGAAACGGTTCAGTTGCTGCAGCCCCTTCGCATCGTAACGACCGTTACGCTTGAAGGTAATGACCGCTTTTTCACCGGTGTGAATGAAGTAGAGCTTGAGACTGCGGGTTTCGGCAGCGGCTTCCGATGCGGAGCCAAGCGCCAGCGGAGTTACGACGGAGGCCAGCAGGAGGCCCGAAGTCACCAGGCCCGCTACGCGTTGATAGAGCGCAGCAAACATGCCGCGCGCGCCTTCGCCCAAAGGCGTTTTCGCTCCAAATAGTTTTGGCAACCTTGTCCCCGTCCGACAGACTGATGTCGATGCTGTCCCAAATGACTATCAATTGCGGTGACACGATGGCAAATTTGCCACACGCGTACAACCTTTTCTTATATAGTGAACACGTCACTAACAAGATCTTTACGACGGGTAATAAAATATGCTTGCCTAAGAGTTAAAAGGGGTTAGCTGCGGCTGTCATGCCGCATCCTTCAACGGGTCGTCCGGATCGATTCCGTAGTCCTTCAGCTTACGGTAGAGTGTCGATCGGCCGATGCCGAGCTTTCGCGCCACTTGGCTCATCTGACCGCGATAGAACTTCAGGGCGAACCGGATCAATTCCTCCTCGACTTCCGCGAGCTTGCGCACGTCGCCGCCGGGGTCGGTGCTTGCAATGACGTTCTCCGGCATGAACGTGGCCGGACCGCTTTCGCCGGCAGATCCGGAGACACCTGAGACCGCCGCGTACGCTTCCGCGCCATGGGCCTCGGCCCCATCGCCCTGAGGCTGGCCCTGTCCCTGGCTGCCTTCGATCACCGTCAGCCCGTCATAGGATATGTAGCCGGGTACCTGCGCGGCAATCTGCGGGAAATCGTGCTCGGTGATTTCGCCGCCCTGGGCCAGCACCACGGCGCGGAAGATGGCGTTTTCGAGCTGGCGGATATTTCCCGGCCAGTCATAGGCGGTCAGAAGCGCCAGTGCGCCCGGGGTCAGCACCAGCGGACGATCGAGCTTCTGCTCTGCGGCAAAGCGCTGGACGAAGATGCGCACCAGATGCGGAATGTCTTCCTTGCGCCGACGCAGCGCCGGGATCGTGATCGGGAAAACGTTGAGGCGATAGTAGAGATCCTCGCGGAAGCGACCGGCCTTCACCTCCTCGATCAGGTCCTTGTTGGTGGCCGAGATCAGCCGGACATTGACCTTGTGCGGCTTGCTCGCGCCGACGGTCTCGATTTCGCCCTGCTGCACGGCGCGCAGCAGCTTGACCTGCACGTCGAGCGGCAGGTCGCCGATCTCGTCGAGGAACAGCGTGCCGCCATCGGCATCGGCAAACTTGCCGCTATGGCGCTCGGTCGCGCCGGTGAACGCACCCTTCTCGTGCCCGAACAGGATGCTTTCGACGAGGTTGTGCGGGATCGCGCCGCAATTGACGGTCACGAACGGCTTGCTGGCGCGATCACTGGCCGACTGGATCGCCCGCGCCACCATCTCCTTGCCGACGCCGGATTCGCCTTCGAGCACCACCGGGATGTTCGATTGCGCCGCACGGCGGGCAAGTTCGGTCACCCGCATCATCGACGGGCTCGCCGAAACGATGTCGTCGAAGCTGACCGCAGTGCTGCGGCTGCGGCGGCCGGCCCGGGCCGTAGCCTCGCGCTGGTCGACCTTCAGGGCGTTGGCGATCGAATGGCCGATGCGCTCGGGCGATACCGGCTTGACGACGAAATCGAAGGCCCCGGCGCGCATCGCCCGGACCACCGTCTCGATACCACCCTGGCCGGTCTGGACGATAACCGGAACATCGGTGCCGAGATCGCGCAGCGCGTCGAGAAAGGCGAGACCGTTCATCTCCGGCATCATCAGGTCGAGAACAACGACATTGATCTTTCCGCTATCGCGTTTCAGCATCTCGATGCCGGCGCGGCCGTTCTCGGCCAGGTGCGCAACATGGCCGTGGCGTTCGACTGCGTTTTTCAGCAGGCGGCGCTGTACGGGGTCATCATCGACGACGAGAATGTGAGCGATCATGTTCGTCTCCCGGAACTCTGACCCCACCTCATGCAGGGCTTCGGAGGGGGACCTTGTCAGAAAGCCTTGAACATCCAGTTTTGAGATTCGCTCGCATTTTAACGAGCGCGCGGAGCCGGTTGACGGCCGGGCAGCGACGGAAATGCTTGCCCGGCTGCGGCCGTCAGAATAGACCTGAACAACGCCTATCCTATACCGACGTAGAAGGAACCCAGCCGATGCGCTTCTTGCCGAATCCCACTCGCGCCACCGCCGCCGCAGGCGCCGCCAGCGATCCCGCACTCGGCGAACTGCCGTCCTGGCGGCTTGAAGACCTCTACCCCTCCGCGACCTCGGAGGCCTTCCGCAACGATCTCGAAAAATCAGACCGCGACGCCCGCGCCTTCGAGGAAAAGTGGAAGGGCAAGCTGGCGGATGCGGCAACGAAGACCGGCGACGAGGGCATCGGCGTGGCGATCGTCGAATACGAGGCGCTCGACGACCTGCTCGGCCGCATCGCCTCCTATGCCGGCCTGACCTATTTTTCCGACACCTCCAACCCGGCGAACGGCAAGCTCTACGGCGACGTCCAGGCGAAGCTGACCGATACGTCGTCACATCTGCTGTTCTTCTCGCTGGAACTGAACCGCATCGACGACGCGGTCATCGACGCCTGCATGGACAACGACCCGGTCGCGGGACATTACCGCCCATGGCTCGTCGATCTCCGGCTGGATAAGCCCTACCAGCTCGATGACCGGCTGGAGCAGCTGTTCCTCGAGAAATCGATGACCTCGGCCGGCGCCTTCAACCGCCTGTTCGACGAGACCATGGCAGCGCTCCGCTTCACCATCGATGGCGAGGAAGTCCCGCTCGAAGTGGCGCTCAACATGCTGCAGGACCCGGAGGAGGAGACCCGCCACAAGGCCGCAATGGCGCTGGCCGAGACGTTCAAGGCCAATCTCCGCACCTTTACGCTGATCACCAACACGCTCGCCAAGGACAAGGAAATCTCCGATCGCTGGCGCGGCTTCAAGGACATCGCCGACAGCCGCCACCTCGCCAACCGCGTCGAGCGCGAAGTCGTGGATGCACTGGCCGCCGCAGTCCAGGACGCCTATCCGCGCCTGTCGCACCGCTATTACAAGATGAAGGCGAAGTGGCTCGGCATGGAGCAGATGAACTTCTGGGACCGCAACGCGCCGCTGCCGGAAACGCCCAAGGCGCTGATCTCCTGGAACGACGCCCGCGATACCGTGCTGTCTGCCTATGGCGGGTTCGCCCCCGAGATGGCGGCGATCGCCCGCCGCTTCTTCGACGAGCAGTGGATCGACGCGCCGGTGCGCCCCGGAAAGGCACCGGGCGCCTTCGCCCATCCGACCGTGCCTTCGGCCCATCCTTACGTGCTGGTCAACTACATGGGCAAGCCGCGCGACGTGATGACGCTCGCCCACGAACTCGGCCATGGCGTCCATCAGGTTCTGGCCGGCGGCCAGGGGGCGCTGATGTGCCAGACGCCGCTGACACTCGCCGAGACCGCATCGGTGTTCGGGGAAATGCTGACCTTCCGCGCGCTCCTCGAGAAGACGACCGACAAGCGCGAGCGCAAGGCGATGCTCGCCCAGAAGGTCGAGGACATGATCAACACCGTCGTGCGCCAGATCGCCTTCTACGAATTCGAGCGCAAGCTGCACACGGCCCGGCGCGAGGGTGAGCTGACATCCGATGCCATCGGCGAGCTGTGGCTCTCGGTGCAGGAGGAGAGCCTCGGCCCGGCCATCCGCATTTCCGAGGGATACGAGACCTACTGGGCCTATATCCCGCACTTCATCCATTCACCCTTCTACGTCTATGCCTACGCCTTCGGCGACTGCCTGGTGAACTCGCTCTATGCGGTCTACCAGCAGGCCGACAAGGGTTTCCAGGACAAGTATTTCGAACTCCTGAAGGCCGGCGGCACCAAGCATCACTCCGAACTTCTGAAGCCGTTCGGCCTCGACGCCACTGATCCGTCGTTCTGGAGCAAGGGCCTGTCGATGATTGAAGGACTGATCGACGAGTTGGAAGCGCTTGATAAGGCGGAATAACCGCAAAGCAGGAAACGCATGTCCGATACCCAACCTTATGCCCTGTTCCGGGACGACACGACCGGGCAATGCATGGTCTTTGCCGAACCGACGGAGATCATTGCCGTCAACCGGGCCGCGGATTTTTTCCCGGCGCTGGAGCGCATGGAGCGGGCACGCGCGGAGGGCAAATGGCTGGCCGGCTACATGGCCTACGAGGCCGGCCACCTGTTCGAGGAAAAACTGAGCGGCTTCGTCGAGGACGGGCGCGAGACGCCGCTCGTCCTCTTCGGCATCTTCGATGCGCCCGCAGATTCAGGCCACCCGCTCGGCCTTCCGCTGCAGCGGCGCGACAACGAACCCCTGCTCGCGGATCCTGTCGCGGGCTGGGATCTCGATACCTACAGGCAACGCTTCGAGCGGTTGCATCAGCACCTGCGCAAGGGCGATTGCTACCAGGTGAACCTGACCATGCCGATCAGCGCCCGCTGGAGCGGCGACCCGCGGGCCGCCTTCTGGTCGCTGATCGAACGCCAGCCGGTGAAGTACGGCGCGCTCATCGATCTCGACGGACCCGTTATCCTGTCGCGCTCGCCGGAGCTGTTCTTCCGCACCGACGCGGAGGGCTGGATCGAGACGCATCCGATGAAAGGCACCGCCAGGCGCGGCGCCAATGCCGCCGAGGACGAGGCAATCATCGCCGCCATGCTCGCCGACGAGAAGACGCAGGCGGAAAACCGGATGATCGTCGACCTGCTGCGCAACGACATTTCCCGGATCACCGAGGTCGGGACGCTGAGCGTGCCGAAGCTCTTCGACATCGAGACCTACCCGACCGTGCACCAGATGGTGAGCCACGTGCAGGCGAAGCTGCAACCCGGGACCACCATCCGCGACATCTTCGAAGCGCTCTTTCCCTGCGGCTCGATCACCGGTGCGCCGAAGATGTGGGCGATGAAGATCATCCACGATCTCGAGGACGGGCCGCGCGACGCCTATTGCGGCGCGATCGGCTTCATCGCTCCTGATGGCGCCATGCGCTTCTCCGTGGCGATCCGCACCCTGACATTGCACGAGGACGGTCGGGCGGTGTTCAATGTCGGCGGCGGCATCGTCTTCGATTCCACCGCCGAAGCCGAGTATGAGGAATGCCTGCTGAAGGCGCGGTTTGCCGTGGGGGACCAATGGATTTCTCGCTGATCGAGACCATGCGCTGGGAACCGGACCACGGCTTCGTGCGGCTGGACCGTCACCTTGCACGCCTGTCGGCCTCGGCCGCAGAACTCGGTTTCGCGCGGCCGGTCGATGCGCTTGCCGCACTCGAGCGCCATGTCGAGACCGCACGGGCTCCGCGGCGTGTTCGCCTCGAACTCTTCGCCGACGGCCGCACGGAAATCACGTCCGCGCCCTTCGCACCCCAGCCGGAGACTTCCATATGGCGCCTCGCCGTCGCCGGGACACGCCTCGCCTCCACCGATCGGCTGTTGCGGCACAAGACCTCGCGGCGCGAACATTACGCAGCGGCGCGGGCGGAATTTCCCGCCGAGGAGGCAGATGAAGTGCTGCTTCTCAACGAGAACGGCGAGATCTGCGAAGGCACGATCACCAGCCTGTTCGTCGACAGCGGCGACGGTCTCCTGCTCACCCCCGATCTCGGATGTGGCCTGCTGGCCGGAGTGTTGCGCGGCGAACTCCTCACGCAAAAAAAAGCGTTCGAAGCACGGCTGACCCTTGCGGATCTTGCCGGCAAACCGCTCTATGTCGGAAACTCGCTGCGCGGCCTCATCCGCGCCAAGCTGATTTGAGGATATTTGCAGTGTTCATACTTTCCCTCACCTACAAGCAGGACATGTCCGAGGCGGACCGCCACATGCAACCGCATCTCGACTGGGTCAGGGAGGGCTATGAAAAGGGCTGGTTCCTCGCATCCGGACGCAAGGTTCCGCGCACCGGCGGCGTAATCCTTGCCCGCGGCGACCGCAGCGAAATCGAAGCCTTCGTCGCAGCCGATCCGTTCACCGTCCATGGCGTCGCCGACTACGAGATCACCGAGGTGGCGCTCACGACCACAAGTCCGGGTCTGGAAGCACTGAAAAGCTGAGAAATTTCGGCGTCGGGGGGAATGCGCATGCAGAAGCCGGTCTACACACCTTATGACGGTTCGTTGACCAAACCCTTCGCCATCGGCCTGTCGCCGCTCGACATCGATCGCTGGATCGAGCCGGACGAAGACCTCGGCTCGTTTCTCGCCGAAAAGCGGCGGCTGGCGGCGACCATTCGTGACCTGGTTTTCGGCGCCGAAGCCGGGACCGAGGCGGCGCAGCGCGAGTGCCTGGAGCTCCTGGTCGCCCACCTCGATGAGCGCCACACGGCAACCCATCGCCGCGACGGCAACGTGATCGAGGCGGCATCACACCACGTGGACCTCTCGGACGAGAGCCTGCCGCCGCTCTTTCGCGCAGGCCTGCTGATACAGGACGACCTGGTCATTCTCACGCGTCGCGACACGGGCTGGCACCTGGTCGCCGGTTATGTCTCCTTCCCGTCCTCCTGGTCGCTCGCGGAGAAGTTCGGCCGGCCGATGGAAGAGATCCATGCGACGGTGCCGGGCTTCCAGGCGGGAACCCGCAACGCCACGCTGATCAATCGCATCTTCGACAATCTCCTGGTCGGCCAGCCGGTCGAGCGCTGGAACTGGTCGATCAACCGTACCGCCGATCTCTACATGCCGAAGAGCAAGAGCGGCCCGGCCGATCCCGCCGCCCCCGTCTTCGACCCGCTGAACAGCTTCGTGCGGATCGAGCGCCAGACACTCCGGCGGCTGCCGAAATCGGGCGACATCGTCTTCACCATCCGCATCTATTCCGATCCGATGAAGGTGCTCCTTGCGCATCCGAACGGAAGCGAACTCGCCGCCCGCTTCGCCGATCAGATCGACGCCCTGAACGACGACGAGATCTTCTACAAGGGGCTGATCGACAAGAAATCGGCAATGACGGAAATGTTGCGAAACGCGGCCCGCCGCGAGGCTGTCTTGCCGGCCAAGGCATAACCGTCGGACGGCCACTTTATTGTGACGGAAAACTGTGATTTACGGCGATTTCGAAACTTCCGAAATTCCGCATCATTGCATTCCCATCAGCTTAGATTCGGCGACCCGTCCGAAGGAGAAAAGCATGACTGAGCAGACCTATCCGGTGCATGGCGAAATCACCGGCCCGATCGTCATGATCGGATTTGGCTCCATCGGTCGCGGCACGCTGCCGTTGATCGAGCGGCATTTCAAGTACGACCCCAATCGCCTGATCGTCATCGAGCCTCGCGAGGACGCCGCCGACAACGAGATCTTCAAGCGCCACGGTGCCCGCCACATCAAGGCGCATGTGACCAAGGACAACTACAAGGAACTGCTGAAGCCGCTGCTGCTCGAGGGCGGCGGCCAGGGCTTCTGCGTCAACCTGTCGGTCGACACCTCCTCGCTCGACCTGATGAAGCTCTGCCGCAAGCTCGACGTGCTCTACATCGACACCGTCGTCGAACCGTGGCTCGGCTTCTATTTCGACGCCAAGGCGGACAACGCCGCGCGCACCAACTATGCGCTGCGCGAGACCGTGCGCCACGAAAAGAAGAAGAATCCTGGCGGTTCCACGGCGGTTTCAACCTGCGGCGCCAATCCCGGGATGGTGTCGTGGTTCGTGAAGAAGGCGCTGGTCAATCTTGCGACCGATCTCGAACTCGTCTTCGAGGAACCGGCCTTCGACGATCGCGAAGGCTGGGCCAAGCTGATGAAGAAGACCGGTGTCAAGGGCATCCATATCGCCGAGCGCGACACGCAGCGGGCGAAACGGCCGAAGCCGCTCGACGTCTTCTGGAACACCTGGTCGGTCGAGGGCTTCATCGCCGAAGGCCTGCAACCCGCCGAACTCGGCTGGGGCACACACGAAAACTGGATGCCGAAGAACGCCAAGAAGCACAAGAAGGGCTGCAAGGCGGCGATCTATCTCGAGCAGCCGGGCGCCAATACCCGCGTGCGCAGCTGGTGCCCGACGCCGGGCCCGCAATACGGTTTCCTCGTCACCCATAACGAAGCCATTTCGATTGCCGACTTCTTCACCGTCCGTGACAAGGATGGCGACGTCACCTATCGCCCGACCTGCCACTACGCCTATCATCCGGCCAACGACGCGGTGCTGTCGCTGCACGAGATGTTCGGCAATGGCGGCAAGGCGCAGCCGGTGCAGCACGTGCTCGACGAAAACGAACTCGTCGATGGCGTCGACGAACTCGGCGTCCTGCTCTATGGCCACGACAAGAACGCCTACTGGTACGGCTCGCGCCTGTCGCTGGACGAAACACGCGAGATCGCGCCCTACCAGAACGCAACCGGCCTTCAGGTGACCTCCGCCGTCATCGCGGGCATGGCCTGGGCGATCGAGAACCCGAAGGCCGGCATCGTCGAGGCCGACGAGGTCGATTACCGCCGCTGCCTCGAAGTGCAGATGCCCTATCTCGGCCCCGTGGAAGGCCACTACACCGACTGGACACCGCTGACCGGACGACCCGGCCTGTTCCCGGAGGACATCGACACCAAGGACCCGTGGCAATTCCGCAACGTTCTGGTCCGATAGCACCGCCGAAAGGGCGAGGCATGCAAGGTGTTGCCTGCTTCGCCCTTTGCAGGGCTTTTCCTTTACGTTCAGATAATATTATCCTGCAAACACCATCCTTATGCCCCCACGACATGGTTTGGCGACCGGTCGGCCGTACTGCAATCGCTGGAGATCTATATGAAGACCAAAACCGCCCTCTCCCTCATTGCCCTCGCAGCAGCGCTTTCCAGCTGCTCGTACTACGGCGGCTCGCCCGGACCTCTGCCGGTTGCAACCCGGGCGCCGACGACGGTCGAGGGCACATGGGTCGATCCGAACGGTATCGTGTCGACCTTCCAGGGCGGAGCATTCAACACCCGCACCACCGACAGCAACCAGCTTCTGGCCAGCGGCACCTACATCAACACCGGCGACCGGATGGTCGAGATCAACATGACCTCGCTTCTGCGCAAGACCCAGTCGCGGGTCAACTGCGCCCTGGTCACCACCAACCAGCTCAATTGCACCACCGATACCGGTTCGCAGTTCTCGCTCGCACGTCGCAGCTAAGCGGCCGACGGCATCGATCGACAAACACGAGACCTCCGCTTCGCGGGGGTCTTTTTCGTTAGGCAATGCGAAATGACCGCTTTGCGGATCGCGGTTTTCGCTTGCGGTTTCCACAACTTGGTGAAAACATCCGCCGCAGCGAGACAACCACTACAGAACGTTCAACTGCAGCTGCCGGATTGAATGTTTCGCGGATGACCGGCGGAACAGGAGAGAAAATGGGAAAAGCTTTCAGTACCGGTCTTTTGTCTGTATCGCTTCTTGCCTTGAGCTCCGGCGCCGCGCTCGCCGACTATGAACTCAACATCCTGCACATCAACGATCTGCATTCGCGGATCGAATCCATCAACAAGTTCGATTCCACCTGCTCTGCCGAAGAGGAAGGCAAGGACGAGTGCTTTGGCGGCGTAGCACGGCTGAAGACGGCGATCGACGGACGCCGCGATGCGCTCGCCGGCAAGAATGTCCTGCTCCTCAACGGCGGCGACAACTTCCAGGGCTCGCTGTTCTACACCACCTACAAGGGGGCCGCCGAGGCCGAGTTTCTCAACCTGATGAAGTTCGACGCGATGACCGTCGGCAACCACGAATTCGACGACAGCGAGGACGGCCTCGCCACTTTCCTCGACAAGGTCCAGTTCCCGGTGGTGACGGCCAACGTGCTGGCCGGCCACGAATCGAAGCTCGGCGACCGGGTGAAGCCCTCGATCGTCCTTGAGGTCGGCGGACAGAAGATCGGCATCGTCGGTGCCGTCGCCAACGACACGGACGAGCTTTCGTCGCCGGGCAAAAACGTCCTGATCGCCGAAGATGTCGACAGCATCACCTCGGCGATCGAGGCCTTGAAGGCGGAAGGCATCGACAAGATCATCGCCCTGACCCATGTCGGCTATCCGCGTGATCTCGCGGCCGTCGCCAAGATCCCGGATGTCGACATCGTGGTCGGCGGCCATTCGCACAGCCTGCTCTCCAACACCGACGACAGCGCCGAGGGGCCCTATCCGACGATGGTGGACAATCCCGGCGGCTACAAGGTCCCGGTGGTGCAGGCCGGCTCCTACAGCAAGTATCTCGGCGATCTCCGGGTCGTCTTCGATGACAACGGCATCGTCAAGGAGGCGCAGGGCGACCCGATCCTGCTCAATTCCTTGGTCAAGCCCGACGAAGCAGTGCTCGCCCGCATCAAGGAACTCGGCCAGCCGATCGAGGAACTGCGCCAGAAGGTCATAGGGTCTTCGACCGATCCGATCGACGGATCGCGCGAAACCTGCCGATCGGGGGAATGCCCGATGGGCAACCTGATCACCGACGCCATCGTCGATCGCGTCAAGGGCCAGGGCATCACCATCGCCTTCCAGAACGGTGGCGGCCTCAGGGCCTCGCTCGACGGCGGCGACGTTTCGATGGGCGAAGTCCTCACCGTGCTGCCGTTCCAGAACACGCTTGCGACCTTCCAGATCAAGGGAGCCGACCTCGTCACCGCGCTTGAAAACGGCCTCAGCCAGATCGAGGAAGCCGCAGGCCGCTTCCCGCAGGTCTCGGGCATGAAGTTCGCCTTCGACCGCTCGAAGCCGGCCGGCAACCGCGTCGTGTCGGTCGAGGTGAAGGAGGGTGACGCGTTCGTGCCGCTCGATCCGGCCAAGGTCTATGGCGTTGCAGCCAACAACTACCTGCGCGGCGGCGGCGACGGCTACAAGATCTTCGCCACTGCCGCCACCAATGCCTACGACTACGGCCCCGGTCTCGAACAGGTGGTGGCCGACTACCTGGCCGCCAACAGTCCCTACAAGCCCTATACCGACGGGCGCGTGAGCGAAATCGTGGCGGCGACGGCTGTGGCCGAAGCCGCTCCCGCAACGCCCGGCGAAGCGCTGCCCGCTCCTGCCGCGACCGCCAGCAAGGCGGCCGAGGCTGCGGCAGCCGCCGTCAGCCATCACGTCATCGCCAGGGGAGACACCCTCTGGGATATCGCCGTGAAGTATTACGGCAGTGGCATCTTGTGGAAAAAACTGGCCGATGCCAATGGCGGGCCGAACCCGCACAGGCTTGTGGTCGGTCAGGAACTGGAAGTTCCGCAGAACTGACCCATTTTCGCCCGGGATCGGGCAATTTGTCTCGCTTTCGTGAGCCGGCCCGGGCTTTCCCGGGCCGGCTTTTGCAATTACAACGCAGGTAATCGCTTGCGAGCGTAATCATGGCCCAATGCCAGGACAAGGAAATCAATGACTTCTGCTGCTTCCGCCCAGCCCGCAAACCACCCGGCCGTCCGCCACGGAAAGGTCGGCGTACTGCTCGTCAATCTCGGGACCCCTGATGGCACCGACTACACCTCGATGCGGCGGTACCTGAAGGAATTCCTGATGGACCGGCGCGTCATCGAATGGTCGCGGCTGAAATGGTATCCGATCCTTTTCGGCATTGTCCTCAACACCCGTCCTCAGAAGGTTGGCAAGGCCTATGAGGAAATCTGGAACAAGGACAGGAACGAGAGCTACCTGCGCACCTACACCCGCAGCCAGGCGGAACTGATGACCGAGGCGCTGAAGGATCTGCCCGATATCGTCGTCGACTGGGGCATGCGCTACGGCCAGCCGTCGATTGGCGCGCGGATCGAGGCCCTGCAGAAGGCCGGCTGCGACCGCATTCTCCTCTTCCCGCTCTATCCGCAATATGCCGCCTCGACCACGGCGACGGTCAACGATAAGGCATTCGAAAAGCTGATGGCGATGCGCTGGCAACCGGCGCTGAGGACGGTTCCGCCCTACCATGACGATCCGGTCTACATCGACGCACTGGCCAACTCCGTGACCAGCCACCTCGCCACGCTCGACTGGGAGCCGGAGATCATCCTGACCTCGTTCCACGGCATCCCGCAGTCCTATTTCGACAAGGGCGATCCCTATTACTGCCAGTGCCAGAAGACCGCCCGCCTGCTGCGCGAGCGTCTCGGCCTGCCGAAGGAGCGGCTGATGATCACCTTCCAGTCGCGCTTCGGGCCGGAGGAATGGCTGCAGCCCTACACCGACAAGACGGTCGAGAAACTCGCCCGCGACGGCGTCAAGCGCATCGCCGTCATGAACCCCGGATTCGTCTCGGATTGCTTGGAGACCCTGGAGGAAATCGCCGGGGAAGCGGGAGAGATCTTCCACGAGCACGGTGGTGAGAAGTTCACCCACATCCCCTGCCTCAACGACAGCCCCGATGGCATGAAAGTGCTGGAAACGGTCGTTCGCCGCGAGCTACAGGGCTGGGTCTGACCGAATCGCCGCAGGTTGCGGAATAATTTGCCCTTGTCGCGAAATAGTTGCTAAGTCTGCCGGCCAAATACTTCTGAAGCCGGCAGGCGTGGCCGTCCGGCCGCGTCTATTGAAACTGCCAGGGGATTTTCATGGAAATGGAATTTACAGGTTTTGACATCGTCGTCATTGCGATCGCGGTTCTCGCCGTCCTTGTCCTCTATGCCGGGATCAAGACGGTGCCGCAGGGCTACCAGTACACGGTCGAGCGGTTCGGGCGCTATACCCGCACTCTCGAGCCCGGTCTCAATCTGATCATCCCCTTCATCGATCGCATCGGCGGCCGCATGAACGTAATGGAGCAGGTGCTCGACGTTCCGACCCAGGAGGTCATCACCAAGGACAATGCCAGCATCTCGGCCGATGCCGTCGCATTCTACCAGATCCTCAATGCGGCACAGGCAGCCTATCAGGTGGCGCATCTGGAAACCGCCATCCTCAACCTGACGATGACCAACATCCGCTCGGTCATGGGCTCGATGGACCTCGACGAGCTGCTGTCCAACCGCGAGGCAATCAACGACCGGCTGCTGCGCGTCGTCGACGAGGCGGTCGGCCCCTGGGGCATCAAGGTTACCCGCGTCGAGATCAAGGACATCCAGCCGCCGAACGATCTCGTCGACGCCATGGCCCGCCAGATGAAGGCCGAGCGCGAGAAGCGCGCCCAGGTGCTTGAGGCGGAAGGCTTCCGCAACGCCCAGATCCTGCGGGCGGAAGGCGCCAAGCAGTCGGCGATCCTCCAGGCCGAGGGCCAGCGCGAGGCGGCCTTCCGCGACGCCGAAGCCCGCGAGCGTCTCGCCGAGGCGGAAGCCAAGGCAACCCGGATGGTCTCGGAAGCGATCGCCGCCGGCAATGTCACCGCCATCAACTACTTCATTGCGCAGAAATATACCGAGGCCATGGCCTCGATCGGTACCGCGACCAATTCCAAGGTGGTACTGATGCCGATGGAAGCGGCGTCACTGGTCGGCTCGCTTGGCGGCATTGGCGCAATCGCCAAGGAAGTCTTCGGCACGGACCCGGACGCGGCCGCCCGCCCCCGCACGCCGGCCACACCCCGCTCGACGCCGACGGTCAATCCCTTCGCAGCGCCGCAGCAGGAAGGCTGAGCCATGTTGATGAGCGTCATCAACGAACTCGGGCCGTGGAGCTGGTGGCTGCTCGGACTGCTGCTGCTCGCGGCCGAACTCATGCTGCCGGGGATCTTCCTGGTCTGGATCGGTGCGGCCGCGATCATCGTCGGCGCATTGTCGCTCATGTTGTGGGAAGCGAGCTTCTGGGGCTGGCAATTGCAGCTGCTGCTCTTTGCGCTGCTGGCGGTCACCCTGACCTGGGCCGGACGGAAATACGTGTTCACGGGCAAGACCCCGACCGATCAGCCGCTGCTCAACCAGCGTGGCGCGACATTGATCGGACGCACGGCCATTCTCGAGGAACCTATCCGCGAAGGCCGCGGCCGCGTGCTCCTCGATGGCACCTACTGGAGCCTGATCGGCCCGGACCTGCCGTCCGGCACCCGGATCACCGTCGTCGCGACCAACGGCCGCGACCTGACGGTCGAAGCAAAAGACGAATAGGCGCCGCCGATCAGGCGACGCCGATCCTCAGAAGATCGTGGAAGTGGACGATCCCGACCGGACGCTGCGTGTCGTCGGTAACGATCAGCGCCGAGATGTTGTGCTGGTTGAGAACCGCCATGGCGCTGGTCGCCAGCGTCGTTTCCTTCACCGTCCGCGGATTGCGGGTCATGATGTCCTCGACCTTCAGTTCGGCGAGGCTGCGGCCAAGGTTGCGGGCGATATCGCCATCGGTGACGATGCCGCAAAGTGTCCCGTCCTTTTCCAGAACGCCGACGCAGCCATAGCGCTTCTGCGACAGCAGCATCACCGCGTCCGGCAGCGAAGTGCCGAGTTCGACGAGCGGGATCCGATCGCCGGTGTGCATGATGTCGGAGATGTGAGTAAGGCTGGCCCCGAGCTTTCCGCCGGGGTGGAAGGTCTTGAAGTCGACGGCGGTGAAGCCCCGCGCCTCCAGAAGAGCGACCGCGAGTGCGTCACCGGTGGCAAGCTGCATGAGCGTGGAGGTCGTCGGCGCCAGGCCGTGCGGGCAGGCTTCCTGCTCCTTCGGCAGCAGGATGACCACGTCCGCCTCGCGCGCCAGCGTCGATGTCTCGCCGGAGGTGATCGCGATCAGCGGGATGGAGAACCGGCGGGAGAACGTAACCACGCCCTGCAGTTCGGCGGTCTCGCCACTCCAGGACATCGCCAGAATGGCGTCATCGCGACCGATCATGCCGAGGTCGCCGTGGTTGGCTTCGGAGGGATGCACGAAGAAGGCGGGCGTTCCGGTCGATGCGAAGGTGGCGGCGAGCTTCGAGCCGATATGACCGCTCTTGCCGACGCCGGTCACGATGACGCGGCCCGATATGCTGCCGATCACGTCGACCGCCCGAGCGAAAGCTTCGCCCAAACCGTTGGAAAGAGCTTTTTCCAGGGCGACCAGACCGGCCTTTTCTGTTTCGATTGTGCGAAGCGCGGAGGCGATCGCATCATTTTCAACGAGTTTTACAGCGCTTTTGATCATGGCTGACGGTTATCGGTTTTCCCCCGGCGAGTCCATATCCGTGATCAGCCGGACACGTTCAAAGATCATTACATCAGGTAATTCGCAATCACGGATTGGTGAGCGCGCCGGCACGGCGACCGCCGCGCGGCAACGAAGCGTTAACCACAAGGCTTTACGGTCGGGTAATCATTTCAAAAGGCGGCAGTTTCCGGAACCGATGAGCAAAAAGGGTACTACAGGCCGACCGGGCGCATCGACGCGGCCCATCCGCGCGCTTGCCATTCTGGCGGGCACGACGCTCCTTGCCCTGCCCCTTCCGCTGTTCGCCCAGTCGCTCGAACCGGTTGGCCAGCCGAGCGGAGGCGAAGCCGGCACCGGCCCCATCCCGACATCAGGCCTTACCGTTGTCGCCCCGGTCGAGGATGCCGCAGCGGAAGCAGTGCCCCTGGACGACACGATGCTGCGGGTCGGCGGATTGTCCTCTGCCGCGCCGATCGAGGACAATTTCGGACGTCTGAACCTGCGCGAGGCATCTCTCGACAGCTTGCGCGAGAAGCAATGGGAAAGCAGGGACGAACCGCAGGGCGTTCGCCTCGGAACCTTCCTGCTGCGCCCGGCAATCAACCAGTCGATCATGTGGGAAAGAAACCGCACCAACGGCGACAACACCCACCGCACCTACCTGCAGACCAGCATCGGCGGCACGCTGACTTCCGACTGGTCCCGCCACGAACTAACAGTGATCGGCAATGGCGAATGGCAGAAGAACCTCCGCGGCGAAGGCGAAACCGAACCGGAGGTCGATATCGGCGCGGATCTCCGCCTTGACCTTGCCGGGGAGACGACCGCCCACGTCACTGGCGGCTACCGCTTCTACCGCGAGGATACCGACGATCCGAACGCGATCAGCGGTGCGACCACGCAGTCTGGCGTCAACCAGTTTTCCGGCGGGATGTCGCTGGAAC
This sequence comes from Pseudomonadota bacterium, assembly GCA_023399465.1. Classification (GTDB taxonomy): domain Bacteria; phylum Pseudomonadota; class Alphaproteobacteria; order Rhizobiales; family Rhizobiaceae; genus Ferirhizobium. The sequence continues at coordinate 20,004 of JAEWPB010000103.1, forward strand.
GCGATTTCGGCCGACTGCGCGGTACGACCAGCATAGCGCTCGAACGCGACATCTACTCCGACGCAACACTTTCCGACGGCACGAAGCTGTCGATGAAGGATCGCGACCAGACCTCGGGCGAGTTGCGCGGGCGGCTTGGCTATGAGATTTCACCGGCGCTCATTCCCTTCATCGAGGCCTATGTCGGCCGCTCGATCTACGATCAGGACCGCGATTCGCAAGGCTATGCCCGATCCGCACGCTCCTATGGCGGGCGCGGCGGCGTCGAGGTCGACCTCGGCGAAAAGCTGCGCGGCGAACTCGGCCTCGGCTATGAACGTGTATCCTACGAAGACGACCGGCTCGACGCGATCGGCGCCTTCACCATCGATTCGGCCATCTACTGGTCGCCGCGCCGCGGCACCGACGTGACATTCGGATTTGCCACCACGGTCAATCCGCTGACGACGGCCGACGAGGCCGGTTACATCGACTATACGGCGACGGCGCTTCTCACCCACGAGCTCCGGTACAATGTCGTCGCCCGCCTCTCGGGTGCGTCCACATGGCGGCGTTACCCTTCCGGTTCGAGCTTCGACGACGAGACGATCTATGCCACCGCGGCCGGATTGAGCTGGGGCATCAACCGCTACCTCGCCCTGACCGGGGACGTCGGCTACGAGCGGACCGACAGAAAAAACAGTGCCGACACGCAGACCCTGCGTGCCGGCATCGGTTTGACGCTCAGGCGCTGACTTCGACAGATATTACCGCAGCGCCTTCAGAAGGTCCTGCAGCGGCTCCTCGACGGTCGGGCGAATATCCGCACGCGACAGCGCGAAGGCGACGTTGGCGAGGATGAAGCCATCCTTGGCGCCGCAGTCGAAGGTCTCTCCGCGGAAATGGTAGGCGGCGAAATTCTGGTTGGCCAGCAGCTTGAGCATGCCGTCGGTCAGCTGGATTTCATTGCCGGCGCCGCGCTCCTGGGTTTCAAGGATGCGGAAGATCTCCGGCTGCAGGATGTAGCAGCCGTTGATGAAGAAGTTCGACGGCGCGGTGCCTTTCGCCGGCTTCTCGACCATTCCGGTGATCCGGAAGCCTTCGCCGATCGCTTCGCCGCGCGCGACGATACCGTATTTGTGCGCCTGATCCGGATCGCATTCCTCGACGCCGACGACATTGCCGCCGCTATGCTCGTAAAGCTCGACCATGCCCTTCATGCAGCCCTTTCCGGCGCGCATGATCATGTCGGGCAAGAGCAGGGCGAACGGTTCGTCGCCGATCATCTCGCGCGCGCACCATACCGCATGGCCGAGGCCGAGTGGCTCCTGCTGGCGGGTGAAGCTGACGGTACCCGCCTTCGGCAACAGGCCGGAAAGCAATGTCAGTTCGGCATTCTTGTTGCGCTCGCGCAGGGTCTGTTCGAGCTCGAACTGAATATCGAAATAGTCTTCGATGACGTGCTTGGAACGTCCGGTGACGAAAACGAAATGCTCGATACCGGCCTCGATCGCCTCATCGACGACGTACTGAATGACCGGCTTGTCGACGACGGTCAGCATTTCCTTGGGCACGGCCTTGGTGGCCGGCAGGAAGCGAGTGCCGAGACCCGCCACCGGGAAAATTGCTTTCCGTACCTTCTTATGTTGTCCCACACATTCCTCCTTGACCGGATGCATCGGTCTGAAACATGGCTGATCTCAAGGCGAACTGTTCCTTGTAACCCGCTCATCTACTATAGATTTTCCATTTTTTTGCAAAGGGTGACCGCCAACTGGCTTCATGGTAAAGAATTTATTGACCTAGCTCCCTTACACTCAAAGCTGGGACCGGATATCGTTCCGCCGCCCGACCGCAATTCGTCAAGAAACGGACAGGACAGCTGATGACCCAGAACCAAAAACGCTCCATTCGTGGTCTTGCACTGGCACTCGCCGTCAGCGGAGTTGCCGCACTCATGCCGCAGACCGCCAATGCTGATGCCGGATTCCAGAAGTGGATCGCCAACTTTTATGCTACAGCCGCCAAGAGTGGCATCAGCAAGGCAACGTACCGGCGCGCGTTCGCCGGCGTCACCGATCCGGACCCGATCGTCCTGCAGAAAGCAAACCACCAGCCGGAGTTCAAATCCCAGGTCTGGGATTACACGGATTCGCGCGTTAATCCCTATACCGTCAAGATCGGCCGGGAGATGGCGGTCAAACACGCTCGCACGCTGCAAGTGCTGGAGCGGCATTTCGGTGTCGACAAGAACATTCTTCTGGCGATCTGGTCGATGGAATCGAACTACGGCGCCGTTCTCGAGAAATCCGACCGCCTGCACTACGTACCGCGCGCGCTGGCGACGCTTGCCTACGCCGATCCCAAGCGCGCCAAGTTTGCCCGCAACCAACTGGTCGCGGCGCTGAAGATCCTGCAGAACGGCGATGTCGACGCCCGTGGCCTGACCGGCTCCTGGGCCGGGGCCATGGGCCATACCCAGTTCATCCCGACAAGCTATCTGCTCTACGCCGTCGATGCCGACGGCAACGGTCATCGCGACATCTGGAATTCGGTGCCTGATGCTCTGGCGACCTCGGCCAATCTCCTGAAGAAGAATGGCTGGCAGGCCGGCAAGACCTGGGGCTTCGAGGTCGTGGTGCCGAAGGGCGGTGCGGCGCATGCCGGCAAGACCCGCACGCTCGCCGAATGGCAGGCGCTCGGTTTCATCCGTCCGAGCGGCAAGGGCTTCCGGAACGGATCCGATCGCGCCGAACTCAAGCTGATGGCCGGCGCCAACGGGCCCGGGTTCCTGATGACCCGCAACTTCTTCGTCATCAAGCGCTACAATGCCGCCGACACCTACGCGCTGGCCGTCGGGCTGCTTGCCGACGAAATCGCGGGATATGGCGGCATGGCCCAGCGCTGGCCGCGCCCGGAGGGCACGCTGGACATCAAGGAGAAATTCGAGCTCCAGAGCCGGTTGAAGGCCCTTGGCTATTATGATGGCGAGGTCGACGGCAACTTCGGCTCCGGCTCGAAGGCAGCGATTGCCGCCGTACAGTCGCGACTCGGCATGGATGCGAACGGCGAACCGTCGCAGAGGCTCCTGAACGCACTCCGCCAATGAAATCGAAGCCGGCAAGTTCGGCCGCGGCCAGGCCTCGGCCGAGTTTGACGGGCTTCCTTAAAACGGATCGATTTCAGGATAAGAATAGACTCGAATGCAAGGCGCGCCCGAGATCCGCAGCAGGAACGGCGCGCCTTTGAAGAACGGACTACGGACGGGATGAAAGACGCGAAACGACCTCTCTGGTTTCAATGCATTGCGATCTTCGTCGCCGTTGGCGTGACCGCCAGCCTGTCGCTTGCCGTCTTTGCGGCACCGGCCGCCGCCCAGCAACAACAGCAACAGCGCCGGACACTGCTCGAATTCCTGTTCGGCAAGCGCCAGCAACGCCCCGTCGACGTCTATCCGCAGCGTCCCGCCCGCGCAGTACCGCGGGCCCAGCAGACCAAGCCCAAGAAACGTACAGCCCCGGCGCAAACGACAGCGGGGGCTGCTGCGGCTGCGGTCGAGAAACCCGCACCGGTGATCGAAAAGCTGGACAACGCCAAGAAGGTGCTGGTGGTCGGCGACTTCTTTGCCGCCGGAATTGGCGACGGCCTCAACGCCGCCTTCGAAACCTCGCCCGGCGTAAAGATCGTGGCCCGTACCGACGTCGCCTCCGGCCTCGTGCGAAGCGACCACTACGACTGGCAGCGGCAACTGCCGAAGTTCATCGATGAGGTCAAACCCGCTGTCGTGGTGGTGATGATCGGCTCCAATGACCGCCAGCAGATGACGGTCGGCGGGCAGAAGGAAAAGTTCCGCACCGAGGCCTGGTTCGAGGAGTACGGCAACCGGACGCTGGCGCTGGCCAAGCAGGTCGCCGATCGGAAGGTGCCGCTGCTGTGGGTCGGACTGCCGGCCTTCCAGTCCCCCGCGATGACGGCAGATGCGGTGCAGTTGAACGGCCTGTTTCGCACCCAGGTCGAGAAGGCCGGCGGCGAGTTCATCGACATCTGGGACGGCTTCGTCGACGAGAACGGCAAGTTCGTCATCACCGGCGCCGACATCAACGGCCAGCAGGTGCGCTTGCGCGGCGGTGACGGCATCAACATGACCAAGGCGGGCAAGCGCAAGCTTGCCTTCTATGTGGAGAAATCCGCTCGCCGCCTGCTGGGCGACATGGCGAGCCCGGATTTGCTCAAACTGGATTCCGACAACCTACCCCATCTGGTCAACCTTCCCCCCGGCCCTGCCCAGAACATTACCCGCACGCTGCCGATCAATCTTTCCGATCCCGAACTCGACGGCGGCTCGATTCTCCTCGGCGCGACCCCGGCCCCGACGCTTGCGATAAAGACTGCCCGCGACCGGCTGATCGACGATGGCGAGACGACGCCCGCGCCTGCCGGGCGCATCGACGACTACGCGCTTCCGGCCGATCCGTCCGCGTCGCGGGAGTGAGCCTCGGCGCAGCGAAAAGCCGCCCAACGGGCCGCTTTTCCATGCCGGTTCAGATGCGTGACATCGCTGAGCTCATGCCGCTTCAGGGATGCGCGCGATCACCTTGATCTCGAAGTCGAAACCGGCCAGCCAGTTGACCCCGACCGCGGTCCAGTTCGGATAGGGTGGCTTGCCGAACTTCTTCTCCTTGACGGCCATGATCGCTGCGAACTGGTTTTCAGGGTCGGTGTGGAACGTCGTGACGTCCACCAGATCCTCGAGCGAGCAGCCGGCAGCATCCAGCGTCGCCTCGAGATTTTCGAAAGCCCGCTCTACCTGGCGCTGGAAATCGGGTTCGGGCGAACCATCGCTCCGGCTGCCGACCTGCCCCGACACGAACAGGAGGTCGCCGGAACGGATTGCGGCCGAGTAGCCGTGCTGTTCATAAAGGGCATGCCGGTTTGCCGGAAATATCGCTTCTCTCTGGATCATTTCATTTTCTCTTTTCATTATCGGTCAATGGTGAACAGAGCGCGGTCTTTTGCGCTTCACTCTTCGTGGAATGACATTGTATGCGTGTCGTATGTGAAACTGCCGACATACGCCGCGTATGTCAAGTCAATATACGCGGCGTATATGAAATTGAGGGCCAAATGGCGAAACGACGTGCTGAAACGATGGCGGAAAACCGGGCCAAGCTCATCACGGCTGCCCGGAAAGCCTTTGCGGAAAAGGGATATGCTGCCGCGTCTATGGACGAACTGACGGCTGAAGCAGGTCTGACGCGCGGCGCGCTCTACCACAACTTCGGTGACAAGCGCGGCCTGCTTGCAGCCGTCGTCGACCAGATCGACTCGGAAATGGCCATTCGTGCCCAGGAGATCGGCGCTCGCGCCGGCGACGACTGGAAGGGCCTACTGGCGGAGGGCGCTGCCTATATCGAGATGGCGCTCGTGCCGGAGGTCCAGCGCATCGTCCTGCTCGACGGGCCGGCCGTGCTCGGAGATCCCTCGCAATGGCCGAGCCAGAGCAGCTGTCTCCAGGCAACCACGCGGAAAGTGGAACGCCTGATGGCCGAGGGAACCCTGAAGCCGGTCGATGCCGAGGCGGCCGCACGCCTGCTGAGCGGCGCGGCACTCAATGCCGCTCTGTGGATCGCCGCGAGCGACCATCCTGAGGATGTGCTGCAGAAGGCAGTCATGGCCTTTCAGGCGCTCGCAGACGGCCTGTTGGCGAAGCCCGCATAAATTTGCGATCCGCAGGATGCGTCGCATGCAACGAAAAACCGCCCGCAACCTTGGGGCTGCAGGCGGTTCATGTTCAGTCTGCCGACCGCCGAAGCGGCCCTGGCTGTTCCGATGCCGAGCTTTAGCGCGGCAGCACCGAGGAGCCCATCAGCGCCTCGTCGATCGCACGCGCCGCCTGGCGGCCTTCGCGGATCGCCCAGACGACCAGCGACTGGCCGCGACGCACGTCGCCGGCGACCCACATCTTGTCGACCGAGGTCTTGTAGTCCCGGTCGTTGGCAACGACGTTGGTCGAACCGCGCTTGTCGGTGTTGAGGGTGAGCTTGCCGTCCAGTTCCTTCAGAACGCCGTCGGTGAACGGACCGCGGAAACCGATGGCGATGAAGGCAAGATCGGCCTTGATGATGAACTCGGTGCCGGCGATCGGCTTGCGGCGTTCATCCACCTGGCAGCACTTGACGCCGGTAAGGTTGCCGTCCTCGTCGCCGACGAATTCGAGGGTCGCGACCTGGAACTCGCGGATCGCCCCTTCCGCCTGGCTTGAGGACGTGCGCATCTTGGTAGCCCAGAACGGCCAGACCGCCAGCTTGTCTTCCTTTTCCGGCGGCTGCGGACGGATGTCGAGCTGGGTCACCTTGACCGCGCCCTGGCGGAAGGCGGTGCCGACGCAGTCGGATGCCGTATCGCCGCCGCCGACGACCACGATATGCTTGCCCCCGGCAAGGATCGGGTCTGCCGGCCAGCCGGTGCTGTCGATGTTCTCGCGGCCGACGCGGCGGTTCTGCTGCACGAGATAGGGCATGGCGTCATGCACGCCGGAATATTCGACGCCGGGAATACCGGCTTCGCGCGGGGTTTCCGAGCCGCCGCAGTAGAGCACCGCGTCATGATCGGCGAGAAGCTTCTCTACCGGCAGATCGACGCCGACATTGACGCCGCAATGGAAGGTGACGCCCTCGCCCTTCATCTGTTCGACGCGGCGGTCGATGAAGTTCTTCTCCATCTTGAAGTCCGGGATGCCGTAGCGCAGCAGTCCGCCGGGCTTGGACTCGCGCTCATAGACATGCACCTCGTGACCGGCGCGGCCGAGCTGCTGTGCGGCAGCCATGCCGGCGGGGCCGGAGCCGATGATCGCTACCTTCTTGCCGGTGTGCACGGTTGCCGGACGCGGTACGATGAAGCCGAGTTCGTACGCCTTGTCGGCAATCGCCTGCTCGACCGTCTTGATCGCAACCGGCATGTCCTCGAGGTTCAGCGTGCACGCCTCCTCGCACGGCGCCGGGCAGACGCGGCCGGTGAACTCCGGGAAGTTGTTGGTCGAGTGGAGATTGCGGATCGCCTCTTCCCACTTGCCGTTATAGACCAGATCGTTCCAGTCGGGGATCTGGTTGTGGACCGGGCAGCCGGTCGGGCCATGGCAATAGGGGATGCCACAGTCCATGCAGCGCGCGGCCTGTTTCTGCACTTCGGGGTCCGACATGGGAATCGTGAATTCGCGGAAATGACGAATTCGGTCAGAAGCCGGCTGGTACTTCGCCACCTGCCGGTCGATTTCCATAAAGCCTGTTACCTTACCCACGAGCTTTTCCTCACTTTAAAGCGGGAACCGATGGTCCCCAGTACCGGTAGGCAAATCCCTTAGCCACAGCCGGTACGATGAATTCCAATCCGATTTCGCCGGTCACCCAGTCAGCGGCCGCCGCAACAGCGGCCGCGAGGAGGAGCGAAATCACCCGATGAATGCTGGCCCCAGGGCCCTCATTCTGCCGCGACGCCCATGCGCATCCGCTCCATGTCCTCGAGCGCGCGCCGGTACTCGACCGGCATGACCTTGCGGAACTTCGGACGGTAATCCGCCCAGTTGTCCAGAATGTCCTTGGCGCGTTTCGAGCCCGTGTAGTGCAGATGGTTGGAGATCAGCTGGTAGAGCCTCTCCTCGTCGTGGCGGGTCATGTCGCCGGATACGTCGACACGGCCCTTGTGCATCAGGTCGCCACCATGGTGGTGCAGCTTCTCGAGCATGTCGTCTTCTTCCGGAACCGGTTCCAGCTCGACCATGGCCATGTTGCAGCGGCGGGCAAAGTCGCCGGCTTCATCGAGGACATAGGCGACACCGCCCGACATGCCGGCCGCGAAATTGCGGCCGGTTTCGCCGATGACGACGACGACGCCGCCCGTCATGTACTCGCAACCATGGTCGCCAACGCCCTCGACGACGGCGACAGCGCCGGAGTTACGGACGGCAAAACGCTCGCCGGCAACGCCGTTGAAGTAGCACTCGCCCTCGGTGGCGCCGTAAAGCACGGTATTGCCGACGATGATCGACTTCTCCGGCACGATGCGGGCATTCTCCGGCGGCCGGACGATGATGCGTCCACCCGACAGGCCCTTGCCGACATAGTCGTTGCCGTCGCCGACGAGATCGAAGGTGACACCGCGGGCGAGGAACGCGCCGAACGACTGGCCGGCCGTGCCCTTCAGGGTCACGCGGATGGTATCGTCCTTCAGCCCCTTGTGACCGAAGCGCTTGGCGACTTCGCCGGACAGCATGGCGCCGGCCGAACGGTCGACGTTCTTGATGCCGACCTCGAAGGCGACCGGCTCGCGCTTCTCGAGCGCCGGCCTTGCCTTTTCGATCAGCGTGCGGTCGAGCACGTCGTCGATCGGGTGCTTCTGGCGCTCGGTCCACAGGGTCGCCTGCTTGGGCGCATCGACCTTGTGGAAGATGCGACCGAAGTCGAGGCCCTTGGCCTTCCAGTGCGCGATCATGTCGTCCTTCTCGAGCAGGTCGGACGCGCCGATGATCTCGTCCAGCCTGGCGACGCCAAGCGAGGCGAGGATCTCGCGCACTTCCTCGGCGACGAAGAAGAAGTAGTTGACCACATGCTCGGGTGTGCCCTTGAAGCGCTTGCGCAGCACCGGATCCTGGGTGGCAACGCCCACCGGACAGGTGTTGAGGTGGCATTTGCGCATCATGATGCAACCGGCAGCGATCAGCGGCGCGGTGGCAAAGCCGAACTCGTCGGCACCGAGCAGCGCGCCGATGATGACGTCGCGGCCGGTCTTGAGACCGCCGTCGACCTGCAGAGCCACGCGCGAACGCAGGCCGTTCAGCACCAGCGTCTGCTGGGTTTCGGCAAGGCCGATTTCCCACGGGCTGCCGGCGTGCTTCAGCGAGGTGAGCGGCGATGCGCCCGTTCCGCCGTCGAAACCGGCAACGGTGATGTGGTCGGCGCGCGCCTTGGCAACGCCGGCGGCAACGGTGCCGACGCCCACTTCAGACACCAGCTTGACCGAGATGTCGGAGACCGGGTTGACGTTCTTCAGGTCGAAGATCAGCTGCGCCAGATCCTCGATCGAGTAGATGTCATGGTGCGGCGGCGGCGAAATGAGGCCGACGCCCGGCGTCGAGTGACGGGTCTTGGCGATCGTCGCGTCGACCTTGTGGCCGGGCAACTGGCCGCCCTCGCCGGGCTTGGCGCCCTGTGCCACCTTGATCTGCAGCACGTCGGCATTGACCAAGTACTCGGTGGTCACGCCGAAGCGGCCGGAGGCGATCTGCTTGATCGCCGAACGCTCGGGGTTCGTCGAGCCGTCGGGCAGCGGCAGGTAGCGGTCGGCTTCCTCGCCGCCCTCGCCGGTGTTCGACTTGCCGCCGATACGGTTCATGGCGACGGCAAGCGTCGTATGCGCCTCGCGGCTGATCGAACCGAAGGACATGGCACCGGTGGAGAAGCGCTTGACGATCTCGGAAGCCGGCTCGACCTCGTCGATCGAGATCGGCTTGCGGCCGAGGGCCTCGGCGCCCTTGATCTTGAACAGGCCGCGGATGGTGTTCATCCGCAGCGACGATTCGTTGACCATTTCGGCGAACTCGCGGTAGCGATCCTGGGCATTGCCGCGGACGGCGTGCTGCAGCGATGCGACCGCATCCGGCGTCCAGGCATGCTCTTCGCCGCGCATGCGGTAGGCATATTCGCCACCGATGTCGAGGGTGTTGGCCAGCACCGGGTCGGCGCCGAAGGCCGCCTTGTGACGGGCAACCGTCTCTTCTGCAATTTCCTTGAGCCCGATGCCTTCGATGGTCGTCGCAGTCCCGAAGAAGTACTTGTCGACCAGTTCCGACGAGAGGCCGACGGCATCGAAGATCTGCGCGCCGCAATAGGACTGGTAGGTCGAGATGCCCATCTTGGACATGACCTTGAGGATGCCCTTGCCCACCGCCTTGATGTAGCGGGAGACAACCTCGTCGCCATCGACTTCCTTCGGGAACTCGCCGCGCTTGTGCATGTCGCTGAGCGTATCGAAGGCAAGGTAGGGGTTGATCGCCTCGGCACCATAGCCGGCCAGCAGGCAGAAGTGGTGCACTTCACGCGGCTCGCCGGACTCGACGACGAGACCGACCGAGGTGCGCAGGCCCTTGCGGATCAGGTGGTGATGCACCGCCGCTGTCGCCAGCAGCGCCGGGATCGCGACGCGATCCGGGCCGACCTGGCGGTCGGAGAGAACGATGATGTTGTAGCCACCCTTTACGGCCGCTTCCGCGCGTTCGCACAGACGGTCGAGCATATCGGGCAGCGCTTCGGCGCCACGCTCGATGTCATAGGTGAAATCGAGCGTCTTGGTATCGAAGCGGTCTTCGGTGTGGCCGATCGAGCGGATCTTCTCGAGATCGCCATTGGTCAGGATCGGCTGACGCACCTCGAGACGCTTGGCATGCGCCATGCCCTCGTGGTCGAGGATGTTCGGATGCGGGCCGATGAACGACACGAGACTCATCACCAGTTCCTCGCGGATCGGATCGATCGGCGGGTTCGTGACCTGTGCGAAGTTCTGCTTGAAATAGGTGTAGAGCAGCTTGCGCTTTTCCGACATCGCCGAGATCGGCGTATCGGTGCCCATCGAGCCGATCGCTTCCTGGCCGGTGGTCGCCATCGGCGACATCAACAGCTTGGTGTCTTCCTGGGTGTAGCCGAAAGCCTGCTGACGGTCGTTCAGCGAGACGTCGCGGCGAAGCGCGCGCGGCTCCACCGGCTTCAGTTCCTCGAGGATCAGCTGGGTGTCGTCGAGCCACTTGCGGTAGGGATGCCTGGTCGACAGCGAGGTCTTCACTTCCTCGTCGGAAATGATTCGACCTTCTTCCATGTCGATCAGCAGCATCTTGCCCGGCTGCAGGCGCCACTTCTGAACGATATTCTCTTCCTCGACCGGCAGCACGCCGGCTTCGGACGCCATGATGACGCGGTCGTCCGCAGTGACGATGTAGCGGGCCGGACGCAGGCCGTTGCGGTCCAGCGTTGCGCCGATCTGGCGGCCGTCGGTGAAGGCCACGGCGGCAGGACCGTCCCACGGCTCCATCAGCGCGGCATGATATTCGTAGAACGCCTTACGCTCCTGCCCCATCAGCTGGTTGCCGGCCCAGGCTTCCGGGATCAGCATCATCACCGCATGGGACATGGAGTAGCCGCCGCGGATCAGGAACTCGAGCGCGTTGTCGAAACAGGCGGTATCCGACTGCCCTTCGTAGGAAATCGGCCAGAGCTTGGAGATGTCGTCACCGAAGAGCGGCGAAGAGACCGATGCCTGACGCGCAGCCATCCAGTTCACGTTGCCGCGCAGCGTGTTGATTTCGCCGTTGTGCGCGACCATCCGGTAGGGGTGGGCGAGCTTCCACGACGGGAAGGTGTTGGTCGAGAAGCGCTGGTGCACGAGGGCAACGGCGGATTCGAACCGCGGATCGGCCAGATCCGGATAGTAGGCGCCGACCTGATAGGCCAGGAACATGCCCTTGTAGACGACCGTCGTCGTCGACAGCGAAACGATATAGAATCCGAGATCCTCGCCCTCGGCTTCCGCCTCGGCATAGATGCGGTTGGAGATCACCTTGCGAAGCGTGAACAACCGACGCTCGAACTCGTCATTGACCGCGGCGGCGCGACCGGCGCCGATGAACACCTGAACATGGTGCGGCTCGGTTGCGGCGATGTCGGGGGCCTTCGACAGCGAAGAGTTGTCGACCGGCACGTCGCGGAAGCCGAGCAGGATCTGGCCTTCCTCGGCGACGACATCGGCGATCACCTGCTTGAAATGGGCGATCAGCTTTTCGTCGCGCGGCATGAAGATGTAGCCGACGGCGTACTCACCGGCCTTCGGCAGGATTATCCCCTGCTTGGCCATTTCCTCTCGGAAGAAGCGGTCGGGAATCTGCACCAGAATACCGGCGCCGTCGCCCATCAGCGGATCGGCACCGACCGCACCGCGGTGCGTCAGGTTCTCGAGCATGAACAGGCCGTCGCGGACGATCTGGTGCGACTTCTTGCCCTTCATATGAGCGACGAAGCCGACGCCGCAGGCATCATGCTCGTTTCGAGGGTCGTACAGCCCCTGTTTTCGCGGCAGGCCCGATGGGAAGGCAGACGTTTTGTCGGCCGCTTTTCCTGTCGTCGTGCCAGCCTGGCCGAGAACCTGGAATTGCGTCAACTTTGTCATCGTCTTACCTCCTGTCAAAACCCGCGCGGCGGGCGACCCGGCGGCCCTGCGGCGTTTTCCCGGCACACCGGGTCGACGTAAGGCCGTACGTTTTTAAACTCTTGATCCAACCGAGAATCTGCCCACCACGTGGACGTATGCATAAGGCACGAAGACCCTGCAGCTCAGGTTTCCACATCAATCCCTGCGGCCATGCGCAGGACTATAACGCGAAAATTTCGATCTGGTCAGGCGTTTCGGCGCTCATTCGGCCCCCAAGACCGAAATAGGACAGCATGACTGTCCTATTTCTCTCGTTCTATGACAGAAACTCGAACCGATCGCAAGGGCGTTTTATGAAAATAATGAAGCATCGAGATCGAAGATTGCTGCCAGCGCGCGCCTTTCGCAACAATATTTCACAGTCGATGCAATATCTTGATCTTGATTGCGTTTCCCGCCAAATGCCACCGGGAAGCCAAATGGGCCATTGATCGTCCCGATTTTTGCCCGAATGTACCATTCGCACCCTATTTCAGGATTTTTTCGCCTCTAGAATGAGTGAAACCGATGATTTTTGCTTCTGATAACTGGGCCGGCGCCCATCCCGCGATTGCCGAACGACTGATGAAGGAATCCAGTGGCTATGCCGCGGCCTACGGCACGAGCGACCTCGACCGGCGGGTGGAGGAGCGCTTCAGCGAGATTTTCGAGCGCAACGTGGCGGTGTTCTTCGTCGGCACCGGCACGGCTGCGAATTCTCTGGCGCTCGCGTCGACGGCGCGCCCCGGAGGCGTGGCCTTCTGCCAGGCCGAAGCCCATGTGACGGTCGACGAATGCGGCGCGCCCGAGCTTTTCACCGGCGCCTGCCGGCTCGTCCCGGTCGGCGGTCGAAATGCCAAGATGGATCCGGCAGCACTTGTCTCGGCAATGGGCCGCTTTCCGCCCGGCGCCGTCCACCAGGGACGCCCCATGGCGATCACCATCACCCAGGCGACCGAGAGTGGCACCGTCTACGCGCTCGACGAGATTGACCGGATTGCAGAAATTGCCCGCGCCCACCACCTGCCGCTGCACATGGATGGCGCCCGCTTTGCCAACGCACTGGTGGCGCTCGGTGCCACGCCGGCGGAAATGACCTGGAAGCGCGGCGTCGACATCCTGTCCTTCGGCGGCACGAAGAACGGCTGCTGGTGCGCGGAAGCCCTGGTCTTCATGAATCCGGAGGCAGCCCGCGACATGCCGTTCATCCGCAAGCGTTCGGCGCAGCTGTTCTCCAAGTCGCGCTTCATCGCCGCCCAGTTCGATGCCTATTTCGAGAACGGCCGCTGGCTCGACATGGCGCGCCACGCCAACGCCATGGCCGATGGCCTGCGTCGCGGCATCGCCGCCTCGAACAGCGGGCGACTGGCTTGGGATACCGTCTCCAACGAGGTCTTCGCCGTGTTGAAAAAGGAAGCCGCCGCCGCCGCGACCGCCAGGGGCGCGCAGTTCTACGATTGGCCAGCACCCGCCGAACAGCCCGACCTTGTCGGTAATGACGAAGTGCTGACCCGGCTCGTCACCAGCTTCGCAACGACGGAGAGCGATTTCGCCGGCTTCCTCGACGCAATCAAGATCGCCTAACCTCGGCAAAAACCGGAGACTGGACAAAACAAAAGCGGCACCCGGACGGGTGCCGCCTGATCAACTGCCAACTTGGAATGCTTACTCGGAGACGACCTGCGCCTCGATCGCCTTCGGGGCGGAAACCGGCTCGGCCGCAATCGCGATCTTGCGCGGTTTCATCGCCTCCGGGATGTTCCGGAGAAGATCGATGTGGAGCAGTCCGTTCTTCAGGGCCGCAGACGTGACCTCGACGTGATCGGCAAGCTGGAAGCGGCGCTCGAAGGCGCGCTTGGCGATACCGCGATAGAGATACTCGGTCTGCTCGCCGTTTTCCTCGGCCTTTTCGCCCTTCACGAGCAGCACATGCGCGTGGGCCTCGATGCTCAGTTCCTTTTCATCGAAACCGGCAACGGCCATTGTGATGCGGTAGGTGCTCTCGCCGGTCCGCTCGATGTTGTAGGGCGGATAGGTCTGGGCCTGATCGGGCTGGCTCAGGCTGTCGAGCATGGTGAAGAGCCGGTCGAAACCGACGGTGGAGCGGTAGAGCGGCGAAAAATCTACGTGACGCATGATGTCCTCCTTGAGCGACGAGTTGCGATCTCCCGGTCCCAAAACCCGAATGCCGGCGTTTTTAGAACCCTTGCGGCGGACCCGTTAGAGGCGCCCGCAACCTGCAGATGGTGATTGATTTTTTGGACTTCAAGAGGGGCAGCCAGCGCGATGAACCATGGATGAACGCCCAATTCGGGCGGTGTTCAGCCTGGTCCGACGATGCTGGCAACATCGGGTGACACCGTCGCCCGATGACTGGAGTCCATCGTCCCTTCTTCTTCAGTCAGATTGCAGCCGGGGCGATCCGAGTTGTTTCGAGCACGGATCGCTCCGGCCTTTTTTCTTTGACGCCAGCAGCGCCTCGGCCTATTCCATTAGCGAACCGGACTGATTTCTTCCAATGGAAGGAGCGACCAGCGCGCCCATGGATTCCATCCTCTTCGACACGCCGGAAAACCCGGTCCCCGCCGATTGCACCGCCGGCTATTTCGAGGGCTATCTGGGACGGAGGCTGCGCTATGCGCTGTTTCGCGGCCAGGGCCCGGCGGCACGGGGGACCGTCGTACTTGTCCAGGGCCGCAACGAGTTCATCGAAAAATACTTCGAGACCATCCGCGAACTGACCGCCCACGGCCTGTGGGTCGCGACTTTCGACCTGCGCGGCCAGGGCGGCTCGGAACGCCTGATCGACGATCCCTCTCCCGGCCACGTCAGGCGGTTCCAGGACTACGAGCGCGATCTGGAGATCTTTCTCGAGAAGGTCGTCCTGCCCGATACCAGGCTGCCATTCTATCTCGTAGCCCATTCGACCGGTGCGCTGATCGCCCTTTCCGCCGCCCCGCGGCTTGCCAACCGCATCGACCGCATGGCGCTGGTGGCCCCGTTTCTTGGCGTCCCCCGGATGCGGATTTCGCAGCGTACCGCCTACTGGATCACCACCCTCTTTTGCTTCCTCGGGCTCGGGACGAAACCGCATGGCAAGGACCTGCGCGACCAGCCGTTCGAGAACAATCCGCTGACCGCCGATGAAAGCCGGTTCCGCCGCAATCAGCAGATCATGTCCGCAAGGCGTGACCTGACGGTCGGTCCGCCGACGATGCGCTGGATACGCGAGGCGCTGAAAACCATTCGCAGGGTGCGGGATCCCCTGCACCTCAGGTCGATCACGATCCCGACCATCCTCATCTCGCCGGTACGGGACGCCGTGGTTTCCCACGCTGCGGAAGAGGACCTATCCCGCGATTTTCGCGCCTGCCACTTCATCCCGGTCTATGGCGCCCGCCACGAGATCCTGCAGGAGCGCGATCTTTACCGGGCCCAGGCGATGGCGGCCATTACCGCCTTCATCCCCGGCAGCGATGCCGAGGACGAGAATGCCGTGCCAATGCAACTGGCCGACTGATCGTCAGGCGTTGAGGATCTTCAGCGCTTCCTCGTGCACCGCGCGGCTGCCCGCGGCGATGATCGAGCCGCCCCCTTCCGGCCGTCCGCCATCCCAGGTGGTGATCACGCCGCCCGCCTGCTCGATCAGCGGAATGAGCGCGCCGACGTCGTAGGGCTTCAGCACCGTTTCGACGACCAGATCGACATGGCCCGCGGCAAGCAGCGCGTAGGCATAGCAATCGATGCCGTAGCGGAACAACCGGACCTGATCCTGAACGGCCTTGTATTTATCCACCTCGGCCCCGGCGAAGAGATGCGGCGAGGTGGTGAACAGGATGGCGTTCGACAGCGAGCCGCAATCGCGAGTGCGGATCTGGTGCTCGCCGTCCCTGCCTGAATACCAGGAGCGCTCGCCATCGGCGAAATAGCGCTCACCGGTGAACGGCTGGTCCATCATCCCCATGACGGAACGCCCGCTCGACTGGAAGCCGATCAGCGTTCCCCATACCGGCACGCCGGAGATGAAGGCGCGGGTGCCGTCGATCGGATCGATCACCCAGATATGCTCACGGTCGAGGCCGATACTGTCATGCTCCTCGCCGAGAATGCCGTGATCGGGAAAATTCGCCTCAATCAGCGCGCGGATCGCCACTTCGGCGGCGCGGTCGCCCTCGGTCACCGGGTCGAAGCCACCGGCCTGCTTGTTGACGACATCGAGGCCGGAGCGAAAGCGCGGCAGCGTTTCCGCCCTGGCAGCGTCAGCAAGACGATCGAAGAATGCGCGGTCGGGAAGCATGGGCACCATCCGGAGAATATTGCGAAAGGAGGCTCTCCTTAGCGCATGTGTCCAGCAAAGGGAATTCGCTTTTCCGCGCCGACGCGCACGGTCCAACCCTGGGGCGCGAATCGGATGCGGCCACGCGACGACCTCATTTCCCGGAGCCGTCCCACCGCCCATTGCAGCGCAGCAAGAAATCATCATCGATTCTTGACATTTGTGCGATGCAGCATTAGCCTGTCTTTGCAGTCTTCGGACTGTAAATGCCCTTCTTGGGTGTTTCCTCCCTAGACTTAGCCGCGCCAATGGCGCGGTTTTTTTTGAGCCAGGGTCCGCCTCGGGGCGACTATTCGGCCGCGAGCGCGGCATCGCCGGCATAGACTTCGACGAAATCGGCCATCTGCCGCATGAAGGAACTGATCGCATTGGCGATCGCGGCAAATTCCGGCTTTTTCACCAGCGATGCCTCATCGATATAGAGCGAGCGGTTGATCTCCACCTGCAGCGCGTGCAGACCGCGCACCGGGCGACCATAGTGCTCGGTGATGAAGCCGCCGGCATAAGGCTTGTTGCGCACCGCGGCGAAGCCCATCCTCTCGAGGATCTCGAGCGCTGCGGCCGAAAGCTCCGCCGAGGCGCTGGTGCCGTAGCGATCGCCGATGATGATGTCGGGGCGCACGCCGCTGCTGGCGACGCGAATATTGCCGGGCATCGAATGGCAATCGATCAGCACGGCATAGCCGAAGCGGGTATGGGTCCGGGCGACGAGCTTGCGCAGGCAGGCGTGATACGGCTTGTAGATCGCCTCGATGCGCAGCATCGCCTCCTCCACCGGCAGGCGACGCGGATAGATCTCCATGTTCTCGGCCACAATGCGCGGGATCGTGCCCAGCCCGCCGGCCACCCGGATGGAGTTTATGTTGGCATAGGGCGGCAGGCTGCCGCTGAACATCCTGGGATCGAGCTCGTAGGGCTCGCGATTGACGTCGAGATAGGCGCGCGGGAAATGCGCCAGCAGCATCGGCGCGCCGAGATCGGTTGCCGCGGCGAAAAGCTCGTCGACATAATGATCTTCCGAGCGCCGGATCGCCACGCCGTCGAGCCGCGACTGTTCGACGAAGGACACCGGGTAACGACGGCCGCTGTGCGGGGAATTGTAGACGAAGGGGATGCGGAGTGCTTCCGGCTCCAGAACCTCAAAAAGGTCAAAATCGCTGGGCATCCCCTGCATCGAATCTCTTTTTTACCATGTCGCCAACTAGCTGTGGATAGCATGTTGCCAGTTGCCAACCGCCAAGTCCATACTCCGGCATGAATCAATCACCGGCCTTTTCGTCCGGCCTTCACCGGTTCTGCCGCGTGAATCCGGATGTCAACGTCGCATCCTTTCCATCGAGTAACGGTCATACAGTATGAGTCAGAAAATCCTTCTCGCCGAAGATGATAACGATATGCGCCGCTTCCTGGTCAAGGCCCTGGAGCGAGCCGGCTACAAGGTATTGTCCTTCGACAATGGCGCGAGCGCCTATGACCGGCTGCGCGAAGAGCCCTTCTCGCTGCTGCTGACCGATATCGTGATGCCGGAAATGGATGGCATCGAGCTGGCGCGCCGCGCCACCGAACTCGACCCTGACCTCAAGGTGATGTTCATCACCGGCTTTGCCGCTGTCGCCCTGAACCCCGATTCGAAGGCGCCGAAGGATGCCAAGGTGCTGTCCAAGCCCTTCCACCTGCGCGACCTCGTCGAAGAGGTCAACAAACTCCTTGCGGCGTAAGGCCCGGCAAAAAACCTGTCACAAAATCGGAAAAACCAGTTGACGGACAAAGCGGTTTTGTGATGTATGCGCCTCATCGGATGGGCGTGTAGCTCAGCGGGAGAGCACTACGTTGACATCGTAGGGGTCACAGGTTCAATCCCTGTCACGCCCACCATCCAAATTCCTGATTACGTTGAGAAATCCGCTTCGGCGGATTTTTCCGTTTCTGGGCCCTTTCGTGCTCTTCGGATCTTCGCAGGCCCGCGCAAGACTGCTTGCCGCAGCCAACGCGATCTCCCTCCTAGAACTGCGGACGGATGACCGCCACGGACCATTACGATTCGCTGACTGGCGCAGCTATTTCCGCCGGGCAGCGCACGACCGCGCCGCCCGCACACTCCGGCACCCATGCGCCGGGCGGTTGCGCAGGCTCGCACCAACCTCCGCGCATCCTCTCTCACCCGTAGGCTCGGGGCACCTTCATTGCAACTTATCACCGGCCGAATGCGCTTTTGCCGATTTCGCCGGTTGACGGGCTCATCGGTTTGTGGTGTATGCGCCTCATCGGATGGGCGTGTAGCTCAGCGGGAGAGCACTACGTTGACATCGTAGGGGTCACAGGTTCAATCCCTGTCACGCCCACCATCCAAATTCCTGATTACGTTGAGAAATCTGCTTCGGCGGATTTTTCCGTTTCTGGGAATGTCCTGCCGCCGATGACAGCGGTCGCTGGCCGATCCTTCGGATCGCATCCGCGACCGCTAATGCTGCGGGAAGTGGGTCAATGCCGATGCCAGCCCGCGCCGGGAGAATAGTTTTCCCATCTGACGAACATGCGGTTGACGACGTACGGCCTGCCCGCAATGGATGCCGCGACCTCGACGGCATGAGCCATGTCTTGCCGTTCATCGACGCGGCCTTCCAGGATGACGTAATCACCCAGTACCGAGACGGCAATTTCACTTGAGTCGATATTCCGATCGAGAGTGAGTGCGCTTTCGATTGCAGCCGCCATGTCTGCGCGCCTGCACTTGGTTCCCCCCTCATGATCCGGCCGATTGGTCGGCAATATCAATACCATCTCAAACCTCCGCTTTCGTGAACGGGAAGGGTGGTGGGAAGATAAAAAGTATAGCAGGCTTCAGGATGGCGATCTATGCGTCATCGAACCACGGTCAGCACCACGGCCGGGCATTTGCCGCCGGCTGCGCAAGCCCTTCGGAGATAAGTATATTCCCGATGGACCGGCCGTTACGCCGGACCGTGTGCTGCTCCGGATTGCCGCTGGCTGCCCCGGCATCGATGCCGATCGGACCCTCGTTGAGCAGCTTCAGCAGCCGCACCTTGGCCCGCACGCCGAGCTGGCGCTCCTGCTCGCAACCGGGCTTGTCGACTTCAGGCGCATCTATGCCGGCGATGCGGATCTTCACCCCGCGATGCCAGAAGGTGTCGCCATCGACCACGCAATTGCCCGGCTTGCCGTCGCCGCAAAAACCGAAGGCGGTATTGAACACGCCGGTGGCTGCCGCCTGTTGCGGCCGCTCGTCGGGCACCGGCGGACGCGGCTCGACGGCTTGGACGGGGCGGCGTTCGGGGACGTTGGCCAGCGGAACGGGCACGCTCGCGCGGGTGGGCGTCGGCGCCTTCGCTTCCCTGGCGGCTTTCGCCTCCCTGACCTCCTTGCTTTCCCTGCTCCCTCTCGCCTCTACCGACTTGCGCGGCTCGCTACGTGCCGGCGCCGAGGCGGTGACCGAGGATGCCTGCGATGCAGAGGCGGGACGCTGCGACGGCTGCTTCCACCAGTTGTCGTGGGCAAGGATGCCGCCGACCACGACGACTGCGACCGCAGCCCAGGGAAGGATGCTGCCGTGCTGACGCTTCGCCGTCGTCCTTCTTGAAGATTTCCGCTTGCCGCGACTTGCTGCCTTTGCCATGAGCGCCCCGTTCCAGATCGACGCATTATCGTCCGCAAGTCTTTCCGAATGGTTGGCAGGATGTCGCAAAAGGCCTCGACACCTCGTCGCCCTCCCCTGCGCAAGCAAGACCCCGCTCTTCGACGGAAACTGCTGCCCAAAATAGTGAGAACACTCGCAGCTGCCTATGTTTTCATCACTCCGGGGTGCATTACGGCATTAATTTGACATCTGACGGCCGCAGCTATCGCGAATCTGCATGCCTCACCTGCACTCACACCCCTACCAAAATTTGGGCAAGTGACTATTTGGAGGGCAGAACGATCAAGGAGAAAGACGATGAACATCGGTAAGAAAATCGTAGAATACAGCCGCATGCGCAAAGCAATTCGTGAACTCTATGCTTTGGACGACCATGCACTGGCTGATATCGGTATTTCCCGTTCGCAGATACGCTCTGCAGTTCGCGGCAAGTAACGAACATGTCAGCCCCGTGTGATCGGGACTGATCGAGGGTCTTTCTTATGATAAGCCTGAACATATTGACCGGGCATGCAAGAAGAACCTCACATGATGTCGAACGGCTCGATATTGCCGGGCAGTTCGAAGGCCGCTGACAGGGTCAACCGTCCAAAGTGATGGCAATGATCCTTCTTACGCCGATTGATGCGCAAGGCGCATAGCAACACCACGATAAAGACGTTCAAGCCGCTCCCGACTCCCTCGGTTGCGGCATTGTCTTTTTTGGCATGCCGTCGTCAAACTTGCCGCCGATGCGACGTTACGCGATTTCGCCCTCGCCCCTCCCCCCCGAACCGGGAGAGGCCGCGTCGGCACTGGCCCGTTCGCGCTTTACCATATTCGCGCTAAGCATTGGCGAAGAACGGCAAAGAATGGCAGGATGGGCAGAAAACGCCGCACAACGGAATGACCGGCCGTGCCGGTGCCCATTCCAATATTGAGTATTCATAAGCTTCAGGGGATTTCAGCAGTGACCACCAAGATTGTTCCAGTCATCATGGCCGGCGGCAAGGGAACCCGTTTGTGGCCGCTTTCGCGTGCCGCCGCGCCCAAGCAGTTCATCAAGTTCATCGGCGACAAGACCCTGTTCCAGAACACGCTCGAACGGGTATCGGACACTTCGCTCTACGAAGCGCCTGTCGTGATCGCCAACGAGGAATTCCGCTTTCTCGTGGCCGAGCAGGCCCGGCTTCTCGAGATGCCGCTTGCCGCCGTGCTGCTGGAGCCCATGGCGCGCAACACCGCGGCAGCCGTCGCCGCCGCAGCAGCAGTCGTCAGTGACCTGCATGGCCCTGAGACGATCATGCACGTCATGGCATCGGACCACGAGATCACCACCGACGACGCCTATTTCGATTCCATCCGTTGCGCGCGCGATGCCGCGCTCGCCGGCAGGCTCGTCACCTTCGGCATCACTCCGACCGAACCGTCAACCGGCTACGGCTATGTCGAGATCGGCGAGAAGCTGAGCTCCGGCGCCCATACGGTCAAGCGCTTCGTGGAAAAGCCGGCGCTCGAAATCGCCGAGCGGATGCTCGCCAATGGCGGCTTCTACTGGAACTCCGGCATGTTCATGTTCCCGATCGCGAAGCTCGTCGAGGATATGCAGGTCCATGCACCCGAGGTCCTGGCGGCGGCCACCGAGGCAACCGCCAAGGCAGTGCGCGATCTCGACTTCACCCGCCTTGATACCCAGGCATTCGCCCGCAGCCCCGACATCTCGATCGACTACGCGATCATGGAAAAGACGGCCAACGCCGCCATCGTTCCGACGCCCATCGTCTGGTCCGACCTCGGCAGCTGGGATTCGGTCTGGCGGCTGGGCTCCCGCGACGACAACGGCAATGTGGCGGCGGCGAACACCACACTGGTCAACACCCGCAATTCGCTGGTGATGTCGGACGGCATTCATCTCGCGGTCCAGGGCCTCGACGACGTCGCGGTGATTGCCAGCGAGGATGCCGTCTATGTCGGCAAGCTGGAAGACAGCCAGCAGGTCGGCGCGCTGGTCAAGCTGCTCGCGGCAAAGCCGGACACCGCCAACCTTACCCAGACTCACCCGACGTCCTATCGCCCATGGGGCGGATACACCTCGGTGCTCAACGGCCACCGCTTTCAGGTCAAGCGGCTCTTCGTCCTTCCCGGCAAGAAGCTGTCATTGCAGAAGCACCATCATCGGGCCGAGCACTGGATCTGCGTCAAGGGCACTGCCGAAGTCACGATCGGCGAGGAAACCCGCATGCTGCGGGAAAACGAATCCGTCTATATTCCCCAGGGCGAGGTCCACCGGCTGACCAATCCCGGCAAGATCCTGCTGGAAATGATCGAGGTCCAGACCGGCTCCTATCTCGGCGAGGACGACATCATCCGGATTTCGGATGAATTCGGCCGGCAATAGCAGCGACGGACGGAGCCCCGAACGGCCGGGATAGCCCCAGGCGCTTGCATAGCGCAGCGTCAGGCGGCACACTCGCGTGCATCGATGTTGCTTCGCCGTCCTGCCGCGGAAACCCTGCGCCAGCCAGCGACGGTTGGAAAGAAACCCGAGGATAGATGACAAACGAACCGGCAGCGGGCCGCAAGCAGTTCCGGGCAGCCGAACCGGATGACGCACGCGCCTCATCCTATGCCGCCCTGCCCGGAACGCCCGATGAAATGCTCGACGCCGATGGCGCGGTCAAGCCGGTATGGCGGCATCTGATCGCCCGCCTCGGGACGATGACCGACGAGGAAATCGCCGAGCGATTCGTTCGGGCTGACCGTTATCTGCGCGATGCCGGCGTCTTCTACCGCGCTTATGGCGGCCACGATGGTGATCGCAGCTGGCCGATTTCGCATGTTCCGGTCCTGATTGCGGAAAGCGAGTGGGAGGCGCTGGCCGCCGGCCTGGTGCAGCGTGCCGATCTGCTCGAGGAAATCGCCACCGACATCTACGGCGAAGCGCGCCTCGTCAGGGACGGAATTTTGCCGCCGGCGCTGATTGCCGCCAATCCCGAATTCCTGCGCCCGATGGTCGGCGTCACGCCGGCAGGCGGCCACTACCTGCACTTCTGTTCCTTCGAGGTCGGGCGCGGCCCGGACGGCAAGTGGTGGGTGCTGGCCGATCGCACCCAGGCGCCTTCCGGCGCAGGCTTCGCGCTTGAAAACCGCGTGGCGACGACACGCGCCCTGTCCGACATCTACGCCGAAACCCATGTGCATCGGCTCGCCTCCTTTTTCGGCGCCTTCCGCGACGCGCTGCAAAGCCGCAAGCAGGGTGACGACGACCGTATCGCCGTGCTGACGCCCGGCATCGGCAGCGAAACCTATTTCGAGCACGCCTATATCGCCCGCTATCTCGGCTTCATGCTGCTGGAGGGCGAGGACCTCACCGTCGTCAACGGCCGGGTGATGGTGCGCACGGTTGCGGGGCTGAAGCCGATCAGCGTTCTGTGGCGGCGCCTCGATTCCGCCTATGCCGATCCGCTCGAGCTCAACCAGTCGTCACAGATCGGCACCCCCGGCATGGTCGAGGCGCTGCGCTCGGGCACCGTGACGATCGTCAACGCACTCGGTTCCGGCCTCCTCGAAACCCGCGCGCTTCTGGCTTTCCTGCCTGCAATCTCCCGCCATCTCCACGGAGAGGACCTCGCCCTGCCGTCGATCGCCACCTGGTGGTGCGGGCAGGAGCACGAACGGGCGCATGTGCTCGCCAATATCGACCGCATGGTCATTGGCCCCGCCTATTCCTGCCTGCCCTTCTTCGACGACAACGGCCAGTCGATCCTCGGGGCGTCGTTTGACGGCAACGACGGCTGCTCGCTGGCCGAGCGACTTCAGCGCGAAGGCAGCCGGCTGGTCGGGCAGGAGGCGGTCACGCTGTCGACCACGCCGACCTTCGTTAACGGCACGCTGACCCCGCGGCCGATGAGCCTTCGCGTTTTCGCCGCCCGCACCGATGACGGCTGGCAGATCATGCCTGGCGGCTTTGCCCGCATCGGCAGCGGCGACGACGTAGCCGCGATCGCGATGCAGTCGGGCGGGCGCGCCGCAGACGTCTGGATCGTCAGCGAAAAGCCGGTCGAACGCTCGACGCTGCTGCCAGCCGAAGGACATTTCAGCCGCTCTCTGCCGGAAAACCTTCCAAGCCGCGCCGCCGACAACCTTTTCTGGCTCGGCCGCTACATCGAGCGGGCCGAAGGGGCGCTGCGCATCCTGCGCGCCTGGCATGCGCGCTATGCCGAAGTCGCAGATCCCGGGCAACCGCTGCTCGCCGACATTACCGAATACCTCGCCGAACTCGGCATCGACACGACGAGCGGCGTGCCCGCCAACCTGCTGAGCAATGTCGACAGCGCCGTTCTTTCCGCCAGCAAGATCCGCGACCGGTTCTCGCCCGATGGCTGGCTGGCGCTGACCGACCTAGCCAAGACCACGCGGCGGTTCCATGCTCAGGTGCAACCCGGCGACGACGCCACCCATGCGATGACGATCCTGCTGCGCAAGCTGGCGGGCTTTGCCGGCCTCGTACACGAGAACATGTACCGCTTCACCGGCTGGCGGTTTCTGGCGATCGGGCGCTACCTCGAGCGCGGCATGCATATGACGCGCCTGCTCGGCCGGCTGTCGGCGCCCGGCGCGCCGGACGGCGCGCTCGACATGCTGCTCGAGGTCGGCGACAGTGTCATGACCCATCGCCGCCGCTACAATGTCAGCACCGCGCAACTCACCGTCACCGATCTCTTGGCGCTCGACCCGCTCAATCCGCGCTCGATCCTCTACCAATTGAACGAGATCCGCACCCAAGTCGAACAGCTGCCGAATGCGGTCTTCCACGGCCAGATGTCGCCCTTTCACCGCGAGACGATGCGGATCCATGCCGGCCTTGCCGTGCTGACGCCGGAAATGATGACGCCGGAGGTATATCGGCAACTCGAACGGGACCTCGGCAGTCTTTCCGACCTCCTCGCCCGCACCTACCTCGGATAGCGCAATGCTCTACGACCTTTCGCTGCACATGGGCTATTCCTATGACACGCCGGCAAGCGGTGCGCGCCACATGATTCGGGTGATGCCGATGACCCTGCCGGGCCGGCAGCGACTGATCGCCGGCTCGCTCAGCGTTTTCCCGGCACCAGACGAGCAGGCGACGCACATCGATTTTTTCCGCCATTCCGCCACCTCCGTCCTGCTGCGCTCGCCCCATTCGGCACTCGATATCCGCATGCACGCGCGGGTGCAGGTGGAAAGCCCGTCGATTACCGCCGACTTCTCCCCGACGCTTCCGTCGCTGCCCGATGAAATTGCCGCCTGCTGGTCACTGGACCCCGCATCGCCGCATCATTTCCTCGGGGCGAGCCCGCGCCTGCCCGAAGACAGAGCCATTGCGGACTACGCCGCACAGGCGGCCTTGCCCGGTCACAGCGTGCGCGAGATTGCCGCCGCGCTTTGCGCCCGCATCCACGCGGACTTCGCCTACGATGGTGAGGCGACCGATGTCGACACGCCGCCGTCGCGGGCCTTTGCGTTGAGGCGCGGGGTCTGCCAGGACTTCTCCCACGTGATGATCACCGGCCTGCGCAGCCTCGGCATTCCGGCGGGATATGTCAGCGGCTTCCTGCGCACCATGCCACCGCCGGGCCAGGAACGGCTTGAAGGCGCTGATGCCATGCATGCGTGGGTGCGCGTGTGGTGCGGCGAGATGACGGGCTGGGTCGAACTCGACCCGACCAACGACATGCCGGCCGGCATGGACCACATCGTCGTTGCCTATGGCCGCGACTATTCCGATGTGGCGCCGGTGATCGGCGTCCTGAAAAGTTATGGCAGCCAGCAGCTCCGGCAGGCGGTGGACGTGATCCCCGCGTGATTCGCGGGTCGGGTGGCCCGATTTGCGCAATTTCGGCGCGACATGCCCGCCAGCCTGTGCCGTTTTCCACCAACCTCCCAAAATGACACAGGCAGACGGCCCGCGAGCCCCCACGGATATGAGGGAATTTCACGATCGATAAAATGCGATCCAATTTCTCAACGGACGAGTAAATCCAATGCGCTAGACCTTCGCCCATAGTCTTTGCACATGGGTGGATATGATGATCAAAACCTTCGGAAGACAGAACGGATTCCTGCGAATGCTCCGCGATGAAGGCGGAAATTTCGCGATTATGACCGCGTTCGCATTGCCTGTCGTGTTGGCAGCCGGCGGTGTCGCCATGGATCTTGCCAACATGGCTCAGCAAAGGGCCCAGCTCCAGGACGCCGCCGACGCGGCAGCACTGGCGGCAGCCTCTGCGCTCGTCAACAAGAACATCACGCCTGATCAGGCCAAGGATCTGGCGAAGGACTTCCTCATCGGCCAGATGAGCGGTCCGAACGGCATCGAAGACGACGAGACCGGGAAGCGGTTGCAGCAAATCCGTGACGCCGCCAGCGTCACGATTGTCGACAACTCGACGCAATCGGCCAAGGCATTCGACGTCCAGGTCACGGCCTCGCTCGATGTTCCCTACAACCCGCTCACCCAGTTGGTGATGGGCGGGCTGAGCAAGCAGGACGTTCCGGCTGACGGCGCCGCTGCGCGCTCGATGTCTTCGGGCGTGCCGTCGGAACCTGCCCCCGGCTATGGCCGCGTCAGCGTCACGACCGGGTCGGAAAGCTCGACCGAATCCAAGAACGCGGTGTCGATGTTCCTGGTCCTCGACCGTTCCGGCTCGATGGGCGAGGACACCAGCACCGTCGATCCGAACAAGCCGACGAAAACCGAAACCTACAAGTGCGGTTACAACAATAAGAATACCTGTACGCGGACGGTGACCAACTACGTCGTCAAGATCGACGCGCTGAAGACGGCGGTTACCGGCCTGCGGGCAACGCTGGACAAGGCCGATCCGGACAAGAAGCTGGTTCGCACCGGCGCCGTTTCCTACAATGACAAGATGCAGACGGAGACGTCGTTGGCCTGGGGCACGACCGGGGTAGGCACCTATGTCACAAACCTGTCGGCCAGCGGGTACACAGACTCCAGCGCCGCGTTCAAGAACGCTTACCAGAAGGTCAGCGCATCGACCGAGGACTCGGCCCACAAGAACAAGAATGGCCAGAAGCCAACCAAGTACATCGTCTTCATGACCGATGGTGACAACAACCAGACCAATGCCGACTCCGAGACCAAGAAGTGGTGCGATGAAGCCCGCAAGGCAAAGGTGGAGGTTTACACTGTCGCCTTCATGGCGCCGAGCCGCGGCCAAGCCCTGCTGAACTACTGCGCGACGACGAAGAGCCACTACTTCAAGGCCGAAGACGCTGATGGCCTTAACGCCGCCTTCAAGGCGATCGGTGAGCGCGCTTCGCAGTTGATGACGCGCCTGACCTACTGATCCGGTCCCGGCGTCTGCCCGCGGCGCCAAGGCCGTTCGAAAAAAACCCGCCCCGAATTCTGGGCGGGCTTTTTCGTGACCGCAAAGCAGAGCGGAAAAAGCAATCCATATCAAGCGTTTTTGCACCTGCGTTGTCAGTGCCCGGCCCATTTTTGCGTTTGCGGAATTCCCTTGTTGCAAGTGCTTCCTATCGATGCATAAACTCTGTCGAAGCAAGCGATATGCCTCTCGATCGGACCCGATCACGACGCCCTGAACCGAAATCAACGCGCTGGCAGAGCACGACGATGACCCCCAGTTCCAAGGCCGAACTTCCTCCTCCCGCCCCCCGAGCTTACGATCCCAACATATTGGCCGCGGAAATCATCGAGCGCCTGACCTATCGCATCGGCAAGGACGCGAAAGTGGCAAAGCCGCATGACTGGCTGACCGCGACGATCCTCGTCATCCGCGACCGCATCATCGACAAGTGGATGGAGTCGACCCGCAAGACCTATGAGACGAACGCCAAGCGGGTCTACTACCTGTCGCTGGAATTCCTCATCGGCCGCCTGCTGCGCGACGCGATCTCCAACCTCGGGCTGATGAACGAGATCCGCGACGCCCTCTCCTCGCTCGGCGTGGACCTGGTCGACATCGCCGGCCTCGAGCCTGATGCCGCGCTTGGCAATGGCGGTCTGGGACGGCTCGCCGCATGCTTCATGGAATCCATGGCCACGGTCGACATTCCCGCCTATGGCTACGGCATTCGCTACGTGCACGGGCTGTTCCGCCAGGAAATGGCCGACGGCTGGCAGGTCGAACTGCCGGAAACCTGGCTCGCCCATGGCAATCCGTGGGAATTCGAGCGGCGCGAAAGCTCCTACGAGATCGGCTTCGGCGGATCGGTGGAAATGCTGGGGGCGTATGACGAGCCACCGCGCTACGTCTGGAAACCGGCTGAAAGGGTCATCGCAACCGCCTATGACACGCCTGTTGTCGGCTGGCGCGGCGCACGAGTGAACACGCTGCGGCTATGGACGGCGCGCCCGATCGATCCGATCCTGCTCGACGCCTTCAATGCCGGCGACCACATCGGCGCCTTGCGTGAAAGCAACAAGGCCGAGACGCTTGCCCGCGTGCTCTATCCGGCGGATGTCACCCCCGCCGGCCAGGAATTGCGGCTGCGGCAGGAGTTCTTCTTCTCCTCCGCCTCGCTGCAGGACATCCTGCGCCGCCACAAGCAGCAGTACGACGACCTGCTCAATCTGCCGGACAAGGTGGCGATCCAGCTCAACGATACCCACCCAGCCGTCTCGATCGCCGAACTGATGCGGCTGCTCTGCGACGTGCACGGACTGGATTTCGACACCGCCTGGGACATCACCCGTCGCACCATCTCCTACACCAACCACACCCTGCTGCCGGAAGCGCTCGAAAGCTGGCCGGTTCCGCTGTTCGAGCGGCTGTTGCCCCGCCACATGCAGATCGTCTATGCGATCAACGCCAAGATTCTCTTCGAGGCGCGCCGGGAAAAGGGCTTCTCCGACGAGGAGATCCGCAACATTTCCCTGATCGACGAGAGCGGCGAGCGGCGGGTGCGCATGGGCAATCTGGCCTTTGTCGGCTCCCATTCGATCAACGGCGTTTCGGCGCTCCATACCGACCTGATGAAGCAGACGGTCTTCGCCGACCTCAACAAGCTCTATCCGGACCGGATCAACAACAAGACCAATGGCATCACCACCCGGCGCTGGCTGATGCAGTGCAATGCACGGCTGACGGCACTGTTGCGCGAGACGATCGGCAGCGACTTCATGGACGACGCCGAAGCACTGAAGGCGCTCGACAGCTTCGCCGACAATACCGAGTTCCAGCAGCGCTTCGCAGCCGTCAAGCGCGACAACAAGGACCGGCTGGCGAACCTCGTCGCCCAGCGGATGGGCATCCGCGTCGATCCCGCGGCGATCTTCGACATCCAGATCAAGCGCATTCACGAATACAAGCGCCAGTTGCTCAACATCATCGAGGCGGTTGCGCTCTACGACCAGATCCGTTCGCATCCGGAACGCGACTGGGTACCGCGGGTCAAGTTCTTCGCCGGCAAGGCCGCCCCGAGCTACTACAACGCCAAGCTGATCATCAAGCTGGCGAACGACGTCGGCCGCGTCATCAACAACGACCCCGCCGTGCGCGGCCTGCTGAAGGTGGTGTTCATTCCGAACTACAATGTCTCGCTTGCCGAGGTGATGGTGCCGGCGGCCGATCTTTCGGAGCAGATCTCCACGGCCGGGATGGAAGCGTCAGGCACCGGCAACATGAAATTCGCCCTCAATGGCGCGCTCACCATCGGGACGCTCGACGGCGCCAATGTCGAAATGCGTGACTGGATCGGCGAGGAAAACATGATGATCTTCGGCATGACTGCCGATCAGGTCGCGGCGGCGCGCAACGGCGACTACAACCCGCGCGCCATCATAGAGGGTTCGCCGGAACTGTCGCAGGCGCTGGCGGCGATTTCCTCGGGCGTCTTTTCGCCCGACGACCGGAGCCGCTTCAGCGGTCTCGTCGATGGCCTTTACCAGCACGACTGGTTCATGGTCGCCGGCGATTTCGATGCCTACGCCAAGGCGCAGCGCGATGTCGACGCCCTGTGGCTCGATCCGGCCGCCTGGTATTCCCGCACCATCCGCAACACCGCCCGCATGGGGTGGTTCTCCTCCGACCGCGCCATCCGACAATATGCCCAGGAAATCTGGAGAGCCGGATGAGGAAGACGCCGGCAAAATCCGACGAACAAGAACGGCCCGCGGAGCTGCCCCCCGACGAAATCGCCGCCATACTTTCCGCTTCCCATCCCGATCCCTTCGCCGTGCTCGGGCTGCATCGCGGCAATGGCGGCTTTGTCGCCCGCTGCTTCATTCCGGGTGCGGAGACCGTCACCGCGCTTGCGCTCGACGGCACCGAACTGGGCAAACTTTCGCAACTGGCTCCGGATGGACTGTTTGCCGGGCCGGTAACTGCGAGCAAGCGGCAACCGCTTCGCTATCGCGCCACGCGCGGCGATGTCGAGTGGACGGTGACCGACCCCTACAGTTTCGGCCCTGTTCTGGGGCCGATGGACGACTACTTCATCCGCGAAGGCTCGCATCTCAGGCTGTTCGACAAGCTCGGCGCTCACCCGCTCAAGCACGAGGGTGTCCGCGGTTTCCATTTCGCCGTCTGGGCGCCAAATGCCAAACGCGTCTCGGTCGTCGGCGATTTCAACAACTGGGACGGCCGCCGCCACGTCATGCGGCTCCGTCGCGATTCCGGTATCTGGGAAATCTTCGCACCCGATGTTCTAGCCGGCTCGACCTACAAGTTCGAGATCGCAGATGCCGAGGGCACCATCCTGCCGCTCAAGGCCGACCCATTCGGACGGCGCGCGGAACTGCGCCCGCATACCGCGTCGATCACCGCCCCTGAACTGGTGCAGGAGTGGCAGGACGACGCGCACATGGCGCATTGGGCCGGCGTCGACCAGCGCCGCCAGCCGATTTCCATCTACGAGGTGCATGCCGGATCCTGGCAGCGTCGCAACGACGGCTCGATGCTGAGCTGGGACGAACTCGGCGAGCGCCTGATCCCCTATTGTGTCGACATGGGTTTCACCCACATCGAGTTCCTGCCGATCACCGAGCACCCTTACGATCCGTCCTGGGGCTACCAGACCATCGGTCTTTATGCGCCGACCGCCCGTTTCGGCGAGCCGGAAGGCTTCGCCCGCTTCGTCAACGGCTGCCACAAGGTCGGCATCGGGGTCATCCTCGACTGGGTTCCGGCGCATTTCCCGACCGACGAGCATGGGCTCCGCTGGTTCGACGGCACCGCGCTCTACGAACACGCCGATCCGCGCAAGGGCTTCCATCCCGACTGGAACACCGCGATCTTCAATTTCGGACGCAAAGAAGTCGTATCCTACCTGATCAACAATGCCCTCTACTGGCGCGAGAAGTTCCATCTCGACGGGCTGCGGGTCGATGCCGTCGCCTCGATGCTCTACCTCGACTATTCGCGCAAGCACGGCGAATGGATACCCAACGAGTATGGCGGCAACGAAAACCTGGAGGCGGTGCGCTTCCTGCAGTCGATGAACAGCAACCTTTATGGTGCGCATCCCGGAGTGATGACCATCGCCGAGGAATCGACCTCCTGGCCGAAGGTTGCCCATCCCGTCCACGAGGGCGGCCTCGGCTTCGGCTTCAAGTGGAACATGGGCTTCATGCATGACACGCTGAGCTACATGTCGCGTGAGGCGGTGCATCGCCGCTTCCACCACCAGGAGATCACCTTCGGCCTGCTCTACGCCTTCTCGGAAAACTTCGTGCTGCCGCTGTCCCACGACGAGGTCGTGCACGGCAAGGGCTCACTGATCGCCAAGATGGCTGGCGACGACTGGCAGAAGTTCGCCAACCTGCGGGCCTATTACGCCTTCATGTGGGGCTATCCCGGCAAGAAGCTGCTGTTCATGGGCCAGGAATTCGCGCAGTGGAGCGAATGGAGCGAAAGCCGCGCGCTCGACTGGAACCTGCTGCAGTATCCGCTGCACGAAGGCATGCGCCGCCTCGTGCGCGATCTGAACTTCACCTACCGCGCCAAGCCGGCGCTGCACGCGCGCGATTGCGAGAGCGAAGGGTTCGAATGGCTGATCGCCGACGATCATGAGAACTCGGTGTTTGCCTGGCTGCGCAAGGCACCTGGGGAGAAACCGGTCGCCATCATCACCAATTTCACGCCGGTTTACCGGGAGGCCTATCGCATACCGCTGCCGGCTGCCGGGCACTGGCGCGAGATACTCAATACCGACGCCGAAATCTATGGCGGCAGCGGCAAGGGCAATGGCGGCCGCGTCAATGCCGAGAAAAACAGCGACGGGATATTTGCGCGGATCTCGCTACCTCCACTTGCAACGATCATGCTGGAGCAGCATCAATAACGAACAAGCGCCTGGGAGGAACACATGGTAGAAAAACGTATCCAACCCTTGTCCCGTGATGCCATGGCCTATGTGCTCGCCGGCGGACGCGGGAGCCGCCTGAAGGAACTGACCGACCGCCGCGCCAAGCCCGCCGTCTATTTCGGCGGCAAGACCCGGATCATCGACTTCGCGCTGTCGAACGCTCTGAACTCGGGCATCCGCCGCATCGGGGTCGCCACCCAGTACAAGGCGCATTCGCTGATCCGCCACCTGCAGCGCGGTTGGAACTTCTTCCGTCCCGAGCGTAACGAAAGCTTCGACATCCTGCCGGCAAGCCAGCGCGTCTCCGAAACCCAGTGGTACGAAGGCACCGCGGACGCGGTGTTCCAGAACACCGACATCATCGAGCCCTATGGTCCGGAATACATGGTCATCCTCGCCGGCGACCATATTTACAAGATGGACTACGAGATGATGCTCCAGCAGCACGTCGATTCCGGCGCCGACGTCACCATCGGCTGCCTCGAGGTGCCGCGTGCGGAAGCGACCGGTTTCGGTGTCATGCAGGTCAATGGCGAGGACGAGATCGTCGCATTCGTCGAGAAGCCTGACGATCCGCCCGGCATGCCCGACAAGCCGGATTTTGCCCTGGCGTCGATGGGCATCTACGTCTTCCATACCAAGTTCCTGATGGAGTGCCTGCGCCGCGATGCCGCCGATCCGAGCTCCAGCCGCGACTTCGGCAAGGACATCATCCCGTACATCGTCGCCCACGGCAAGGCAGTGGCCCACCGCTTCACCCGCTCCTGCGTGCGCTCCGATTTCGAACGCGGCGCCTACTGGCGCGACGTCGGCACGATCGATGCCTACTGGCAGGCCAATATCGACCTCACCGCTATCGTTCCGGAACTCGATATCTACGACAAGGCCTGGCCGATCTGGAGCTATGCCGAAATCACCCCGCCGGCCAAGTTCGTCCACGACGACAACAACCGCCGCGGTTCGGCGATATCGTCGCTGGTCTCGGGCGATTGCATCATCTCGGGCTCATCGCTGCGAAACAGCCTGCTGTTTACCGGCGTGCGTGCCAATTCCTATTCGCGGCTCGAAGGCGCCGTCGTGCTGCCGAATGTCCGCATCGGCCGTCGATCGCAGCTCAAGAACGTCGTCATCGACCACGGCGTGACCATTCCCGAAGGCCTGGTTGTCGGCGCGGACCCGGAACTCGACGCCCGTCGCTTTCGCCGCACCGAAAATGGCATCTGCCTGATTACCCAGACCATGATCGACAAGCTGGAACTCTGATTCATGAAAGTTCTTTCAGTGGCGTCGGAAGTCTTTCCGCTCATCAAGACGGGCGGACTGGCCGACGTTGCGGGCGCCCTGCCCCAGGCTCTCACCCAATTCGGCATCGAGACCAGGACCCTGATCCCCGGCTATCCCGCGGTGATGGCGGCGATCGGCAAGCCGGCGCGCAAGGTCAAGCTCGGCGATCTGCTCGGCGAAAAGGCAGCCATCCTCGAAGTCGAGCACAAGGGGCTCGACATGCTGGTGCTTGATGCGCCCGGCTATTTCGACCGGCCCGGCGGCCCCTATGTCGATGCGACCGGCAAGGACTATCCTGACAACTGGAAGCGCTTTGCAGCGCTCTCGCTTGCGGGCAGCCAGATCGCCCATGGCGCCCTGCCCGGCTGGCAGCCGGACCTGCTGCATGCTCACGACTGGCAGGCGGCAATGGTTCCCGTCTACATGCACTACGGCGACAGGCCGGAGCGCCCGAGCATCCTGACGATCCACAACATCGCCTTCCAGGGACAGTTCGGCGCCGCGATCCTGCCGGGTCTTGGCCTGCCTGCCCATGCGTTTTCGATGGACGGCCTCGAATATTACGGCGATGTCAGCTACCTCAAGGGCGGGCTGCAGACGGCCACCGCGATCACCACAGTCAGCCCCTCCTACGCCGAGGAAATTCTCACTCCGGAATTCGGCATGGGGCTCGAGGGCGTGATTGCGAGTCGCATCGATGACCTGCACGGCATCGTCAACGGCATCGATGCCGACATCTGGGATCCGGCGACCGATCCATTGATCGCAGGCCACTACAATGCCGCGGTCCTCAAGAAACGACAGATAAATCGCGAGGCCGTCGCCGGCCACTTCAACCTCGATCGCGACGACGGCCCGATCTTCTGCGTCGTCACCCGGCTGACCTGGCAGAAGGGCATGGACCTGCTGGTCGAGGTCATCGACGACATCGTCGAGCACGGCGGCAAGCTTGCCATTCTCGGCGCCGGCGATCTCGCGCTCGAAGGCGCGCTTCTCGCCGCCGCATCGCGCCACCGCGGCCGCGTCGGCATGGTGATCGGCTACAACGAACCACTCTCGCACCTGATGCAGGCCGGATCCGATGCGATCCTGGTCCCCTCCCGCTTCGAACCCTGCGGCCTCACCCAGCTCTACGCGCTGCGCTACGGCTGCCTGCCGGTCGTGGCCCGGACCGGCGGCCTCAACGACACCATCATCGACGCCAATCCAGCCGCCATTGCAGCACGCGTGGCAACGGGCGTACAATTCGCCCCGGTCACTTCCGCAGGTCTGCGCCAGGCACTCCGGCGAACCTTCCGATTGTACGCCGACCAAAAGCTCTGGACCCAGATGCAAAAGCAAGGCATGAAATCCGATGTCTCCTGGAATGGAAGCGCCGGGCGCTACGCCGCGCTATATTCCAGCCTTGTGCAGAAAGGCATCCAAGCACCATGATCAAGACGGTCCCCACTACTCCCTATCAGGACCAGAAACCCGGCACGTCGGGACTGCGCAAGAAGGTTCCGGTATTCCAGCAGAAGAATTATGCCGAGAACTTCATCCAGTCGATCTTCGATTCGCTTGAAGGCTTTGCCGGGAAGATACTCGTGATCGGCGGCGATGGCCGCTACTACAATCGCGAAGTCATCCAGATCGCCATCAAGATGGCCATCGCCAATGGCTTCGGCAAGGTGATGGTCGGCCGCGGCGGCATCCTCTCGACCCCGGCCGCCTCCAATATCATTCGCAAATACAGAGCCTTCGGCGGCATCATCCTTTCGGCGAGCCACAATCCCGGCGGTCCGACCGAAGACTTCGGCATCAAATACAACATCGGCAACGGCGGCCCGGCACCGGAGAAGATCACCGATGCCATCTACGCGCGGAGCAAGGTGATCGACCAGTACAAGATCGCCGATATTCCCGACATCAATCTCGACCGCATCTGCAGCCAGGAGATCGCGGGCAAGACGGTCGCCGTCATCGACCCGGTCGAGGACTATGCGGCGCTGATGGAAGACCTGTTCGATTTCGGCGCCATCCGCAACCTGATCAATCTCGGCTTCCGGGTGACCTTCGACGCCATGAGCGCGGTCACCGGTCCCTATGCCAAGGAGATCATCGAGAACCGGCTGGGTGCGCCGCTCGGCTCGGTCAAGAACTTCATCCCGCTACCCGATTTCGGTGGCCATCACCCCGATCCCAATCTCGTCCACGCCAAGGAACTCTATGACGAGATGATGGGCGACGACGCGCCCGATTTCGGCGCAGCCTCGGACGGCGACGGCGACCGCAACCTGATCATCGGCAAGGACATGTACGTCGCGCCCTCCGACAGCCTCGCCATCCTCGCCGCCAACGCCAACCTCGCGCCCGGCTACATCGGCGGCATATCGGGCATTGCCCGCTCGATGCCGACCAGTTGCGCCGCCGACCGCGTCGCCGAACGGCTCGGCATCGGCATGTACGAAACGCCGACCGGCTGGAAGTT
Source organism: Pseudomonadota bacterium (assembly GCA_023399465.1). Taxonomy (GTDB): domain Bacteria; phylum Pseudomonadota; class Alphaproteobacteria; order Rhizobiales; family Rhizobiaceae; genus Ferirhizobium. Next base: position 56,271 of record JAEWPB010000103.1, read on the forward strand.
CTTCGGCAACCTCCTCGACGAGGACCTGGTGACGATCTGCGGCGAGGAAAGCGCCGGCACCGGCTCCAACCATGTGCGCGAAAAGGACGGGCTCTGGGCCGTTCTCCTCTGGCTCAATATCCTCGCGGTGCGCGGCGAAAGCGTTGCAGACGTCGTGCGCCAGCACTGGGCGACCTATGGGCGCAACTATTATTCCCGCCACGATTACGAGGAAGTCGACAGCGATGCAGCCAATGAACTGATCGCGGCGCTCCGGCAGAAGCTGACGACGCTGCCGGGCACGTCCCATCGCGGTCTGGTGGTGACTGCCGTCGACGATTTCGCCTATCACGATCCGGTCGATCATTCGGTCAGCCGCCACCAGGGCATTCGGATCCTGTTCGAGGGCGGATCACGCATCGTCTTCCGCCTGTCGGGCACCGGAACCTCGGGCGCGACGCTGCGCGTATATATCGAGCGCTTCGAGCCGGATTCGACCCGCCATGGTCTCGAAACGCAGGAGGCACTCGCCAACCTGATCGCCATTGCCGACGAGATCGGCGAGATCCGCAGCCGCACCGGGCGGGATGCGCCGAGCGTCATCACCTGAGTCCGGTTCCGTGACACCACATCACGTTCGACAGGGAGGCGTCGTTCTGACCGGGAACGGCGCCGATTTTGCGGTCTGGTCGCAGCACGCCGCCCGGATCGACCTCTGCATTTTCGATGCCGACGGCGACCGGGAACTCTGCCGCCTGCCGATGCAGCGCACGGCGCATGACGTTCATCGTCTCTCCGTGGACGGCGTGACCGAAGGTTGCCGTTACGGCTACAGGGCAGACGGTGTCTTCGCCCCGCAATACGGCCTCTGGTACGATCCGGCGAAGCTGCTGGTCGACCCCTATGCCATCGAGATCGACCGGCCCTACCGGCACGATCCGCGGCTCACGATCTTCGGCGAGGAAACCGCCGACCTCGTGCCGAAGGCAATCGTCACGTCTCCGGAGAAGGCCCGCATCCAGGCGCCGATGATCAGGCCCGGCGGCTTCATCTATGAAATCGCCGTGAAGCCGTTCACGATGCTGCACCCGGACGTGCCCGAGAGCATCCGCGGCACGCTCGGGGCACTGGCCCATCCGGCGGTGATCGCGCACCTGAAGCGGATCGGCGTCGATGCGGTGGAACTGTTGCCGATCACCGCCTGGATCGACGAACGCCACCTGCCGCCGCTCGGTCTCCGCAACGGCTGGGGCTATAATCCGATCACCTTCATGGCGCTCGATCCGCGCCTGGTGCCGGGCGGCATGGAAGAATTGCGCACCACCGTCGCGAGCCTGCATGCGGCCGGGATCGGCGTCATCCTCGATCTCGTCTTCAATCACACCGGCGAAAGCGATCGCCACGGCACGACGCTGTCGCTGCGCGGCCTCGACAGTCGCTGCTGCTTCCGGCACTTACACGACCATCCCGGCACGCTGGTCAACGACACCGGCACCGGCAACACCGTCGCCTGCGATCACCCCTATGTCCGCCGGCTGATCCTCGACAGCCTCCGCCATTTCGTCGTTCATGCCGGGGTGGACGGTTTCCGGTTCGATCTCGCGACGGTGCTCGGGCGCACGTCCCACGGCTTCGACCCTGCGAGCCACACCCTCGATGCCCTGCTTTCCGATCCGGTGTTGCGCGACCGTGTGATGATCGCCGAGCCCTGGGACATCGGGCCCGGCGGCTACCAGCTCGGCAACTTCCCCGCTCCATTCCTGGAGTGGAACGATCGCGCCCGCGATACGATGCGCCGGTTCTGGCGCGGTGACCGCTCGACGATCGGCGACCTCGCGACCGTGCTGGCGGGATCGTCCGACGTCTTCTCGCGGCATGGCGGAAAGGCCAGCCGCAGCGTCAATTTCATCGCCGCCCACGACGGCTTCACGCTGATGGATCTGGTTTCCTACCGTCACAAGCACAACGAAGCCAACGGCGAAGGCAATCGCGACGGCCACAACGAGAACTACTCCTGGAACAACGGCACCGAAGGTCCGACATGCGATCCGGTGATCGCCGCGCGCCGTCGCCATGACGTCATGGCGCTGCTATCGACGCTCTTTGCCACCCGCGGCACGGTGATGCTGACGGCGGGCGACGAAGGCGGACGCAGCCAGGGCGGCAACAACAACGCCTACTGCCAGGACAACGGAACAACCTGGATCGACTGGGCGGTCCTGGACGACACATTGATCGGGCATACCGCCCTTCTCGCCGGTCTCCGGCGGAGGTTCCCGATGCTGAAGGAAACGGACTTCTTCACCGGCGAGGACGCCGACATCGAATGGCGTTCGCCGTCCGACGAGCCGATGAACGTGGCCGACTGGGAAACGCCCGAGGCCAGCGGCCTCGCCATGCTGCTCAGGACCGACGACCTCGATTTCGGCAGGCAAACGCGCCTTGCAGTTCTCGTCAATCGGTCAGATAGTGCGGCGCGCTTCGTCCTGCCTTCCCACCCGGAACAGGTGTGGGAGGCGCTCGCGGGCGTCGACGACCTTGATGCCGCAAACGTAACGCTTGCGGCGCGTACGGTCGCATTTCTGGTGGAAGTTCCGGGCCAGTTCGACCGACCGACCGACGGCCGGTCAAAAGGGTTTCACAAAGCAGGCGCAAGATGACGGCATCGTTCGGCCGTTGGATCAGGGGATAGCATGCAACGCATAATTTCGCTTACCGACGTCGCCGGGCTTGTCGGCCAGGAAATCGGCACGTCGGACTGGATCACCGTCGACCAGACGATGATCGATACTTTTGCCACCGCTACCATGGATCACCAGTTCATCCATGTGGATCCCGAGAGGGCGAAAGCCGAAAGCCCCTTTGGCGGCACCATCGCCCATGGCTTTCTGTCGCTGTCGCTGCTGTCGGCGATGAACTACTCCGCCTTGCCGGTGATCCGCGAGCAGACGATGGCGCTCAACTACGGCTTCGAGAAGGTGCGCTTCATGTCGCCGGTCAAGTCCGGCACCCGTATCCGTGGGCACTTCATCCTTGCCGAAGCGCGCTTTCGCGGCGCCGGCATGCTGATGACCAGCTACGACGTATCGATCGAGATCGAAAACGAACGCAAGCCGGCGCTGACGGCGCGTTGGGTGACCATCGTACAGTTCGACCCCAAGGATCGCCCGGCCAACGCCTGAGGCATCCATACACACGCGACCAACGAAAAGCCCCGCCTCGGTTTCCCGTGGCGGGGCTTTTTGATGTCATGTCCGGTGGCGATCAGTTGACCGCGTCTTCCGCGCCCTCTGCGAGCAGACCGAAGACATAGTCCGAGAACGAGCGCCAGCACTCGACCCGGAAGGTATCCTCGGCCACGCGCAACAGCACGACCTCGGCCTTGCCGAAGACGGTGCGCGTGCCGGTTCCAACAGGGAATGCGGCAAGCGACAGGTTCTGCGGGCAACCGCTGTTCAGCGCTTCCTCGGCATTCGGGCCGGAAACGATGACCGCGGTGTTGCGATGCGATACGTCGGTCGCCGAATGCAGCGCGCCGGAAGCAGCAGCGGCGGCCACGAGATCGGTCCCGTCCCGATCGATAACCAGCCACTCGTCCGGACCAAGCCAGACCGCCGTGCGATCGCCAGCGGTCGCGAACGTCTTCGGCTTCGTCGGCAGGTCGAGACCGAGGGCCTTCGAAAGCGCGGGGACGTCGGCCGCCCGCACCCTGAGCGAGATGCGCGAGGCGGGAGTCGCTGGCGTAAGGCGAACCGTGTGGGAGCCGCCGTGGCGACCGGCGAGCGGCAAGCGGCGCAGGGCCGTCTCGTTACCGCGGGTTTGCGTAAGGTCAGCCATGGATGCGTCCCCCTTCCTTGTCAAAGAACACCAGATCCGTCACCTCGACCGCGATGGTCTTGTCGGGCATCGGCACGTAGAGCGTCTGGCCCATGCGGGCACGGCCGCCCGCGACGAGCGCGAAGGCGATCGACCGACCGCAGTTTTCCGACCAGTAGGTGGAGGTCACGTGGCCGAGCATGGTCATCGGCTTCGGCTCATTGGGATCGGCGACGATCTGGGCGCCCTCTTCGAGCACGACCTTCGGATCCTTGGTGACGAGACCGACCAGTTGCTTGCGGCCTTCCCTGACGAGATCGGGGCGCTTGAGGCCGCGAATACCGACAAAGTCTGCCTTCTTCTTCGAAACCGCCCAGGACAGGCCGGCATCGTCAGGCGTGACGGTGCCGTCGGTATCCTGGCCGACGATGATGTAGCCCTTCTCGGCGCGCAGCACGTGCATGGTTTCCGTGCCGTAGGCACAAGCGCCCATCGGCTCGGCACGTGCCCATACCGCTTCCCACACCGCCTGGCCGTAATCGGCCGGGACGTTGATTTCGAAGCCGAGTTCACCGGTGAACGACATGCGGAAGAGCCGGGTCGGCACGCCGCAGATCTTGCCCTCGGCAACGCTCATGTGCGGGAAGGCTTCGTTGGAGATGTCGATGCCCTCGATCAGCGGCGCGATGATCTCGCGCGCCTTCGGACCCTGCACGGCGATGACCGCCCACTGTTCGGTGGCCGATGTCAGCCATACCTTCAGATCCGGGAACTCGGTCTGCAGATAGTCTTCCATGTGGTGGAGCACGCGCGGCGCGCCGCCGGTCGTGGTCGTCACATGGAAGCGGTCTTCCGCCAGGCGGCCGACGACGCCGTCGTCATAGACGAAGCCGTCCTCGCGCAGCATGATGCCGTAGCGGCAGCGGCCGGGCTTCAGCGTATCCCAGGCATTGGTGTACATCAGGTTCAGGAACTTGGCAGCATCGGGGCCGACGACCTCGATCTTGCCGAGCGTCGAGGCGTCGAAGACACCGGCGACATCGCGCACCGTCTTGCATTCGCGGTCGACCGCCTGGTGCATGGTCTCGCCCGCCTTCGGGAAGAACCACGCACGCTTCCAGTTGCCGACATCCTCGAACTCGGCGCCCTGCGCCTCGGCCCAGGGATGGATCGGCGTCTTGCGGGCCGGATCGAAGAGCTTGCCGCGCGAGTGGTTGATCAGCGTGCCGAAGGTCACCGGGGTATAGGGCGCACGGAAGGTGGTGAGACCGACCTTCGGGATCTCCTTGCCGAGCGCTTCCGAGGCGATCGCCAGACCATGCATGTTCGAAAGCTTGCCCTGGTCGGACGCCATGCCGTTGGTGGTGAAGCGCTTGATGTGCTCGATCGAGTGCATGCCCTCGCGCACCGCCAGACGGATGTCCTTGGCGCAGACGTCGTGCTGGAAGTCGATGAACGCCTTGACCGTGGTGTCAGGGCCCGCACCTTCGGCCGCGCCGATCATGCCACCGGTCCAGGCGAACTCGCTCGAACCCGCGATCGCTACCCTGGCGTTGCCGGTCGCACCGGCTTCGCCGGCCATCCGGGCACCGGCGGCAATCGATTCCTCGATCAGCGCCTCGAGCCCGTCCGTACCGTTGCAGGCGCCGACGGAGACGCTCTCCTGCACATAGGTGCCCGGCAGGAAGCGGTCGTTCGCGGCGTCGAACGCCACCTTGCCTCGCGACTGCGAGAACAGGTGGATCGACGGCGTCCAGCCGGCCGATACCAGCAGCGCGTCGATGGCGATGCGCCGGCCGCGGGTGTTGCCGTTGCGCGCTACCGTCATCGACGACACGCGAAGCTTGCCCGAGGTGTTGGTGACGGCGTGACCGATCAACACCTCGATGCCGAGCCTGCGTGCTTCGGCAAGCACGGCATCGCCCGGCTTTTCGCGGCAATCGACGATGGCGGCGATGGCAACGCCGGCCTTCTTCAGGTCGAAGGCGGCCTCGTAGGCGGAATCATGCGCGGTATAGACGCCGACCTTGGCCCCGACGGCGACACCGAAGTGGTTGAGGTAGGTGCGGGCGGCCGAAGCGAGCATGATGCCCGGACGGTCGTTGTTGGCGAACACCATGTGACGCTCGATGGCGCCGTTGGCGATGATCACCCGCTTGGCGCGGACCTGCCACAGGCGCTCGCGCGGCTGCGACTTGTCCGGATTGGGGAGGTGATCCGTCACGCGCTCGGCCAGACCGACGAAGTTCTGGTTGTAGTAGCCGAACGCGGTGGTGCGGGTCAGCACCTTGACGTTGTCCATCGCGGCAAGCTTTGCCGCAGTCGCCTGCGCCCACTCGTAACCGCTGAGGCCGTCGATCGTGACGCCGCTATCATAATGCAGCGCCCCGCCGACTTCCGGCTGCTCGTCACAAAGCAGGACGTTGGCACCGGTCGCAGCCGCAGCAAGGGCGGCGGAAAGACCGGCAACCCCGGCACCGACCACCAGCACGTCGCAATGGGCGTAGCGCGCCGAGTAATGATCCGGATCGGCTTCCTTCGGGGCAACGCCGAGGCCGGCTGCACGGCGGATAAAGGGCTCATAGAGCTTGTGCCAGGCGGCCTTCGGCCACATGAAGGTCTTGTAGTAGAAGCCCGCGGCAAAGAATGGCGAGACCAGATCGTTTACCGCGTTGAGATCGAAGGCGAGCGACGGCCAGCGGTTCTGCGACGAGACGATCGCGCCGTCGAAGACTTCCTGCACCGTTGCGCGCACGTTCGGCTGCTTGCGGGCGGAATCGCGCGAAACGTCGATCAGCGCATTCGGCTCTTCGGCACCCGCCGAGAGGATGCCGCGCGGGCGGTGGTACTTGAACGAGCGGCCGACGAGATGAACGCCATTGGCGAGCAGCGCCGAGGCGACGGTATCGCCTTCGAGTGCGGTGTAGCTCTTGCCGTCGAAGGTGAAGCGGGCGGTCTTGGCCGGCGTCAGGCGGCCGGCGCCGGGAATGCGATTTGCGCCGCTCATTTCGACGCTCCCTTGTCACTGTCTGCTGGAAGGATGGCGGAAAGTTCCGGCTTGGGTTCGCCGGCCTTGTAGGTTTTGTAGAACCGGTCGCTGACCGTATCGCGGGCGGCGTTGAAGAAGCGTCCGCAGCCGTGGATATGGCGCCAGCGCTCGAAAATCAGGCCCTTCGGGTTGTCGCGCAGGAAGAAGAACTCCTCGAATTCCTCGTCGGAAATGTCGGCGATGTTCGTCGGGCGGGCGATGTGAGCATCGCCGGCGCCGCGGAACTCGAGCTCCGAGCGCTCTTCCTCGCAATAGGGGCAATATATCAGTAGCATCGTGTCTCTCCTGTCCGGAGCCGCCTACAGCCAGGGGCGGCCCGGACGTCTGGGATCATCGGTATCAGTGTGCCACGGCGGCGGCGGCGGCCTCGTCGATCAGGCGACCGGTGCGGAAGCGATCGAGCGTCAGTCCGGCGGCGAGCCGGTGCGGCGCCTCGCGGGCGATGAGATGGGCGAACAGATGAGCCGAACCCGGCGTCGCCTTGAAGCCGCCCGTGCCCCATCCTGCATTGAGGAACAGCCCCGGCACCGGCGTCACGCCCTGGATTGCCGAGCGATCCGGGGTGTTGTCGGTGATGCCGCCCCACTGGCGCATCATCTTGACGCGGCGGAACATCGGGAAGAGCTCGCAGATCGCATCCAGCGTGTGGGTGATGATCTGCAGGCCGCCGGTCTGCGAATAGGAGTTGTACTGGTCGGTGCCGGCGCCGATCACCAGTTCGCCCTTGTCCGACTGGGAGATATAGGCATGCACGGTGTTCGACATGACGACGCAGGGGAAGATCGCCTTCATCGGCTCGGAGACCAGCGCCTGCAGCGGCGTCGAGTGCAGCGGCACCCGGACATCCGCCATCGCCATGACGACCGAGTTGTGGCCGGAGGCGGAGACACCGATCTTCTTCGCGCCGATGAATCCGCGATTGGTATCGACGCCGGTAACCCGGCCGTCGGGGCCGCGGCGAATACCGGTGACTTCGCAGTTCTGGATGATGTGGACGCCGCGATCCGAAGCGGCGCGGGCATAGCCCCAGGCCACTGCATCGTGACGGGCCGTTCCGCCACGGCGTTGCAGGGCTGCGCCGTTGATCGGATAACGGGCGGTCTTGGAAATATCGAGCGGCGGGCAATAGGCCTTGGCCTGCTCCGGCGTCAGCCATTCGTTGTCGATGCCATAGAGACGGTTGGCATGGATATGGCGCTTGAACGACTGCACGTCGTGAACGTTGTGCGACAGCATCATGACGCCGCGCGGCGAGTACATGACGTTGTAGTTCAGTTCCTGGCTCAAGCCCTCCCACAGCTTCAGGGAGTGCTCGTAGATGTCCATGCTCTCTTCATAGAGATAGTTGGAGCGGATGATCGTGGTATTGCGGCCGGTATTGCCGCCACCGAGCCAGCCCTTTTCCAGAACCGCGACATTGGTGATGCCGTGCTCCTTGGCAAGATAATATGCCGCTCCGAGGCCGTGCCCGCCCGCGCCGATGATGATGACATCATATTCCTTGCGCGGTTCCGGCGAGGTCCATTGGGCCTCCCAGCCTTTGTGGCCGCGCATCGCTTCACGCGCGATGGCAAAAACCGAATATTTACGCATTCGTCTTCAACTCCTGTGGACCAGGCCTTTTCTGTTCACGCCATACCAATGTCAAATCGCCCGGCGGCGTAACGGTTCTTTTGCGACGCAAATAGACCCTCTTTCGACACCGGGAACGGGTGAATTTTATCACCGTCCCGCCAACCAATCTCTGGACTCGGACCTAGCGATCTGTTATGCCCCTTCACCAATCATGGGGTTCGACGCCTCACGAACGTAATTTTGTTGCCCCGGCGGCTTAAGCGGCTGTGAGCAAACAACTCAAACCAAAGGAACGGGATTCACGTGCAGGTACTAGTCCGCGACAACAACGTCGACCAAGCGCTCCGCGCTCTCAAGAAGAAGATGCAGCGCGAAGGCATTTTTCGCGAAATGAAGATGCGCGACTACTATGAAAAGCCGTCCCAGAAGCGTGCCCGCGAAAAGGCTGAAGCCGTTCGCCGCGTCCGCAAGCTGGCCCGCAAGCGGGCACAGCGCGAAGGTTTGATCGCGCGCTAATCGTCGTTTTTTCGACGTTTTAGAATGTATGTTGGCGGGGGCGATCAGTTCGCCGCCGCCTTTTTTTGATTTTCGCGCTGAAAAAGGCATATTGAAAATTCGATACGCCGAAGGAGAAGCGAGCCTGATGATGGCTGCCACGAACATCGAACCCATTCGTCCCCTGAACAACCGTCCTTCCTCCCGCCGATTTACGTTTCCAGTGCTGGCACTCCTGGCCGCAGGGGCTCTCAGCGGTTGCCAGACCAATTCCTCGGACGACATGATGCGCGTCGAACGCGCGCAGGGCTCCAGCGAGAACATCGCCTCGCTCTCGAGCGTGATCTCGGCCAACCCGCAGGATCCGGAAACCTACAACACCCGTGGTTCGGCCTATGGCCGCGCCGGTGACTTCCGCAGGGCCCTCGCCGACTTCAACCAGGCGCTGTCGATCAATCCGCAGTATTACCAGGCCCACGCCAACCGTGCGCTCGTCTATCGCAACATGGGCAAGCCGAACGAGGCCATCGCCGACTACAACAAAGCGCTGCAGATCAATCCGAACTACGACGTCGCCTATATCGGCCGCGGCAACCTTTACCGCCAGGCCGGCCAGATCGACGCCGCGTTCAACGATTTCAATCGCGCCATCCAGCTCGACACGACCGATGGCCGCGCCTATCACAACCGCGGCCTGATCTTTCAGCGGCGCGGACAGCACAAGGAAGCAATCGAGGACTTCAGCATGGCGATCTCGCTGTCGCCGAAGTCTGCGGAGCCGCACAACGGCCGCGGCATTTCCTATGTCGCGCTCAACGATGACGAGAACGCTTTCGCGGATTTCAATCACGCTATCGATCTCGACAACAAGATCGCCGAATCCTGGGCCAACCAGGGCCTTATCTACGAGCGCAAGGGCGACAAGGCGCGGGCGGCAAAGTCCTATTCCCACGCGCTGCGGCTCGATCCGAAATACATTCCGGCGAAGGACGGCCTGTCGCGGACCCGTTCCGGCTGATCCGGACGGACAATTCCAGTTATCGAGGGCGGCTCAACGGCCGCCCTTTCTTTTTGTCCGCGTCGCGCCGGCGGTTCGCTTTCAGTCAAGACTAAGTTCACTCCCAGACGCGACCCCCTTGGCGTTCTGGTGCATCTTCTCCCGTCTGGAAGAGGAGAGAACGATGCGCTTTTCGCAGAAAACTGCCCTTGTGACCGGAGGCGGAACGGGGATCGGCGCCGCGGTTGCGCGGCGTATCCGGGCCGATGGCGGCAATGTCGCGCTGGTCGGCCGGCGCCGTGAGCCACTGGAGGCCGTCGCCGAGGAAACAGGTGCGGCAGTGGTCGCAGCCGATGCAGCCGATACGGCGAGCATGAAGAAGGCCGTTGCGGAGATTGCCGAACGCTTCGGCGGCATCGACATCCTGATCGCCAATGCCGGAGGCCACGGCGTCGGCCCGACGATCTCGATGTCGGACGAGACCTGGGCGCTGGCGACGCGCCTCAATCTCAACACCGCCTTCGTCAGTGCCCGCGAATGCCTGCCGCAACTGATCGAGCGCAAGGGCAATGTCGTCGTGCTCGCCTCGATTGCCGGCCTCTTTGCCGGGCCGGATGCCGCCGGCTACGTGACCATGAAACATGCCTGCATCGGCTTTGCGAAATCGCTTGCCCGCGACTACGGCCGCTTCGGCGTGCGCACCAATACCGTCTGCCCCGGCTGGGTCACTACCGCCATGGCCGACGAGCAGATGGAAGTGCTGGCGGAAAAACATGGCCTGAAATCCATCGAGGAAGCCTATGCTCTGGTGACCAGGGACGTGCCGCTCGGCCGCCCTGCAAGCCCCGAAGATGTCGCAAATGCCGTCTGTTTCCTGGCATCGAACGAAGCGTCGATGATCAATGGCGCCATTCTGACCGTCGACGGCGGCGCCGGCACCGTCGACCTACCGACGCTCGCTTTTGCGGGCTGACCGAGAGCGGAAGGAAAAACCATGCGTACAGCCTATCAACTCGTGCGGGACCACTACGACGCCAACGCAAGGCGCGATATCGCCGGCATGCTCACCGACATCGCGCCCGACTGCCGCTGGATCGAGATGGACGGCTTTCCCTGCGCCGGCACGTTCATCGGCCCGGAGGCGATCCTCGACAACGTCTTCAGGGCGCTCCCGCAGATGTTCGACAACTACACCTTCACCCTCGAGCGCCTGCTGGACGCCGGCGACGAGGCCGTCGGGATCGGTGACTACACCGGCGTCCACAAGGTGACCGGCAAGAAGTTCCACGCACGCGTCGTGCATGTGTGGGGCGCGTCGGACGGCATGATCCGCAGCTTCGAGCAGTTCACCGACACATTGCGTGTCGCGGAGGCAATGAAATAGTCGCCAGCTTCCCGTCGGGGCATCAGGACAGCGCGGAAAGATTGCGCCAGTCGCGCGGCGACAGATCGAACCGCACCCTGAAGGCACGGGAGAAATGCGCGCTGGAGGAAAAGCCGAGGGAAAACGCGATATCGGAAATCGACCGTTTGCGATCGTCCGGACGGGCCAGCTCGGCTTTCGCACGTTCGAGCCTAAGGTCCCAGATGTATTCTGCCGGCGTTCGCTTCTCCTTTTCGAAGGCCCGGAAAATGTACCGCGGCGAACAGCCCATCTTGCGGGCGATCTCGCCGATATCGAGGTCGGGGCGGGCAAGGTTGGCTTCGACATAGGCTTTCACCCTCGCGCGCAACACGTCGAGCGACGTGGGCGCCGGGCCGGACGGCTCCATTCCCTCCTCCATCATCGCCTTCACCAGATCGACCATGGTGTTTCCAAGGTTCGCCCGCATCCGTTCGTCAAGCTGGTCGACTTCGTTCATCGTCGTGCGCATCATCGACAGCAAGACCCGCTGCAGCCCGGTCTGCGTCTGGCGCAGGCAATAGGGACTGGCGAGCGCGCGCAAAATCGCTGACGAAAACGTCTGACGCGGCATCTGCAGCAAAAGCAGGCGGACATTCGTGCGGTTCACCAGCGTATAGGAACGTGTCGGATCGTAGAGCACCACCGCGTCCCCGCCGATCCCGGCGCGACGGCCGTTCTGTTCGAGCTCGGAATATCCCTCGGTCTGGATCAGCAGCTTCAGCGAATCCGGGTCGTCAGAGCCGGCCACTACATGATCGCCGAACACGGTATGGGTGGCCGCCTGCAGCGCCGATAGCCTGCAGTCTCCAAGCATGGTCGAAACGAGACGGCTTTCCCCGTCGCGACCTTCGGGAAATTGCAGTCGCACATTACCGAACAGCCGACGCGCCACCGGCTGAAACTCCTGTCCGACGGCCACCTGCACAGAGCCTGTCGCTCCCATCTGCCCCTCCCCCTTGACGCCGCCCGACACCCCGTACCCCTCTCGGACCGCGTCAGGACAGAACACAGCAAAACGGCGGACTCGGCAAGCGTTCCGAGCGAGAGGATGCTTCTGCAATAAGGGCACACGGTCCGGAGCGCCTGTCAGCGAGACGGCGGATCACCGATGCCATCGCCGGACATTCCGAATTCCGGATGGGCGCGGCGCCAGTCGCTCGGCGGCATGCCGGTCCTTGCCCGGAAGCTGCGGGAGAAATAGGCGGCGTCGCGAAACCCGACCTCGTAGGCGATATCCTCGACCGAGCGCACGGTGAAGAGCAGCAGCCGCTTGGCCTCCAGCAGCCGCCTTTCGCCGATCAGTTCCTTGACCGGCATTCCGAATGCCGTGCGGCAGGCCTTGCCGAGCAGGTGCGGCGTGGTGCCGAGCATCTCGGTATAGCGTTCGATCGGCCAGTTCTCGCGGAAACTGCGATCGACGAGCCGGCGCAACTCGGCTGCCAGCACCACCTGCGGCGCCTGCGCCGGCGCGGCGATGCCGGAGGCGAGTCGCGCAATCTGGGTCAATGCCACCGCTGTCATCGATGGCAGCACCTGCTGCATCCCCGGCCGCCCGTCGGCATATTCCTCAGCAATCGCATCCATCATCGCGGCCAGGCGGCCCCAGAGGACGCCTTCGCCGCGCTCGGTCACCATCACCGGGGCATTCAGCGCCAGACTGGTCTGTGCCTGGATCGCCACCAGCGCGCCATCGGCGACAGAGACGACGATGGCGTCCGTTTCGTCGGGCGCGACGGTGAAGCCATGCACGACGCCGCTCGGGACGAAGCTGACGGCCGGCGCCAAAAAGTCCAAGGACTGATCCTCGACGAAGTAACGCCCACGCCCCTTCGTCCAGAAGGTAATTTGGCCCATGTTGTCATGCTTGTGGGCTTCGACCACGCCAAAATGCAGGTTTTTCCGGGCCATGACCGTTTCGACATGCATGAAGCCGACATCGAGCGGGCGATCCGGCTCGCCATAAACAAAGAAGCTGGGAATGATGTCTGTCATCGGGTCGCCGAAAAAAGTGCAAGCGTTTTTGCCATTCTGTCCATGGCCGCGGCGAAGATCAACTCCTAAGACTTGCGCAATATCAAGGAGGAGTTGCAATGCGAGCAGAAGATTACCGCGCGGACCGCACGCGCCCGTTCACCGGCGCCGAATATATCGAGTCGCTGCGCGACGGGCGAGAAGTCTATATCAATGGCGAGCGCATCGAAGACGTGACGACGCACCCGTCCATGCGCAATTCTGTGCGCTCGCTCGCGCGGCTCTACGATGCGCTGCATGACCCGGCAAAGAAGGATATCCTGACCACGCCGACCGACACCGGCAATGGCGGCTACACCCACAAGTTCTTCAAGCACGCCTCGTCCGTCGACGATCTTGTCGGCCAGCAGGCCGCGATCACCGAATGGGCGCGCATGTCCTACGGCTGGATGGGCCGCACGGCGGATTACAAGGCAGCGCTGATGAACACGCTGTCGGTCAATGCCGACTGGTATGGCGACTTCGCCGGCAATGCGCGCAACTGGCACAAGCGCACGCAGGAATCGGTGCTGTTTCTCAACCATGCCATCGTCAATCCGCCGATCGACCGTCACAAGCCGGCCGAGCATGTGAAGGACGTCTTCGTGCACGTCACGAAGGAAACGGATGCGGGCGTCTATGTCTCCGGCGCCAAGGTCGTCGCCACATCGTCCGCGCTGACGCACTATAATCTTCTGGCGCAGGCCTCGGCCACCGTCACGGAAGACCCGTCGCTGTCCCTCACCTTCATCGCGCCGATGAACGCGCCGGGCGTCAAGATGTTCTGCCGTACCTCGTATGAGGAAGCCGCGAACCGCTTCGGCCAGCCCTTCGACTATCCGCTTTCGTCGCGTTTCGACGAGAACGACGCCATTCTCGTTCTCGACAACGTCTTCGTGCCGTGGGAGGACGTGCTGATCTACAAGGATGCAAAGCGCATCCTGTCCTTCACCGTCATGTCCGGCTTCATGCACGGCTATTGCTTCCAGGGCTGCGCCCGCTTCGTCGTGAAGCTGGAGTTCCTCGCCGGCCTTCTGGCCAAGGCACTGCGCGCCACCGGTGGCGATGCCTTCCGCGGCAACCAGGCGATGCTCGGCGAGGTGATCGCGCTGCGTCACAAGTTCAAGTCCTTCTCCGATACGATGGCGCGCAATCCGGTCGACTGGACGGGCGGCGCCAAGCTGCCGAACCTCGAGGCCGCGCTTTGCTATCGCGCCTTCATGTCGGACGCCTATCCGCGCATCATCGACCTCATCCGCCGGGCCATCGCCTCCGGCCTGATCTACCTGCCGTCCTCGGCCAAGGATTTCGCCAACCCTGATATCGACCGCTACCTCACGCAGTATGTCCGCGGGTCCAACGACATGGGCCACAAGGAACGCATCAAGATCATGAAGCTGCTCTGGGATGCGACGGGCACGGAGTTCGGCGGCCGTCACGCCCTTTACGAACTGAACTATGCCGGTACGCCGGAAGATGTTCGCCTTCAGGTACTGAAGGGCGCGGAGAAAGGCACGATCCTGCGCGACATGGAAGCGCTGGTCGATACCTGCATGGACGATTACGACGAGCATGGCTGGACCGGCAACACCTGGCTGCCGCCGCTCGGCCAGTCATAAGGATCCGCGGCCATGGAGGAGGCGGTTTCCAAGACCGAGTTTCGCGACGCCATGGCGCGCGTCTGCGCTCCGGTCAACATCATCACCACCAACGGACCCGCCGGACGCGGCGGGTTCACCGCCACCGCCATGTGCAGCGTCACGGACGAGCCGCCGACGCTGCTCGTCTGCATGAACGGCCGCTCGGCGCAATGCGGCCTGTTTCTCGAGAACCGCCGCTTCTGCGTCAACGTGCTGAGCAACGATCACAAGGCGCTGGCCGGCCATTTCGCCGGGTCGACCGCCGAAATGGACGAACGCTACGCCGCCGCGGACTGGGTCACGCTGCCTTCGGGAAGCCAGGCGCTTGCCGATGCCATCGTATCGTTCGACTGCAGGCTCACGGACGCGCGCATGGTGGGCACCCACCACATCCTCGTCGGGGAGGTCAGCGCGATCCGCTCAAGACAGGACGGCAACGCCCTGCTCTATTTCGACCGGAACTATGTGCATGTCCCGACGCAACTGGGCGGTTTCGGGGCGTGATGTCCCTTCAGAACAGAAACGAAAGGCCGGATCATCGATCCGGCCTTTTTCGTGACGGACAAGCGGGACGGCAGTACCGCACCCCTCTTACATACGTTCCCCCGGCAGCCGGCTGGCCTGCCTGACCCAATCGATGAACCGGGCTTCGTCGAGCTGGTCTTCCTCGTGAATGTCGAGGTAGCGAACATCCTTCTGCCTGGATTTCCCCGGGGGAACGGGATCGAGCATCGCTCCCCTGAAGAAGGCGACCTTGACGTACTTCGTGAAGCAATGAAGGCCCAGGAACCAGCCCTCGCCCTCGATGCCGTAGAAAGGCGAATTCCATTTGACCGCCTTGCGCACATCCGGAACCGCTTGTTCGATTAGTGCATCCAGACGGCGACCGAGATCGCTCTTCCAGCCGGGCATCGCCGCGATATAGGCCTGCACGGGCGCGTCATCCTCGCCCTTGGCGATCCGGGGATTGCCTCCGGAGAGCAGGACCGGTGGGGCCTCATCCGCACTATCTGCGGGTGGGTCGTCCGATTTCCCCTTCATTGAGCCATCCCCTTCAAGCGTGAACCGGGAGAGGCACGATGATTGGCCATGGCTCCCCCGCAGTCAACTGCCGAAGACGACAAGACCGCCGCTGCCAGGCAGGGCGGTCTGAACATGCCTGCTGCAGAGGTAAGGGCCTACAATTGAATCCAAGCCGTCTTGAGGTTGGTGTATTTGTCCAGCGCGTGCAGCGACTTGTCGTGGCCGTTGCCGGATTGCCTGACGCCGCCGAGCGGCACGGTGTTGTCGGCGCCGCCATAGGTATTGACGTGGACGACGCCGGCGCGAATGCCACGCACCATGCGGTAGGCGCGGGAAAGGTTTGACGTCCAGACGGCGGACGCCAGGCCGTAGTCGGTGGCGTTGGCGATCCGCAACGCCTCTTCTTCCGTCTCGAACGGAATGATCGACAGGATCGGCCCGAAGACCTCCTCCCTTGCCAGCATCATCTCGGGCGTTACGGCAAAGACGGTCGGCTGCATAAAGAAGCCGCCAGTCTCCTCCAGAATGCGATTGCCGCCGGTGACCAGTGTCGCGCCCTCGGTGAGCGCCTGTTCGGCAAAGCCGAGATCCTTCTGCAACTGGATCTCGCTGGCAATCGCACCGGCCTCCGTCGACAGCAGCAACGGATCGCCGACCTTCATCCCGGCCGCGATCGCCGCGACCTTTGCGGTAAATTCCTCGTGGATCGACTTTTCGACCAGCAGCCGCGAGCCGGCGACGCACACCTGCCCTGAGTTGCGGAAGATGCCGTAGGCGGAAACCTTCGCCGCCTGGTCGAGATCCGGCGCATCGGCAAAGACGACATTCGGCGACTTGCCGCCAAGCTCCAGATAGACGCGCTTGAGGTTCGAACGCGCCGAATATTCGAGCAGCCGGCGGCCGACGCCACCCGAACCGGTGAAGGCGAGCACGTCGATATCCATGTGCAGGCCGATAGCCTCGCCGCTGAGGTCCCCGCGGCCGGTAATGACGTTGAGCACGCCTTCCGGCAATCCGGCCTCGGCGCAAAGCTCGGCGAGGCGCAGCAGGGTCAGGGATGCGCCTTCGGCAGGCTTGAGCACCACCGAGTTGCCGGCCGCAAGCGCTGGCGCGATCTTCCAGGCGCCAATCATCATCGGGAAATTCCACGGTACGATCGCCGCGACCACGCCGACCGGTTCGCGATGGATCAGGCCAAGCACGTTGTCCGCCGTCGGCGCGATCTCGCCATAGACCTTGTCGAGTGCCTCGGCGTAGTAGCGGAAGGTGCCGGCGGCGCTGCCGGGCTCGGCCTTCAGCGCCATCGAGATTTCGGTACCGTTGTCACGTACCCCGAGCACGGCAAGCTCGAACGCATTCTTCTCGATCAGTTCGGCGATGCGGAAGAGCACCTTCTTGCGCTCGGCCGGAGAGGCCTTGGACCACACACCCTTCTCGAAGGACGCGCGCGCCGCCCTGACGGCCGCATCGACGTCCCGTGCCGTCGCATCGGCAATGGTCGTCAGACGCGTGCCGTCGATCGGCGATATCACCTCCATGACGGCGCCGTCCTCGGCCGCGCACCACTTTCCGCCGATGAACAGGGCCTGGGGTGGGACCGGTTGCGTGCGGAGGAGATCGATCCGGGCCTGATCAGACATTTGCGGCCTCCGTCGCGGCGACGCTGTCGGCCTTGCGGGTCTTGACGGCCGAGTAGACGTGCAGGCCGATCACCAGCACGATGATGCTGAACAGAATGAAGGCAATCGGCCGGTCGATAAAGTCGAAAGGCGTCGTCACCCTCGCCATGGCCGTCCGCAGCTTGGTTTCCATGAGCCCGCCCAGCACGATGCCGAGAATGATCGGCGATGTCGGCAGTTCGAGGCGCTTGAGGATGAAGCCGAAAACACCGAAGCCGGCGGCGATCGCGCAGTCGGTCAGCGAGTTGCGCAGCGAGTAGACGCCGATCAGGCTGAAGGTCAGGATCATCATGCCGAGGAAGCGGCTCGGAATGCGCATGACCTGCATCAGGAGGTTGGTCGAGAACAGCAGAAAGACGATCACGAGTACATTGAGCAACAGCAGCGCGATGTAGAGCGCCAGCACGAAATCCATCTCGTTCTGGAACAGCTGCGGGCCGGGGATGACGTTGTGGACATAGAATACCGCCAGCATCATCGCCGTCAGTTCTTCGCCCGGAATGCCGAGCGCGAGCAGCGGAATCATGGCCGCGGCCGGTACCGAGTTGTTGGCGGCCTCCGAGGCGACGATGCCCTCCGGATTGCCCTTGCCGAACAGTTCGGGCGTCTTCGACGTGCGCTGGGCGTAACTGTAGGACAGGAACTGCGACATGAATTCGCCAACGCCCGGGATCATGCCGCAGATCACGCCGAAACTGGACGCGACCGTGGCGATCCGCTTGAACTGCAGCAGTTCCGCCATGCCCTGGAAGAATTTGCCCGTTACCTTTGGCACGGTGTAGGCCTTGTCCTTGTCGGTCAGCAGGAGCAGCGCCTGGCTGACGGCGAAAAGCCCGAGCACCACGACGATCAGGTCGATCCCGGAGGTCAGCCATTGCTGCCCGAAGGTGAAGCGCTGCGTATAGGCCGTCCCCTCAATGCCGATCGTCTTCAGGAAGATGCCGAGGCAGGCCAGCATGGCGGCAGCGAGAATCTGGCCGCGATGGGTCAGCACGACCAGGATGATGCCAAGCAGGGCCGCAAGGAAGATTTCGCGCGCACCGAACATCGGCGCGACCGCCGCCAGAACCGGCGCCAGCAGGATCAGACAGAGAATGGAGAAGATGCCGCCAAAGAAGGAGGCAGAATAGGCAAGGCTGAGCGCGCGACGGGCTTCGCCGCGCTTGGTCATCGGAAAGCCGTCATAGGTGGTCAGCGCGTTGACCGGCGTTCCCGGCGTATTGATCAGGATCGCGGGAATGGCGCCGCCGAACATCGACGAGCCGTAAATGCCGAGCAATGCGGTCAGTCCGACGATCGGTTCGAGCGAGAAGGTCGCGGGCAGCAGGATGGCGATGGCCACGGCCGCACCGACGCCGGGAAGCGAGCCGACGATGACGCCGCCGACCGAACCGACGATCAGGGCAGCGATGACATCCCAGCGGGCGAGTAGGTCGATACTTGAGAGAAACAGGTCCATCATTGGCCCCTAGAAGTAAAGAATCATTATGTTGCGCAGGCCACTCGGCAGATATTCATAGATCGCGCCGCCGGGAATGCGGACATTGAGCAGCGATTTGAAGAGCAGCACGACGAAAAGCCCGAAGCCTGCTGCCGAGGCGAAAGCCAGCCGGCTCCGATAGCCGGAGCGCCATGTCAGGAACAGGCAGAAACACAGCGTCGCACCGAGATAGCCAATGCGTGGAACGGCGAAGACATAGGTCAGGTACCAGCCGACATATTCGAGCGAGCGCAGCCAGAGCCACGCTTCCTTCCAGCGGCCGGGCGTTCGCTGGACGCGGCTGAGGGAATAGAAATAGAGGCCGCCGAACAGCAGCATGCCGCCGAGGCCGATCAACGGCCAGAGGCGCGGCTGCGCTGCAAGCCCCTTGCCATTGAGCCAGGTCGTCTGCGTGCCGATCTCGCTGAGAAGAAGCGCTGCGGCGACAAAAAAGATCAGCGCGAACAGGAGTTCGCCCGGTCGCCTTCCAAGCGGGAATACATGTGGGGATTCGGTTTCGTCTTGCATCGCGCACTCCGGGATGAAAGAGCCCCGCTCGTCGCGGGGCCCGCAGGTCAGGTCAGCCGGTTACGGAGTGATCATCTTGTTGATCCGGGCGATCGCTTCCTTGTCGCTCGCGATCTGCTGCGCCGCTTCGGCGGCGTCCTTCCAGTAGATGATGGCGCCGGTATCAGCGGCCAGCTTCTTGGCGCGCTCGGATGCCATCGTTTCCTTGGCGACCGCGATGATCTTCTCGCGCACGTCGGCCGGCACGTCCTTGGGTACAAAAAGGCCGTTCCACAGCGCGACATTGAGCTCGGGCGCGAGCGAGGAAAGCGTCGGAGCATCGGGGATCTTGTTGATCGGCTGATCGGTGATCGTGGCGAGGATCTTCAGCTTGTCGAGGCATGGCAGCATCTGCTGGATGGTCGTGTTCACGACATCGAAATCGCCCGACGCCAGCACGTTGCAGTCGAGGGCGTCATTCGCCGCCTCGGAGCCCCATTCGAAACCGAGCTGCTTGGCTGCAGCAAAGGTCGCCTGGGTCGGCAGCAGGAAGGAACCGAAGTGGCCGAGCGCCACCTTGTTCTCCTTGGCGTAGGCCGCCAGTTCCTGCATGCTGGAATAAGGCGCATCGGCGGACGTGGCGATGATGAAGGGATAGGTCAGGAAAATCCCGAGCGGTTCGAACGGATCCGGATTGAGGGCGGGAATGCCGACTTCGGGACCAACCACCGGAATATCCACGACGAAAGAGCCGATCGTGTAACCGTCGGCAGGCGCATTCGCCACATCGGCGGCGCCCGGGAACGGACCGCCGTCGCTGCCCTTGTTGATGACCGCAGCGGCGATGCCATACTTGGCCTGGAAGTCTTCCGCAATCATACGCGTCAGCACGTCCTCAAGGTCGCCAGGAGGAAACGGCACCACGAAACTCACGGGCTTTTCCGGATATTCCGCAAGCGCGGTAATCGGCGCCGCGAGCGTAATCGCGACGGATGCAAGAGCAGTCAGAAGTGTCTTGTTCATCAGAAGTTCCTTTGTTCCCGGTCTGAAGTTCTTCGGTTCATTAGTTGAACCCGTTGTTTAACTATAGACTTGCAAATCGCCCAGCTCCCTGTCAAGTTAATTCGCATGTTAAGTATCCAGCCGTCTCGTCGGCCGGCATGGACAGCGGTGATCCCGGCGCAGAGGAGCGTCGCCCGGCGATCACGAGGAGGAACCTTGAGTACGATCGGAAAAGCCTTGACCTTGCTGGACACGGTCTCGCGCCTCGACCAGGAGGCCGGCCTCAGTGACATCGCCCGCCACTGTTCGTTGGACAAGGCGACGGCCCGGCGTTTCCTCGTCGAACTCGAAAAGCACGGTTTTGTCGAACAGGACCCGGGCACGAAAAAATACCATATCGGTCCGGCGCCGGTTCGGTTGGCCCGAATTCGCGAGGCCCGCTACCCGTTTTTGCGCACCGCCATGCCCTTCATCAAGGAACTGGCGGAAAACACGATGGAAACCGTTCATATCTCGGAGTTTGCCATTGGCCGGCTGGCGACCATCCATGTCGAGGACTCGCCGCGCGCCCACCGGGTGAACGTGGATGTCGGCATCATCCTGCCGTTCCATGCCACCGCTTCGGGCCTCGCATTTCTCGCCTCCTGCCCGCCGCAGCAGGTGGAGGCGCTGCTCGCCGGCCCGCTAAACGCCTATACCGAGATGACGCCGACCGATCCCGCCACGATCAAGGCAAAACTCGATGAAATCAGGCAGCAGGGCTACTCGGTCAGCAATCAGGGTCTCGAGGCCGGCGTCGTCAGCACGGCCGCCGCAATCGTAGCGCCCGACGGCCACGCCATCGGCACGATCGCCGTCGCCGCGCCGCAGGCCCGTGTCGATGCAGCGACGATCAGCAAGTTCGGCCAGGCCGCCGCCGCCACGGCCGACAAGATTTCGGGGACATTTTTCGGGTTGGAGCGGCGATCCGCCCCCGACCCGCTCAAGGGGAGGAGAGGCTGATGGGAGCAAATACGCACCTGCCGAACATACTGGTGATCGGCACTGGCGACACGAAGAGCGAGGAACTGCGTTTCATGGCCGGCGTCATCCGCGAAGCGGGCGGCATGCCGGTCCTCCTCGATGTCAGCGTACTTGGCGACCCGGACTACCGCCCCGACTATTGCAAGCGTGATGTCGCCACGGCGGCCGGTACGACGATCGAGGCGATCATCGACAGCGGCGACGAAAACAGCGCCATGGAGCTGATGGCCAGGGGCGCATCCGCCTTGACCCGGCAGCTTTACGACGCCGGGCTCATCGACGGTGTCATCGTCCTTGGCGGCTCGATGGGCACCGACCTTGCTCTTGATGTTGCAGCCGTTCTGCCCGTCGGCTTTCCGAAGTTCGTCATTTCCACGATCGCCTATTCGCATCTGCTGCCCCCCGAACGGATTGCCCCGGATCTGATGATGATCCTGTGGGCCGGCGGCCTCTATGGCCTGAACAGCATCTGCCGCTCCGTGCTGTCGCAGGCCTGCGGCGCCGTTGTCGGTGCCGCCCGCTTCGGCGAGAAGCCGAAGGGCGATCGGCCGCTTATCGGCATGACCTCGCTCGGGTCGAGCTGCCTCAAATATATGAAATTTCTCAAGCCGGAGCTGGAGAAGCGCGGATACGACGTCGCCGTGTTCCATTCGACCGGCATGGGTGGCCGCGCCTACGAAGCGATCGCCGCCCAGGGCGGTTTTGCCGCCGTCTTCGACTTCTGCATCCAGGAGGTCAACAACCACCATCACGGCACCGTGGTGACATCAGGGCCCGACCGCATGGAAAATGCCGGTCGCGTCGGCATTCCGCAGATCGTAGCCCCCGGAGCGGTCGACATGGTCGACCTGCCCGCATGGCAGGCACTGCCCGCCGACTATGCCGAACGCCCCTATCACGCACACAACCGGCTGCTCGGCTCGTTCACCACCTCGCCCGAAGGCCGCCGTCGCATCGCCCGGATCATCGGCGAGAAGTTGAGCGTGGCGCAATCCAAGGTCGCCTTCCTACTTCCGGTGCAGGGCATCCAGGAGTGGGACAAGCCCGATGAGCCGCTGCACGACCCGGAAGCACTCGGCGCTTTCATCGACGAGATGCGCCGGGCGGTGCCGGCGACCGCGCTGCTCGAGGAGGTCGACGACCACATCAATTCCGCCGCCTTCTCTGCCAAGGCCCTGGAGGTCTTCGACCGCTGGGTTGCCGAAGGCATCGTTCCCGAGGGGCGAGCATGAGCCCCGATCGTGCTCTCATTCTCGATTTCGGCGGCGTCGTCACGCGGACGCTCTTCGAAACCCACGACATAACCGAACGGGCGCTCGGCCTTGAGTCGGGAACGCTGAAATGGCAGGGCCCCTTCGACACGTCGACCGATCCGCTCTGGGTGTCGATGCAGAACCGCGAGATCTCCGAGCGCGACTACTGGATGACGCGCACGGCGGAGGTTGGACGCCTTCTCGGCGAGGACTGGACCGACATGAAGACCTTCGTGCAGCGCGCCCGTGGGGCCGAGCCCGAACTGGTCCTGCGTCCGGAAGCGCGCGATGCGATCCTCGCTGCCAAACGGGCCGGGCTGAAACTTGCGATCCTCTCCAATGAACTCGACCTGTTCTACGGGGTCGAGTTCCGCAAGCGCTTCCCCTTGATCGAGCTGTTCGACGTGATCGTCGACGCCACCTACACGAAAATCCTCAAGCCCGATCCGCGCGCCTACGAGCAGGTCCTCGCCGAGCTCGCCCTGCCGCGCGAGGCCTGCGTCTTTGTCGACGACCAGAAGAAGAACATCGAGGGGGCGGAAGCCGTCGCGCTTCCCCATGTGCATTTCGATGTCACCCGCCCTGCTGAAAGCTACTCCCAGGCACTTCGCATGCTTGGTCTGTGAACCAAAAAGGACTGTCCGATGCGTGAATCCAACTTCCTGATTGAAAACAATGCCCGCCATCTCTGGCATCCCATGGCCCACCCGGCCGAGATGCAGGCCAACCCGCCGCGCATCATAAAGGCCGGAGAAGGGGTCGAAGTCGTCGACATCCACGGAAAGAAGGTGCTCGATGCCGTTGGCGGACTGTGGAATGTCAATCTCGGCTATTCCTGCGAGCCGGTGAAGAAGGCGATCCGCGACCAGCTCGACGAACTGCCCTACTATTCGACCTTTCGCGGCACCACCAATTCGCCGCTGATCGAACTGTCCTGCGGACTCGCCGACTGGTTCAAGGAAGACGGGCTCACCCGCTCGTTCTTCACCTCGGGCGGCTCCGATTCGGTCGAGACCTGCCTGCGCCTCGCCCGGCAGTATCACAAGATCAACGGCCAGCCGGAGCGCACCAAGTTCGTCGCCCTGAAGAAAGGCTACCACGGCACCCATTTCGGCGGCGCCTCGGTCAACGGCAACGCGAATTTCCGTCGCAACTACGAGCCGCTGTTGCCGGGTGTCTTCCATCTCGCTGCCCCCTACCCCTACCGCAACCCGTTCAACACCACCGATCCCGCCGAGATCGCCCGGGCGATCGCCAGCCAGTTCGAGGACGAGATCGCCTTCCAGGGCGCCGACACCATCGCCGCGCTGATCATGGAACCCGTTCTCGGCGCCGGCGGCGTCATCGTTCCGCACGAAACCTTCATGCCGCTGATGCGCGAGATTTGCGACCGCCACGGCATCCTGTTGATCGCCGACGAGGTGATTACCGCCTTCGGCCGCACCGGCACCTGGACGGGATCGCGTGGATGGGGCGTCAAGCCCGACCTGATGTCGACCGCCAAGGCGATCACCAACGGCTACTTCCCCTTCGGCGCGGTGATGATCGGCGAAAAGGTGGCCGAGGCCTTCGAAAGCAACAAGAACAGCTTTGGCGCGATCGGCCACGGCTACACCTATTCCGGCCATCCCGTCGGTGCGGCTGCGGCGCTGGCAACGCTCAAGGAGACGAAGCGGCTCGATACCGCGGCCAATGCCGCGGCCCGCGGCGCCGAACTGATGACTGGGCTGGAAGGACTGAAGGACAAGCACGAACTGGTCGGCGACGTGCGCGGCCGGGGCCTGATGGCCGCCCTCGAACTGGTCTCCGACCGCGCGAAGAAGACGGGCGCCGCCAAGGATGTGGTCGCCAAGGTCTATGACACCGCCTACGAAGCCGGCGTCATGGTGCGCACGTCGGGTTCGAACGTGATCATCTCGCCGCCGCTTGTGATCACAGAAGGCGACGTCGCCCGCATCATCTCGGCGCTCGACCACGGCCTTGCCGCTGCTGGAGGCAGATGAGATGGCGGATAACGAGGCACTGATTGCGCGTCGCGAAAGGCTGCTCGGCCGCAACATGTCGCTGTTCTACCAGGATCCGGTGCACCTGGTGCGCGGAGAAGGCGTCTGGCTCTGGGATGCCGATGGCCGCAGGTATCTCGACTGCTACAACAATGTGCCGCATGTCGGCCATTGTCACCCGCGCGTCGTCGAGGCCATCGCCCGGCAGGCCTCGACGCTGAATACCCATACGCGCTACCTGCACGAGGGGATCCTCGACTATGTCGAGCGGCTGACCGCAACCTTCGACGACAGCCTCGACACCGCGATCCTGACCTGCACCGGCAGCGAGGCGAACGACGTCGCGCTGCGCATGGCGCAGGCCGTCACCGGCCGGACCGGCGTGATTGCGACCGACCACACCTACCACGGAAACACGACCGCGGTGTCGCAGCTTTCCACCCGCATGCCGCCGGTCGGCGGCTTCGGGGGCCATGTCCGCCATGTCCCGGCGCCGGACAGCTACCGTCCGCTCGGCGGCGCTCCGGGCGAGGCATTTGCGGAGGCTTTCGCCGCCGAGGTCGAAAAGGCGATCGCCTCGCTGCAGGAAAGCCCGCATGGGTTTTCGGCACTGATCATCTGCCCCTACTTCGCCAATGAAGGGTTCCCGGAACTACCCTCCGGCTTCCTCGACAAGGCGATTGCCGCGGTCCGCAAGGCCGGCGGTCTCGTCATCGCCGACGAGGTTCAGCCCGGCTTCGGACGCCTCGGCACCCACATGTGGGGCCACCAGCGGGCCGGTTTTGTGCCCGACGTCGTGACACTCGGCAAGCCGATGGGGAACGGCCATCCGATCGGCGGAGTCGTTGCCAATGCCGATACGCTGAACGCCTTCCGCAAGGCCTTCCGCTACTTCAATACCTTCGGCGGCAACCCGGTTTCCTGCGCAGCCGCGAGCGCCGTGCTCGACGTGATCGAGGATGAGGGGTTGATCGACAATGCCCGGGAAGTGGGCAGCTATGCCCGCGCCGGTCTCGAAAATCTGGCCGAGAAACACGACATCATCGGCGACATCCGCGGCAGCGGCCTGTTTTTCGGCGCCGAACTGGTGCTCGACAAGAACGAGAAAACGCCCGCCACCGACCTCGCCACCAAGGTCATCAACGACATGCGCGAGCGCGGCATCCTGATGGGCAAGCTTGGCATCCACCAGTGCGCGACCAAGATCCGGCCGCCAATGCCCTTCTCCAAGGACAATGCCGCGCTGATGCTGTCGGCACTCAACGACGTTCTGGCGCGGCTTTGATGCTGAGATGAGCGCAACCGACGAAAGCTCGCTTCCGTCCGCCCTTCTCGAACGGGCCCGCGAGGCATTGCAGCATTGGGAACTGAGCGGCGACCCCTCGCCCACGCTTCTGAAGTACCGCGAGAATGCCGTCTTCAGGGTGGAGCTTGCCGATGGTTCGCCGGCGGCATTGCGCCTGCACCGGCCGGGCTACCACAGCGAAGCCGCGCTGCTGTCCGAATTGCACTGGATGGACGATCTCAGGCGAAACGGCCTTCGTGTCCCCGGCCCGGTACTTTCCGCAGATGGGCGACTGCTCGTACGCCTCGAGGCATCACCGCGTTTCGGGATTCAATATGCCGACATCATCGGCTGGGTCGACGGCGAGCAACTTGGCGAAACCGGCACACCGCTGGCATTCGGGCCGGAAGATATCAGCCGCATATTCGCGGCGCTCGGCGCAACCATGGCCGAGATGCACAATATTTCCGATCGCTGGGTCCCGCCGGATGCTTTCGTCCGCCCGAGCTGGGATCTCGACGGGCTGCTCGGGGAAAAGCCGCTGTGGGGCCGGTTCTGGGATTGCCCCGGCCTGGAACCGGGAGAGATCATCCGGCTGGAGGCGTTGCGGACCTTCCTGCAGGAGAAGTTGCGAGATGCCGCGGAACAGAACCTCGACTACGGATTGATCCATGCCGATCTGGTGCGCGAAAACGTGTTCTTCGCCGGCGACGACATCGCTCTTATCGATTTCGACGACTGCGGTTATGGCTGGCGGTTGTTCGACCTGGCGACGACGCTACTGAAGAACCGCCGCGAGCCTCTTTACCCTTTGATCCGCGATTGCCTGATTGAAGGCTATCGCTCCCGCCGCCCACTCGCTGACAGCGCCGTGGATCTTTTGCCACTCTTCCTGCTGTTGCGCAGTCTCACCTATATCGGCTGGGTCGGGGAACGCCCGGAGATCAATGATGCACGCGAACGCATGCGGCGCTATGTTCCAGAAGCGCTTGAACTGGCCCGCTCTCTCGGCTTCAGCGAGCCCGCCTGATGTCAGTCGTTCAGCATCGCCAGATCGTCGAGCATGTCGAGAAGCGCCTCGATCCGCTCGCTGCCGAACTTCTTCTCCAGCGCGTCGTAGATCATCCGGCTTTCGGGGCTGACCTTGTTGATGATCGTCATGCCCGCAGGGGTGATCTCGAGCAGCACGCGCCGGCCGTCATTGACGTCCTTGCTCTTGGTGATGAGACCGCGCTCTTCGAGCGAGCGGATGATGCGGGTCAGACTCGGAGCGAGAATGAACGCGCGGTCTGCCATCTCCGAGGCATCGACAATTCCGTTTTCCGCCAGCACGCGGATAACGCGCCACTGCTGCTCGGTCATGTCGTGGGCGGCGAGCATCGGGCGGAAATGACTCATGACCGCTTCGCGCGCTCGCAGAAGGGCGATGGGCAGCGATCGTCTGGTGTTGCGGGGCAGGAGTGCGTCCTGCGGAATACCGTTATTGCGCTGAGGGTGCTCGGTCATATCCGGTTCTATGCGGCATTTTCGGGTTTTGTGCAATTGGCAGATGCAGCGCAAATTGGCGAAACCAATCTTGACGCCGCGACCCGCCATTGTTAACATGTTAAATATAAAAAAGTAAGACGACGGCGGGAGGAAGCATGCCGCATTTCACCATGGAATATTCGGCAAACCTGGACCACCAGATGGACATGCAGGCCCTTTGCCGTGTCGTGCGCGATGTCATTCTGGATACCGGGCTGTTCGAGATCGGCGCCGTTCGCGTCCGGGCCACCCGTTGCGACGCCTATGCAGTGGCCGACCTGATGGAAGAAAATGCCTTCATCGACATGTCGTTCCGCATCGGTACCGGACGCAGCGCCGACGACAAGAAGCGGACCGGTGAGGCGATTTTCGCCGCCGTAACCGAGCACCTCGCCGGGCTTTTCGCCACCCCGCATTTCGCCCTGACGCTCGAGATCCGCGAGATCGACCCGGCCTTGAGCTGGAGAAAGAACGCCATTCACCCGCGGCTGCGCGACAAGAGCTAACCGCCTTCCCCATCCTCCGGACCACCGGAGCAGCCTCATCCTTCCGGCTGCACCCGCCTTCTCGAGGCGGACGGCCGCGCCAAGCTGGAGACGATCATGTCCAAACTCGAAGAAAACATCGCCAAGGCACAGGGCTATCTCGCCCGGTTCCGCGAACAGGGCGTGCTCAACCATATCAACGGCGAGGCCGTTGCGGCGCTCGACGGCGCGACCTTCGAGACCATCTCGCCGGTCGACCTGAAGCCGCTCGCCAAGGTCGCGCATGGCAAGGCCGCCGATATCGATCGTGCCGCCAAGGCAGCGAAGGCCGCCTTCCCGGCCTGGGCGGCCATGGACGGCGCCGCCCGCAAGAAGCTCCTGCACAAGATCGCCGATGCCATCGTCGCGCGCGCCGAGGAAATCGCCTTCACCGAGTGCATGGACACCGGACAGTCGCTGAAGTTCATGGCCAAGGCAGCGCTTCGCGGCGCTGAAAACTTCCGCTTTTTCGCCGATCGCGCACCGGAAGCCCGCGATGGCAAGGCGATCCGGGCGCCCGGTCAGGTCAACATGACGACCCGCGTGCCGATCGGCCCGGTCGGCGTCATCACGCCGTGGAACACGCCGTTCATGCTTTCCACCTGGAAGATCGCTCCGGCGCTTGCCGCCGGCTGCACCGTCGTTCACAAGCCGGCCGAATTCTCGCCGCTGACCGCCCGCCTGCTGGTTGAGATCGCCGAGGAAGCCGGCCTGCCCAAGGGCGTGTGGTACCTCGTCAACGGCCTCGGCGAGGACGCCGGCAAGGCGCTGACCGAGCATCCAGACATCAAGGCGATCGGCTTCGTCGGCGAGAGCCGCACCGGCTCGATGATCATGAAGCAGGGCGCCGACACGCTGAAGCGCGTGCACTTCGAACTCGGCGGCAAGAACCCGGTCATCGTCTTTGCCGATGCGGATCTGGAACGCGCCGCCGACGCCGCCGTGTTCATGATCTACTCGCTGAACGGCGAGCGCTGCACCTCCTCCTCGCGCCTGCTGGTCGAGGACAGCATCTATGAGAAGTTCACCGCCATGGTCGCGGAGAAGGCACGCCGCATCAAGGTCGGCCATCCCCTCGACCCGGAAACCGTGGTCGGCCCGCTGATCCACCCGGTGCACGAGAAGAAGGTCCGCTCATATATCGCCATCGGCGCAAGCGAGGGCGCGACACTTGCCGTCGACGGCAGCGCCTACAAGGATGCGAATGGCGGCTGCTATGTCGCCCCGACCCTGTTCACCAACGTGCGCAACGACATGCGCATCGCCCAGGAGGAAATCTTCGGCCCGGTGCTGAGCGCCATCCCGTTCAAGGACGAGGCCGAAGCGCTGGCGCTCGCCAATGACGTCCAGTACGGTCTCACCGGCTATCTCTGGACGGCCGACGTCACCCGCGCCTTCCGCTTTACCGACCAGCTCGAGGCCGGGATGATCTGGGTGAATTCCGAAAACGTCCGTCACCTGCCGACCCCCTTCGGCGGCGTGAAGAATTCCGGCATCGGCCGCGATGGCGGCGACTGGTCCTTCGATTTCTACATGGAAACGAAGAACATCGCCTTCGCCTCCGCGCCGCAGGCCATCCAGAAACTCGGCGGCTGAAAAAGCCCCGTCATCTAAGAAATTTGGAGGAGATTTCCATGCCCTTGCCCACGCCGAACCTCTACCCGCCGTTCAACATCGTGCGCCTGAGCCACGTCGAACTGGCCGTCACCGATCTCGCCAAGTCGCGCGCCTTCTACGTCGACACGCTCGGCCTGCAGGTCACCGACGAGACCGCCGACACCATCTACCTGCGCGCGCTTGAAGAACGCGGCCATCACTGCATCGTGCTGAAGAAGGCTGCGAAGGCCGAAGCCCGCGATCTCGGCTTCAAGGTCTACAGCGACGAAGATCTCGACAAGGCAGAGCATTTCTTCAAGGGCAAGGGCCTGCCGGTCGAGTGGGTGGACCGCCCCTACCAGGCACGCACCTTCCGCACCCGCGATCCGCACGGCATTCCGCTCGAATTCTATTCGAAGATGGACCGCCTGCCGCCAATTCACCAGCAGTACGCGCTCTACAAGGGCGTGAAGCCGCTGCGCATTGACCACTTCAACTGCTTTTCGCCCGACGTCGATGCCTCGGTCGAGTTCTACAACGAGATCGGCTTCCGCGTCACCGAATACACCGCCGACGAGGAAACGGGCCGCCTGTGGGCCGCATGGACGCACCGCAAGGGCGGCGTGCATGACATCGCCTTCACCAATGGCCGTGGCCCCCGCTTGCACCACACCGCCTTCTGGGTGCCGACCCCGCTCAACATCATCGACCTGCTCGACCTGATGTCGACATCCGGCTGGCTGGCCAACATCGAGCGCGGTCCGGGCCGTCACGGTATCTCGAACGCGTTCTTCCTCTACATCCGCGATCCCGACGGCCACCGCATCGAGATCTACTGCTCCGACTACCAGACCGTCGATCCCGATCTGGAGCCGATCAAGTGGGACCTCAAGGACCCCCAGCGCCAGACGCTCTGGGGCGCCCCTGCCCCGCGTTCGTGGTTCGAGGAAGGCAGCTTCTTCGCCGGTGCCGATCCGGTCGACCCCATCCTCAAGGCGCAGCCGATCGTCGCCCCCTGAGGCATTGAACGACACGATGCCGGACGGTTCGCCATCGTCCGGCATCACAACTGCCGAGCGAACGGGTCAGCTCTTTACCTCGCCGGAATGTTTCGCTGATATGCGCGCATCGCGCTGGTGCGCATGCTGCCAGCGGATGTTTCATGCCACTCCGGAGGAAGACTACACATGGATGAAAAGGCATTTGCCGAATGGTCGCAGAAGGCTGCGGACTGGGGGGCGGAATACCGCGCCTCGCTTCGCGACCGGCCGGTCCGCGCCCAGACCGCACCGGGAGAGATCGCCGCCCAGATACCGCCCGCACCGCCTGAGAAAGGCGAGAGCATGGAAGCGATCTTCGCCGATTTCGAGAAGATCATCGTTCCCGGCATGACGCACTGGCAGCACCCGCGCTTTTTCGCCTATTTCCCGGCCAATGCCGCCCCGGTATCGGTGGTCGCCGAGTACCTGGTGACGGCGATGGCCGCGCAATGCATGCTGTGGCAGACCTCGCCCGCGGCGACCGAGCTCGAGACCAGGGTTATCGATTGGCTCCGCCAGGCGATCGGCCTGCCGGAAGGCTTTGCCGGCGTCATCCAGGATTCCGCCTCGTCCGCCACGCTGTCGGCCGTGCTGGTCATGCGCGAACGGGCGTTGAACTGGAACGGCAACAAGGAAGGCCTTTCCGCCAATCCGCGCCTGCGGGTCTACTCCTCCGACCAGGTCCACACCTCGATCGACCGCGCCATCTGGGTGTCCGGCATCGGCGAGGAGAACCTCGTGCGCATCCCGGTCAAGGGCGAGAACCGCGCCATGGATTGCGCCGCGCTCGAGGAAGCCATCCAGCGCGACAAGGCGGCGGGTTATGTGCCCTCCGGCGTCATCGCCTGCACCGGCGGCACCAGCATCGGCGCCTGTGACAACATCGCCGAGGTCGTGAAGGTCGCCCACGCGCACGGTCTTTATGTCCATGTCGATGCAGCCTGGGCCGGCGCTGCGATGATCTGCGAGGAATTCCGTCGCCTTTGGGCGGGCATCGAGAACGCTGATTCGGTGGTCTTCAACCCGCACAAGTGGCTCGGCGCGCAGTTCGATTGCTCCACGCATTTCATCCGCAACCCGGACGATCTGGTACGCACGCTCGCCATCAAGCCGGAATACCTGAAGACCCACGGGCGCGACGGCATCATCAACTATTCGGAATGGACCGTTCCCCTCGGCCGCCGCTTCCGCGCCCTGAAACTCTGGTTCCTGCTGCGCTTCCACGGCCTCGACGGCCTGAAGACGATGATCCGGAACCATGTCGCCTGGGCGGAAAAACTCGCCGAACGACTGGCCGCTGAAGAGAACTTCGAAATCGTAACCCAGCCGGTTCTCTCGTTATTTTCCTTCCGGCATCTTGGCGGCGACGATCCCGACGTCCACAATCTGGCGCTCGTCAACGCCATCAACGACGACGGGCGGATCTACCTCACCCAGACCCGCGTCGACGGACAGGTGGCGATCCGGTTCCAGGCCGGTCAGTTCGAAATGACCGGAGAAGATGCCGATATCGCCTTCGAGGTGATCACCGAAATCGCGAAGAAATTCGCTTGAAGCTGCTGAAGGATACGAACATGAACCTGAAAGACCCGACTCTCTTCCGGCAAGCCGCCCTGATCGGCGGTACCTGGATCGAAGCCGACGCCGGCAACGGCATCGAAGTCAACAATCCGGCGACCGGCGAGATCATCGGCCGCGTGCCGAAGCTTGGCACCGCTGAAACCAAGACCGCAATCGAAGAAGCCCGCATTGCCCAGAAGGAATGGGCAGCCCGCACCGCCAAGGAGCGCGCCGGCATCCTGCGCCGCTGGTTCGAGCTGATGATCGAGAACAAGGACGATCTCGGCCGCATCCTCACCCTGGAACAGGGCAAGCCGCTCGCCGAGGCGACCGGCGAGATCGTCTACGGCGCCAGCTTCATCGAATGGTTTGCCGAGGAAGCCCGCCGCATCTACGGCGAAATGATTCCCGGCCACCAGAAGGACAAGCGCATCCTGGTGATGAAGCAGCCGATCGGCGTCGTCGCCGCGATCACGCCGTGGAATTTCCCGAACGCGATGATTACCCGCAAGGCCGGACCGGCGCTTGCCGCCGGTTGCGCCATGGTGCTGAAGCCTGCCTCGCAGACCCCGTTCTCGGCAATCGCGCTCGCCGTTCTCGCCGAACGTGCCGGCCTGCCGAAGGGCCTGTTCAGCGTCGTCACCGGTTCCGCCCGCGAGATCGGCGCGGAAATGACCGCGAACCCGACCGTGCGCAAGCTGACCTTTACCGGTTCGACCGAAGTCGGTGCCGAACTCTATCGCCAGAGCGCCCCGACCATCAAGAAGCTCGGTCTCGAGCTCGGCGGCAACGCTCCGTTCATCGTCTTCGACGATGCCGATCTCGATGCCGCCGTCGAGGGCGCGCTGATCGCCAAGTACCGCAACAACGGCCAGACCTGCGTGTGCGCCAACCGCATCTACGTCCAGGACGGCGCCTATGAAGCCTTTGCGACCAAGCTCGCCGCGGCGGTCGCCAAGCTCAAGACCGGCAACGGCCTCGATGAGGGCGTCATCCTCGGACCGCTGATCGACCAGGCGGCGCTCGCCAAGGTCGAGGAGCACATCGCAGACGCCGTTTCCAAGGGCGCGCGCGTCATCCAGGGGGGCAAGCCCCATGCGCTCGGCGGCACGTTCTACGAAGCCACGGTTCTCGCCGACGTCACCAAGGACATGGCGGTCGCCCGCGAGGAAACCTTCGGGCCCGTCGCACCGCTCTTCCGCTTCACCGACGAGGCTGATGTCGTCGAGCAGGCCAACGACACCGAATTCGGCCTCGCCTCCTACTTCTACGCCAAGGATCTCGCCCGTGTCTTCCGGGTCGCCGAGGCGCTGGAATACGGCATGGTCGGCGTCAACACCGGCCTGATCTCCACGGCGGAAGCCCCCTTCGGCGGCGTCAAGCTTTCCGGTCTCGGCCGCGAAGGCTCGCGTCACGGCATCGATGACTTCACCGAGCTCAAATATGTCTGCCTCGGCGGCATTGCATAACTAGACAAGAGGAAATGACTGCCATGAACTTACCAAGATTTGCCAGCTTTTCGGGCCCGCGCGGCGCAGGCTACGGCCTTGTCACCGACCGCGGCATCGTCGATCTTTCGGCGCGTCACGGTGCCCGCTGGCCGACCTTGCGCGAAGTCATTGCAGACGGTGCGCTTCCTCGGCTTGCCGAGGAGGCCGCCGGCCTCGCGCCGGATTTCGACCTTGCCGAGATCCGCTTCGAGATCCCGGTTCCCGCGCCGGAAAAGATCATCTGCGTCGGCGTCAACTTCCCCGACCGCAACGAGGAATACAAGGACGGACAAGCGGCGCCCTCCAACCCCTCGCTGTTCATCCGCTTCCCGCGCTCCTTCACCGGCCATGACCAGCCGCTGATCCGCCCGCCGGAAAGCCCGCAGCTCGATTACGAAGGCGAGATCGTCATCGTCATCGGCAAGGGCGGCCGCCGTATTCCCGAGGCTGAAGCCCTCGATCACATCGCCGCCCTTTCGCTCTGCAATGAGGGCACGATCCGCGACTGGGTGCGCCACGCCAAGTTCAACGTCACCCAGGGCAAGAATTTCGACCGCACCGGCTCGATCGGGCCATGGCTCGTCCCCTACACCGATGAGAGCCAGCTGGCCGACATCAAGCTGGAGACCCGGGTCAATGGCGAGGTGCGCCAGAGCGACCGCACCAGCCGGATGATCTTCTCCTTCCGCAAGATCATCAACTACGTCTCGACCTTCACGACGCTGGTCCCCGGCGACATCATCGTCACCGGCACGCCTACCGGCGCCGGCGCCCGTTTCGACCCGCCGATCTGGCTGAAGCCCGGCGACGTCGTCGAGGTCGAAGCCGACGGCATCGGCCTCATCCGCAACACCATCGCCGACGAGGCCTGATCCATGTCCCTTTCCGAACACGACATTCTCTCCGCCGCCGAGAGCCTCGACAAGGCCGAGCGCTCCCGCCAGCAAACCGCGCTGCTGTCGCAACTCCATCCCGGCATGACCATGGACGACGCCTATGCGGTCCAATCCGCCTGGGTGAAGAAGAAGATCGCCGACGGCCGCAAGGTGATCGGCTGGAAGATCGGCCTGACGTCCAAGGCGATGCAGTATGCGCTCAACATCGACATTCCCGATTCCGGCGTGCTGTTTGACGACATGATGTTCGAGGACGGCGCGACCGTTCCCGGCGACCGCTTCATCCAGCCGCGCATCGAGGCCGAGATCGCCTTCGTGATGAAGGCCCCGCTCAAGGGGCCGAACGTCTCCGTCTTCGACGTGCTGAACGCCACCGACTACGTAACGCCGGCGCTTGAAATCCTCGATACCCGCATCATCCGCCAGGATCCGGAGACGAAGAAGGCCCGCACCATCGTCGACACCATCTCCGACAATGCCGCCAATGCCGGCATCGTCATCGGCGGCCGTGCCATGCGGCCGCAGGAAGTCGACATGCGCTGGATGGGCGCGATCGTCAGCCGCAACGCCGAAGTCGAGGAAACCGGTCTCGGCGCCGGCGTCCTCAATCATCCCGCCCGCGGCATTGCCTGGCTCGCCAACCGGCTTGCCCAGTATGGCGACGGCATCGAGGCCGGCCAGATCGTGCTTGCCGGATCGTTCATCCGGCCGATCGAAGCCCGCCACGGCGACACCATCACCGCCGATTTCGGGCCTCACGGCACCGTCAGCTGCTTTTTCGCCTGAGGAAATTTCCATGCCCGCACCGAAGAATACCTTCAAGGCCGCGCTGAAAGAGGGCCGCGCCCAGATCGGCCTGTGGCTGGCGCTCGCCAATCCCTATACTGCCGAACTGCTCGGCGGCGCCGGATACGACTGGCTGCTGATCGATGGCGAACATGCGCCCAACGACGTGCCGTCGCTGATGGCGCAGTTGCAGGCGCTGTCCGCTTCGCCAAGCCATGCGATCGTCCGTCCGCCGATCGGCGAGGCCTGGCTGATCAAGCAGATCCTCGACATCGGCGCGCAGACTCTGCTGGTGCCGATGGTCGAAAGCGGCGATCAGGCGCGCGACCTCGTCCGGGCGATGCGCTATCCGCCGCACGGCATCCGCGGCGTCGGCGCCGCGCTTGCCCGCGCTTCCGCCTTCAACCGCATCCCAGATTACCTGCAGACCGCCAACGACGAAGTCTGCCTGCTGCTGCAGGTCGAAAGCCGTGCCGGGATCGCCGCGCTTGACGAGATCGCCGCGACCGAAGGCGTCGACGGCGTGTTCATCGGTCCGGCCGATCTCGCTGCCGACATGGGCTTCCTCGGCACGCCGGGTGCGCCCGAGGTGCAGGAGGTTGTCGAGGCGGCGATCCTGCGCATCCAGAGCCACGGCAAGGCCGCCGGCATCCTGACCGGTGACCAGGCGCTGGCGCGACGCTACCTCGAACTCGGCGCCACCTTCGTCGCCATCGGCAACGACGTGACGCTCCTGGCCGGCGCGTCGTCGCGCCTGCTTGCCGACTTCAAGGGGTCTGCTCCTGCGAAAGCGGCACCGGGACCCAAGGATCCCTACGGCTGAGTCTTGCCTCGCTCCAAACAGCAAAAAGCCCGCCGGTTTGGCGGGCTTTTCGTTTTCAGCTGTTGGCCTCAGTGGTTGATGGCCTTGACGATTTCCTCGGTCATCTTCTTGGCGTCGCCGAGCAGCATCATCGTGCCGTCCTTGTAGAACAGCGTGTTGTCGATACCGGCATAGCCGGAGCCGAGCGAGCGCTTGACGAAGAGGCAGGTCTTGGCCTTGTCGACGTCGAGGATCGGCATGCCGTAGATCGGCGAGGTCTTGTCGTCACGCGCCGAGGGATTGGTGACGTCGTTGGCGCCGATGACATAGGCGACATCCGCCTGCGCGAACTCGGAGTTGATGTCCTCGAGTTCGAACACCTCGTCATAGGGCACGTTGGCCTCGGCGAGCAGGACGTTCATGTGACCGGGCATGCGGCCCGCGACCGGGTGGATCGCGTACTTCACCTCGACGCCGTTTTCCTTCAGCTTGTCGGCAAGCTCGCGAAGCGCGTGCTGCGCCTGTGCCACCGCCATGCCGTAGCCGGGCACGATGATCACCTTGGACGCATTCGCCATCAGGTAGGCGGCATCTTCGGCCGAGCCCTGCTTGACGGTGCGCTGGACGCCGTCGTCGGCACCGACAGCCGCCGTTTCACCACCGAAACCGCCGAGAATGACCGAGATGAAGGAGCGGTTCATCCCCTTGCACATGATGTAGGAGAGGATCGCGCCGGACGAGCCGACGAGCGCGCCGGTGATGATCAGCGCGAGGTTGCCGAGCGTAAAGCCGATGCCGGCCGCCGCCCAACCCGAATAGGAGTTGAGCATCGAGACCACCACCGGCATGTCGGCGCCGCCGATCGGAATGATCAGCAGCACGCCGAAGGCGAGCGACAGCAGCACGATCAGCCAGAACACGAAGTGGCTTTCGGTGACGACCAGAACCCCGATCAGCACAACGATCGCCACCGCGATGGCGATGTTGATCACATGGCGCATCGGCAGCAGGATCGGCTTGCCGGACATGCGGCCATCGAGCTTGAGGAAGGCGATGATCGAACCGGTGAAGGTGATCGCACCGATTGCGACGCCGAGCGACATCTCGACAAGCGCCTGGGCGTGGATCGAGCCGATCTCGCCGATCCCGAAGGACGACGGCGTGTAGAGCGCGGCGGCGGCCACGAGCACTGCGGCAAGACCGACCAGCGAGTGGAAGCCGGCGACAAGCTGCGGCATCGATGTCATCGGGATCGAGCGGGCGATGTAGGCGCCCGCGCCACCGCCGATGGCGAGACCGACGAGGATCAGCACCAGACCGCCGAACGAAGGCGTCGCCAGCAGCAGCGTCGTGCCGATGGCGATCCCCATGCCGATCATGCCGTAGGCATTGCCCTTGCGGCTGGTGGTCGGATGCGACAGGCCGCGCAGCGCCATGATGAACAGCACGCCGGAAACGAGGTAAAGGAAAGCTGCGAAATTCTCAGACATCGGCAGCCCCCTCACTTCTCTTTTTTCTTGTACATGGCGAGCATGCGCTGGGTGACCAGGAAGCCGCCGAAGATGTTGACCGACACCAGCACAAGGGCGACGAAACCGAGCCCTGTGGCGAAGCCGCTCATCGAGATGCCGACCGCGAGAAGCGCGCCGACCACGATCACCGAGGAGATCGCGTTGGTCACCGCCATCAGCGGCGTGTGCAGCGCCGGCGTCACCGACCAGACGACGTAGTAGCCGACGAAGATCGACAGCACGAAGATTGCCAGGCGGAAGACGAACGGGTCGATCGCGCCGCCGGAAACGCCATGGGCCGCCTGTCCGACCGCCTCGGGGGCGTATTCCGCGGCGGTCTTCACCGCTTCCACCGCCCGCTCCAGATCGGCAAGTGCCTTGTCCAGAAGTTCATTTGCCATCAGGCTTCTCCCTTCCCTGCTGCCGCGCCGCCGAAGTCCGGGTGCACGATTTCGCCACCATGCGTGAGCATGGTGGCCTTCACCAGTTCATCCTCAGGATTGATCGCGATCGACTTCGTTTCCTTGTCGACCATCGTTTCCAGGAAGGTGACGAGGTTCTTGGCATAGAGCGCCGAGGCGGAAGCGGCGATGCGGCCGGCCATGTTGACATAGCCGATGACCTTGACGCCCTCGACCTCGACGATCTTGCCGGCTTCGACGCCCTCGATGTTGCCGCCGCGCTCGACCGCCAGGTCGACGGCGACCGCACCCGGCCGCATCGCGGCGAGCATTTCGCGGGTTACGAGGCGCGGCGCCGGACGCCCGGGGATCAGCGCCGTGGTAATGACGATATCCTGCTTTGCGATATGGTCGGCAACGAGCGTCGCCTGCTTGGCCTGATACTCCTTGGACATTTCCTTGGCGTAGCCGCCGGCAGTCTCGGCCGCCTTGAACTCGTCGTCCTCGACGGCGATGAACTTGGCGCCGAGCGATGCCACCTGCTCCTTGGAAGCCGGCCGCACGTCGGTTGCCGAGACCACGGCGCCCAGACGTCGCGCCGTAGCGATCGCCTGCAGGCCGGCAACGCCCGCACCCATGACGAAGACCTTCGCCGCCGGAACGGTGCCGGCGGCGGTCATCATCATCGGCATTGCCCGGTCATAGGCGTGCGCGGCCTCGATCACCGCCTGGTAGCCGGCAAGGTTTGCCTGCGATGACAGCACGTCCATCGACTGCGCGCGCGTGATGCGCGGCATCAGCTCCATGGCGAAGCTCGACAGCCCGGCCTTCGCCATTGCCGCCAGCGCCTCGTCGTTGCCGTAGGGGTCCATGATGGCGATGACGATCGCGCCCGCCTTGTAGGACTCGATTTCCTTGTCGTTCGGGCGCCGCACCTTGAGAATGACGTCGGCGGTCTTGGCGTCGCCCGCCTTGCCGATCCGCGCGCCGGCCTTTTCATAGTCGGCATCGGGAATGCGCGAGTTCAGTCCGGCACCCTCTTCGACCACCACGTCGAAGCCGAGGCCGGCGAGTTTCTTCACTGTTTCCGGGGATGCCGCGACCCGCGGCTCATCGGCCGAAATCTCGCGCGGTATGTAAATGATACTGGTCACCTGGATCTCCTCTCCGATCATCCGGCACGTTCCGGCCCCTTGGCCCGAAAACGCATGCCGCCTGCTGCCAGTCGAAGGAGCGACGCGGCCAGATGAAACCCGGTCCGGCGGGAAACCCGTCACGGTACCGCAAAGAGCAGTAAAGGCGACATGCAAATGATTGTTGCCGTTCGGTCGACGCGCAACATGGGACGACCGCTACCCTCCCGTCGGAATGAGGCCCATTGATCTTCGGCAGCGTCTTTGCACCACGCCTGCAATTTGCGTGATGCAAACCCCTTCAACTGCCGACCGGGCGCTCTTCCTCCGGCCAATTCAATCTGAATGCACTTCGCTCCGTAGCAACGCCCGAGGGCGCCAATTCAACGAAGCAGGATGAAGCCGAGAACGTTGAGAATGATAAAGGTCACAAGACCGCCGAAGAAGCCGCCACCGGCCAGGAAGCCGACGAGCATCGCAACGAGCAGCACCACGCACATCATCGTTCCGTATTTGGCGCCGTTAACGAACAGGTTGTACGTCTTCTCATGCTCGCGATAGTCCATCGAGGCACCGACTTCGATCGGACCGGAATGATGCTCGCTCATACTCAAATTCTCCCCTGAAACAGCCATGCCGCCAGATGCTGGATCTTGTTCCGGCAGCGATGGAACCCTCTTGTCATATGCCTGGGAATCGCCCGGTTGCATGAAGACAATTTCCCTTCACGCTGCCCTTACACAAAGCAAGGCGGAAGTGCAATGGACGTCGTTGTCGCAACCCCGGATGTCGCGATCTCAGGGCGTTGTCCGCTCTGCGCCAAAAGGCGACATTCAACTAACCTGCAAAAGTTGTGGGCGTGTGCTTCGACGTAGCTATGAAAGCGCCGGAGAGGGTTCCGGATAATTTCCCACATAGATTACCTCATCCGCTGAGCAGTGGAGATAAACCCATTTGTTCCAGTTCGCGTACAGTCAGTCCGAAGAGATCATGACCGTACCATCCAACAAGCATTCAGGCGGCAAAAGGACTACAGTATGACCTGCACTGTATCCAGTTGCGACCATGAGTCCGAGACGACGTTCAGAGTCAGTCGTTTCTACAACCATAAAATCAACAATGCTTTCATACGGGTATTTCGCTGGAAACCGGAATACCTCGCCCCTCGAGATGGGTGTCGATTTTAGATCCTTCAGCCGTTCTGCGTTCGTAGTGATCATTTCGTAAGAGTCCGTTTCGAAAGGACTATGCGGTCAGCGTGAAGTTGAATCGAACGTGATTTAGCCACTAAGGCTTGATCTCATTCGTCAATTTCAGGCTCGCAATTTCCATTTTGGTGTGATGAAGATCGCCCACCCCGGCAAAGATCTGTGGTTGGTCGGCTGTAAGCAATGCCCATGATGGGATCACCCCCCACAATGCTCCGCGTTCCTGTCGTGGCTCACTACTGTCCGGATGGCAAATGTGATCGATGAGCCAAAGCTCCCAGCCATACACCTCGATCCCATCCGCTTCACAGGCTGCAAGGAATGCTTGAGCGTCGGAATGCAAAAGTCCCAGTTCGCCGTTTAGTGCACGGAATGACCGTTGCAATATTTCGGCGGGTAACGATGGAGGAAATTGCATTATAGCAGCCTGCGGGAGACGTCGTGGACAATCAGAGACAGCTCGCCTTGGAGAGCGGGATTGGCGAGGTCGTAAATTGCCTGCAGAATTAACTCCTCGGAACCTGGCTCGAACTGAATATCTTCCCGACATTCGATGATGTTGGCCCATTCTTCTACCGTCACCGCATCGATCTCACCACGTGAGTACCGATCCAAAACGACGGTGATGTCCTTTCGAGTAAGCGTGACGACTGGGTCCGCGTCCCAACTGAGCTCCGCCAGAGAAGCTGCAAGGTCGCGAATTTGTGGTTCTAAACGTATAATGGCAGAAAGGATCGATCGCCTGTTCATCCGAGCAGCCTAACAAGGCTTTGCGCTCTCGGATAGCCTTGCAACGCCCTTGGAGGGGACACGAGAGCATGGGCATAAGGCCGGACCCCTGCGGCACGTCGCGGTCGAGGGCGAAGTCGTCGAACCAGTCCCGGTGCTCGCCGGCAGCCGGCATTGATGATGCGGGATGCCATGAAGGCGAAGGTCATGTCCGCTTTGCGCCAATTGCGGTCATGGCAGGCGGAGGCTGCACCGGAACGGGGCGACAGAATTCACGCATGGAGCCTTCGGTTCCAATCCGTTGAAGGCCGCAACGTCTGGTGCGCTTCCATTGATGAAAGCAGATACCTCTGCCGCGGGGAGCGGCCTGGAGACGATGTATCCCTGGACATGATCGCAGCCGGATTCCAGCAGGAACTTGACCTGGTCCTCTGTCTCCACGCCTTCCGCGATGATCTGCAGTCCCAGCTTGCGTGCGATCGTGATGATTGCCGAGGTCAGTGCGACGCTGTCCGGGTCTCCGGGGATGTCGGCTATGAAGGATTGATCGATTTTCAGCTTGGAAACGGGAAACCGCTTCAGCGCGGCCAGGCTTGAATAGCCCGTACCAAAATCGTCAATCGACAGAGTTACCCCCATGGCCGCCAGCTGACTCATCAACTCGATGGCCAAGGGCAGGTCCTGCATGATGAGACTTTCGGTGATCTCAAGC
Source organism: Pseudomonadota bacterium (assembly GCA_023399465.1). GTDB lineage: Bacteria > Pseudomonadota > Alphaproteobacteria > Rhizobiales > Rhizobiaceae > Ferirhizobium. Next base: position 98,407 of record JAEWPB010000103.1, read on the forward strand.
TCGAGGTTTTGCGGGCTCAAGCCCGAATCGGAGAGGGCGGCCTCGACATCGGCAACGATGGCTCTCTCCTTGAACTGTCGCGCCGATACGTTGACGCTGACCCTGAAACCAGGCTCGGCATCAGCGAGCCAGCGCCTGCATTGCCTGCATGCCTCCCTCAGTATCCAACGTCCGAGCGAAACGATGAGTCCGTTGTCCTCGGCGAGCGGGATGAACTCCGCGGGTGAAATCAGTCCGCGCGTCGGGTGCTGCCATCGCACCAGTGCCTCCACGCCCACAATCTTCCCCGAGCGTCGGTTGAGCTGGGGTTGAAAATGCAGCAAAAACTCGTTTTCACGCAGGGCCCGCCGCATGTCCTCGGTTCCGGCGAGTTTCCGCCTGGTTCTCTCTGCCATATCGAAAGAGAAGAGTTTCAGGCTGTCGCGGCCAGCCTCCTTTGCCTGATACATCGCGGCATCGGCGTGGGCCAACAGGGTGGCGGCGTCCGAACCATGCTGGGGATAGGTTGCCACACCCATGCTGCAGGACATTTCCAGGACCATGCCGTTCAGGGGAAGCGGTTCAGCGACAGACTTCCGCAAGGATTCAAACCTGCTCATCGACCCGGGCGGATCGATGGCCGGGGACTTCACGAGAATAACGAACTCGTCGCCTCCGATGCGCCCTACGACCCCGTCGGGGCCAATCTCGCGTTCAATTCTTCCAGCGACCGCCTTCAGCAGATCATCGCCTGCAGCGTGGCCGAGTGTGTCATTGACCAGCTTGAAGTTGTCCAGATCGAGGAACGCCAGAGCGAGGCTGGTACCGTCTTCCTTCGCCGAGACCAAGGCAGCCTCCAATGCCTGGTCCATCGAACGGCGATTCGGTAACCGGGTCAATCCGTCGTGGGTCGCGAGAAAACGAACATGCTCTTCCGTTTTGCGGCGCTCGATCGCGATCCCGGCGAGATGCGCGGCGATCCCGATCAGCTCGTTGAGCCTGGCGTCCGGGGCGCTGCACTTTGGCGAGTAAAGTGCGAACGTGCCGAGCACTTCCCCACGAGAGGAACGGATCGGAGTGGACCAACAGGCTTTGTAGTTCACGCCTTCCACAAGATGTAAATGATTCCTCCAAAGAGGATCATTGGCGATGTCGGTCACCGTCACCGGCGCATTGCGCCATGCAGCGGTCCCGCAACTGCCCGCCTCCGGTCCAATCGGGACGCGCGGAATGCGCTGCTTGTAGATTTCAGAAAGAGATGGCGCGGACACCAGGGTCAGGTACTGTCCGTCTTCCGACTTCATCATTACGGAACCAGAAATCCCGTCCGCTTGACCTTCAATCATTAAAATGAGTTCACTAAGAACCTGATCAAGCGCGATGCCCGTGGCCACGAGCTCCAGCAGACGAGCCTGCGCCTGCATCAATTGCTCCGCTTTCTTTCGGGCGGTAATGTCGCGCGACATCCCCACGACACCGATCGTGTGACCGTGCATGTCCCGCAGAGGCAGGCGAGACATCATCAGCCACCGATCCTCGCTACCAAGGGCGACCTCCTCGATACCAAGGTCCGGCTCTCCCGTCTCGATCACCTGTCTTTCCACCGTTGCGATCTTATGTGCGGCCTCGTAGGGATGCAGATCGAAGTCCGTCTTGCCAAGCAGCTGATCGAGAGCGGTCAGTCCATTGTCGCGAAGAACAGCCTCATTGGCGAACAGGATGCGGCCCTCAAGGTCCTTGGCATAGATGTAATCAGGAATCTGGTTGATCATCGCCTCGAGCCACTCATGCCTCCCCTGGTCTGTCGACAGTTGTAGACTTTGAATGGCCCGGCGAAGCTGATTTGACATGCTCTTTTTCCCAGTAAGACTTTGTCCCAGGTCGGCAGCATGGGGTTTGAGCTGTCTCCGGCCGGTCGTCACATTCAAACTAGGATTTCACTCGCTAATGTAGAGTTAAGGTTTCCAACCATTGGACCTTTGAATAGCACCGCAATCAACTGTCGGCGGCGAAACAATTGCAGCTAGTCTTGGACTAGTCTGTCTCGATAGACATTGCAGGACATGCTGACGGCCACCCAGCTCGCCAAGCCGATCGACATGGTCAGTCAAGTATTCCATTGCTTCCACCTCTCCGACCGGGGAGTAACAGCAAAGAAAGCAATTCAGGTTCTTCCGGTTGCTTCGAAAGCTGAAACCCGGTGCAGTTCGCTTCGGGCCCGAAGCGGTCGCGCATTTGCTACATAGCTCCGCACAAACGCAACGGGCCGCGCACAAGGCACGGCCCGAAACTTGGACCAGTCCTGCCTTACAGGGTAAGGACTAAGCCGAGATTGCCGGACAGAACAAAACGTCGGCTCTCGTCGCCTTAATCACCGGAGACCTTGAATAGCATAGGCTCCTCAACATTGTCCGGTGATATTTAAGCTGTGGCTTTAGATGCATTTTCATGAAAGAGCCCCGCTCTTTACTTGAACGTCTGTCAGAACTGAATAAAGTGTGCATATTCGGCAAGTGAGAACAATCACTAGTTGAGAATTATCACGGAGAGGTCCGGAGGCCTCTTCACCAATGCAGCGAACATTGAGTGCAGGGAGAATAAAGTAACAATCCAGGGAGGAATGAAATGGACAAGAAGAAGGTATCGCGTCGAGAATTGTTGGGAGCCTCGACGCTTGTTGGCGTATCAGCAGTCGGCGCTCTTGCCGCCCCGCCCGTACTGGCCCAGGCACCAATCGTCATAAAAATGCAAACATCATGGCCCGCGTCGGACATCTGGATGGATTTCGCCCGCCAGTACGTCGAACGGGTCGAACGCATGTCCGGCGGCCGGCTGAAGTTCGAACTCTTGCCGGCCGGCACGGTCGTAGGCGCGTTTCAAGTGCTCGACGGCGTCAACGATGGCGTGATCGATGCAGCCCACACCGTTCCGGTGTATTGGTACGGAAAGCACAAGGCAGCCTCCCTCTTCGGCACCGGACCGGTCTTCGGCGGCAGCGCGACCACCATGCTCGGCTGGTTCCATCAAGGCGGAGGCAAGGATCTCTACCGCGAGCTTACCCAGGACATCATGGGGCTGAACCTCTATGGCTTCTACGGGTTCCCCATGCCCGCACAGCCTTTTGGCTGGTTCAAGAATCCGGTCGCAACCGTGAACGACGTCAACGGCCTCAAATATCGTACAGTCGGCCTTGCAGCCGATCTGATGCAGAATATGGGTCTGAGCGTCGCCCAGCTTCCCGGCGGTGAAATCGTGCCGGCGATGGAACGCGGCGTCATCGACGCATTCGAATTCAATAATCCTTCGTCGGATATACGTTTTGGTTCGCAGGATGTCGCCAAGAACTACCTGCTGTCCTCCTACCATCAGGCGAGCGAATCCTTCGAGTTCCTCTTCAACAAGGACGTATTCGACGACCTTCCCGAAGATCTGCAGGCGATCCTCGAATACGGAGTGGAAGCCGCAAGCACGGCAAATACCGCGTCCGCGATGGACAACTATTCAAGCGACCTTCAAAAGCTCCAGACCGACCACGGCGTGACAGTGCACCGCACGCCGAAGGAAATTCTGGATGCGCAACTGAAAGCCTGGGATCAAATCATTCCCACGCTGGAAGCGGATCCATTCATGAAAAAGGTGCTCGACAGTCAGAGGCAATGGGTCGAGAGGGTAATATACTACGAGCTGATGAACTCCGCCGATCTGGCACTCGCCTATGAGCACTACTTCCCGGGAAAACTGAACCTCGGAAAATAGCCGGACAAGGCCCGGAACACCGGGCCTTCTCTTTGTCGCGGTGCTAGGGGAGACGTTTGCATGCGCCGATATATTGCATTCGCCGACGATCTGTCGGCGTGGTTCGGGAAAGTGTTCGCCTGGGGGATACTCATAATGGCCTTTGGCGTCGGCTACGAAGTGGTCGTGCGCTACCTCTTCCGCGCGCCGACTCCCTGGGCCTTCGATCTCAGCTACATGCTCTATGGAACCATCTTCATGATGGCTGGAGCCTATACACTCTCGCGTGACGGCCATGTTCGCGGCGACTTCATCTACCGACTTTGGAAGCCGCGCACGCAAGCAAGACTGGAGCTCGTGCTCTACATCATTTTCTTCTTTCCGGGCATAACCGCGCTCGTGTTCTCGGGCTGGAAGTATGCCGAGCGCAGCTGGCGCTATCTCGAGGTCAGTTCCAACAGCCCCGCTGGCGTGCCGATCTTCCAGTTCAAGACCGTGATCGTCGCAGCCGGCATTCTCCTGTTTCTGCAAGGCGTGGCGCAGGTCTTTCGCTGCGTTCTCTGCATAAGGACAGGCGAGTGGCCGAAAACGGCCGAAGATGTTGAAGAACTGGAAAAGGTCCTGCTGGAGACGAAAAGCCTGGACGCACTCAGATCCGAGGACGGCTTTCATCCGTCGCACGACCCTGACGCTGGCCGCAGGCAAACGGATCGGGACGCGCAATGACTGACGCACATATCGCAGTCGGGATGCTCCTAATTCTGATCCTCACCATCTTCCTCGGCTTCCCAGTGGCTTTCACCTTGATGGCGCTGGGCGTCGGCTTCGGATATTATGCCTACTTCGATGCCGGCCGCATGTGGCGCGCCTATGATCGCGCGCTCGAGGCCGGCGGCGACACCTTCACCCTGGCGGAGACCTGGGTCGGTGGCTTTTTCAACAACCGGATCTTCGATCTGCTCGTCAACCAGACGTACTCGGTCATCCAGAACGACGTGCTGACGGCCATACCGCTGTTCCTGTTCATGGGCTACATCGTCGAGCGTGCCAACATCGTCGATCGGCTGTTTTCGACACTTTACAGCGCCACGCGCCGACTGCCCGGCTCCATGGCGGTCGCGGCCCTCGCCACCTGCACGCTCTTTGCCACGGCCACCGGCATCGTCGGCGCCGTAGTCACGCTGATGGGGCTGCTCGCCCTGCCCGCGATGCTGAAGGCAAAGTACGACGTGCGCTACGCGACGGGCGTGATCTGCGCGGGCGGAACCCTCGGGATCCTCATTCCGCCATCGATCCTGCTGATCGTCTACGCCGCCACTTCCGGGATTTCGGTTGTCCGCATGTATGCCGCTGCGCTCCTGCCCGGTCTCGTCCTCGCAGGACTTTATCTCATCTACGTCGTCGTACGGGCGATACTGCAGCCGCAACTGGCACCGAAGCCGACGAAGGAAGAGATCGGCGACCATACACCGGCGCAACTCGCCTGGATGATGCTGACATCCTTCGTTCCGCTCGCCTTTCTGATCCTTGCCGTGCTGGGTGCCATTCTCTTCGGCCTGGCAACCCCATCGGAAGCCGCCGCAATTGGGGCGTTGGGAGGGCTGGCGCTTGCAGCGATGTATCGGGCGCTGACTTGGCAGCGACTGAAGGAATCCGTTTATCTGACGGCGCGAACGACTGCGATGGTCTGCTGGCTGTTCGTCGGTTCGGCAACGTTCGCGTCGGTGTTTGCCTATCTCGGCGGACAGCAGTTCATCAGCGACTTTGTGACCGGACTGGACATGTCGCCACTGATGTTCCTGATTGTAGCCCAGATCATCATCTTCCTTCTGGGCTGGCCGCTGGAATGGACGGAAATCATCGTCATTTTCATCCCGATCTTCATTCCGCTGCTACCGCATTTCGGCATAGACCCGCTGTTCTTCGGCATTCTCGTGGCAATCAACCTTCAGACGGCCTTCCTGTCCCCGCCCATGGCGATGTCGGCATACTACCTCAAGGGCGTCTCGCCTTATTATGTCAAGCTGACGGATATTTTCCGCGGCATGATGCCGTATATGATGATTGTCATTCTCTGCATGGTGCTCATCTATCTGTTCCCGGGCATTGTCTACATGCTGCCGAATCTGCTCTATGGAGGACAGGGATGATGCCTGGCATGCCCCCGCGTTCCGACAGGTTGGACCGATGATCAGAAGCCGGATCTTTGCCGTATTTGCGTTCGTGACGTTTGTCGCGTTTTGCGTGATCATCCTGGCGTTCGTTCCACGGTTGGACTTGGCCGTGGCAATGCTGATCGGGATTGTGCCTGCGGGTTATGATATCTGGGATCAACTCTTTCGGCGTCGCCCGCCGAAGTCGCCTGGATAAACCGCTGCGCCAAATGCGGTCCGAGGTAGCTACATGGCTCCGCACAAACGCAACGGGCCGCGCACAAGGCACGGCCCGGAAAATCTTGAAACAGCCCCGCCTTACAGCGGCAGATCGACGCCAAGACTGCCGGCCGGCACGAAACGCGCGGTCGGAATGATGTTGAGCGCCGGCAGGGTATCGCCGGGATTGCGCGAGAACATCATCCGTCGTTCGCTCGGTTGCGAGATGAAGAACGGGAAGCGCGTCAACAGGGTGCGCCCGACTTCGCGGGTGTTCGTCGCCATCAGCGTCAGGTCGATATTGTACTTCCCGCAGTTCTTCTGCGGCGGCACGACCGTCTGCGCATAGAAGACCCGCTTGTAGAAGGCCGCATGCTGCGGGCTCACCAGCTGGAGCACGCGGTCGGCATCGAAATAGGCGGCCGCCATGACCGAGATGCGCAGCGTCAGATAGGGGATCGCCGGCATTTCCTTCATGATCTCGGGATCGGCGGCAAAGCGCGTCGGATCGATCAGCGACAGGCCGGCATCGAGGAAGGCATCGATTTCCTTCGGGAACACGGTGCGCGTGGAACTGACGCGATGCTCCGGGGTGACATGATGCAACCGCACCGTGCTGATGAGCTGTTCGTCGAAATAGACGCCGAACACATAGGCATGATCGTCGAAGTCGACGTCGTCGATCAGCTTCGTGCCGGTCATCGGCAGGATGTCGGCCATCTTGTAGGCGCGATAGCGGATTCGCGCCACGTCTTCCATGTCCTCGCCGCTTTCAATCCGGCGGTACTCTACCTTGTCGAGAACTTGCAAAAGCTTGTCATTGAAACTCGACGCCAAACTCGCAGCACTGGCCATACGCACCTACCCAATCGATAACATTTAATTAATGTTATAGCGATCGGCGCTTGGCAATAAGTACGTAAAATTTTAGATAAAATCTAATTATTAAGGTTAACAAATATACAATGAACGAGACGGGCCAGCCGAGCCTAACTCCGAACAAACAATTGAAGTTATTGGAAAATATCTCTTCAGGCGACGCTCTGGCGCTTGCGGGCGGCGCGCTTGCGCGAGACCGTGTCTGCAAGCGTTATGACGGCCTCTGACGAGATCGGCATCGAGAAGACATAGCCCTGGATATAGTCGGCGCAGCGATGCGAATTGATGAGCGCCAGCTGATCCTTGGTCTCGACGCCTTCGACAACGATCTTGAGGCCGAGCTCCCGCGACAGGTTCACCGTGCCGCGCAGCAGCTTGAAGCGACGCGCATCCTCGCCGATGTTGCGGACGAAGGAACGGTCGATCTTGACGACGTCGACCGGCAACGAATCGAGGTAGCTGAGGCTCGAGAAACCGGTGCCGAAATCGTCGATGGCGATGGTGATGCCGCGCGAGCGGAGATCACCCAGGATTGCACGGACGGTCACCAGCTCGTCCATCAGGCAGCTTTCGGTGACTTCGAGATGCAGCCGCGACGGATCGAGGCCCGATTGCTCCAGCGCGTCGCAGACGACCGACACGATATCGGAGTTCCGCAGGTCCTGGACCGAGAGGTTGACGGACACCCCGATGTGGCGTGGCCAGGTCACGCAGTCGCGGCAGGCCTGCGCGATGATGAATTCGGTGATGCCGGAGACGATGCCCATCTCCTCGGCGATCTGGATGAACACGTTCGGCGGAATGGCGCCCTTTTCCGGGTGGATCCATCGCGACAGCGCCTCGCAGCATTCGATGCGGGTGCCATCGGGCTTGAACATCGGTTGATAGACGACGTGGAGGTCGCGGTTCTCCACGGCGTTGCGCAGATCCGTCTTCAGCCGCTGCTGCTCGACATAGCGCGCATCCATTTCAGGCTCGAAGGCAGTGCAATAGCCCCTCGCCCGCGACTTGGTTTCGAACAGCGCCAGGTCGGCCTTGATCTGCCACTCGTCCATACGCACGTCGGCACTGGACATCAGCACGTAGCCGCAGTTCAGCGAGATCCGGAAGCAATGACCGTCGACATCGTAGTCGCCACTCATCGCCGCATGGACGGTGCGGATGCGCTGCTCGAGTTCGCAGTCGTTGCCGGCATTGTGGAAGAACAGCACGAACTGGTCGCCCATCAGTCGCGCCTGCAGCGTTTCGTTGCCGGCAAGTGCCTTCATGCGGCTGGCGATGCGATGCAGCAGCCGGTCCCCGGCCACATGGCCGCGAAGGTCGTTCACATGCTTGAAGCCATCGACATCGAAGATCACGAAGGCGACGGTCGAGGGCGCGCCTCCGGCATTGAGCACCTCCTGCACGAGTTCGGCGAAATATTCCCTGTTCGGAAGGCCGGTGAGGGAATCGTAGCGCGCCATGTGCAGGATCTTGCGCTCGGCGCGCACCCGCGCCGTGACGTCTTCGAAGATCAGGACCACACCGCCATCGGTCTTGCGGTTGGCGGTGAATTCCAGAGCCAGGTCATCGGAAAACTGGATCAGCGAACGCGACACCGTACCGTCGAACAGCTGCGAAAGCTGGCGCTGGATCAGCGCCGGAAGCGAGCCATCGATGAAGGTGTGACGCACGCCGTAGCGCAACACGACGTCGAGGTCGCAGTCCTTGAGGCGATCCTTCTCACCGAGATTGAGCAATTCGCAGGCCTTGCTGTTGACCACCTGGATCCGGTTGTTGCGATCCAGCATGAACAGGCCGTGCGGCATGTTGTTGAGCGCCGTGTCGAAGCGGTCGGCGATAAGCGCGATCTCCCGCGACGCGATCACGTTCTTGTAGAGAAACTCGCGCACGCCGTTCGCCATCGACCGCGTGGTCAGCGCGAACGGAATGAGGAAAATCGACAGCAGCGTCATGTAGAAGTCGCCGAGCATCAGGCAGCCGAGCATGATCGGCAGGCTCGCCGACATGGTCTGCAGGTTGACGGCGATCGGCGAACCGTAGTTGCGCCCGACCACCGACACCATCGACGCCATGGTCACGGCGATGCACACCAGTTCGGCGAAGGGGTCGCCCAGCATCAGGATCGCATAGCCGCTGCCGACCCCGAGCACAGTCGTCGTCGCCACGCCGCCATAGAGATAGCGCAGCTCCCATTCGGAAATCTCGCTGCGGCTGAGATTGCCCTTCTCGACCATGTCGAAGCGGTTGAACCAGTAGATGCGGTAGGCGCAGACGACGATAAAAAACGCGGTCAGGTAGAGATAAAAGGTCGAGCCCGACTTGGAGTAGACGGCGAGATAGGTCAGGATATGAATGATCATACCCGTAAACAGCGTCTTGCGGTTGCCGAACAACGAGCTCACGAAGGACAGATAGACATCTGTCGGAACGGCGCTCTGCCTTTCTGCCTTCATCCATTTTTCCCTCGGTGTGGCCGGACCATAGAGGAAACGTTTTAATATTTGATTTCGTTATCATTATTGATTTAGTTGAATTTTCTAATTTTTTAATCAATTGACCAGTGATTTACGCCCCGATCTGATCAGCCGATCCGGCAAGGATGAGCGCTCCGACACCGCCAAACTTCGTTGTATTCCCGGGGCATTTCTCCCCAAATTCCTTGCGTTGTGCGTCTAAAGGCTGGTTGCGTTTTTCCCGTCCCTTCATCTATGGAGGAAAGTAGAAACCGGAGGGGCCCATGGGAAGCTTGCTGGCGTTCAGTCGCCTGATCGACTTTGTCAACGAAACTATTGGAAAATCCGTCTCCTGGCTGCTGCTCGCGGCGGTGCTGATCAGCGCCGGCAATGCGGTCGTCCGCAAGATGTTTGACGTTTCCTCAAACGCCTGGCTGGAGGTGCAGTGGTACCTGTTCGGTACCGTTTTCATGCTCGCCGCAGCCTACGCACTCCTGAAAAACGAGCACGTGCGCATCGATATCCTTTCGAGCACCTGGAGCAAGCGTACGCGCGACTGGATCGACCTGATCCTCCACATCATTTTCCTCATGCCCTTCGCGGTGCTCATGACCTACCTGGCCTGGCCATGGTTCTGGCTTTCCTACCAGTCAGGGGAAGTGTCCTCGAATGCCGGAGGCCTCATCATCTGGCCGGCCAAGCTCCCCGTCCTTCTGGGCTTTGCACTGCTGACGCTGCAGGCAGTCTCGGAAGTCATCAAGCGCTATGCCGTCGTCACCGGTCGGATCGAAGATCCGCGCGAGGTGACCGTTAGCGAAAACGAGAGCGGGGCGAAGGGCAACTGACATGATTGATTTCATTGCGCACAATCTTGCCCTGGTGATGTTCACCTCGGTCATGGCCATGCTGCTGCTCGGTTATCCGGTGGCCTTCACCCTCGCAGCCGGCGGCCTGATCTACTTCGTCATCGGCGTCGAGCTTTCGGTCATTTCGCCCGAGATCAAGCTGTTCTGGCCGCTGCTGCAGTCGCATCCCGATCGCATCTACGGCATCATGTACAATGATACGCTGCTGGCGATCCCGTTCTTCACCTTCATGGGCATCATCCTGGAACGATCGCGCATGGCCGAGGATCTGCTCGACACGATCGGCCAGCTGTTCGGACCGATCCGCGGCGGCCTCGCCTATGCGGTCATCCTCGTCGGTGCCCTTCTCGGTGCGACCACCGGCGTTGTTGCCGCCTCGGTCATGGCCATGGGCCTGATCTCGATGCCGATCATGATGCGCTACGGCTACAACCGTTCGCTCGTTTCCGGCACAATCGCAGCTTCCGGCACGCTGGCGCAGATCGTGCCGCCGTCGCTGGTGCTGATCGTCATGGCGGACCAGCTCGGCCGCTCCGTCGGCGACATGTATGTCGGCGCACTTTATCCGGCGCTGCTGATCGTCGCCGCATACTGCGCCTATATCTTCGCCGTCTCGATGTTCCGTCCGTCTTTCGCACCGGCCCTGCCGCAGGAAGCGCGTACGCTCGGCAATGGCGTGACCTCGCTCCTGGTCATGCTGGTGATCTCCGCGGCGCTCTACTTCCTCGGTGAACACGTTCTGTTCACAAGTATTGCCAGCCCGGAATGGCGCCTGGTGTCGGCGCTGACGTTCGCGGTCCTGACCGTCTATGCGGTCGCTCTCGTCAACAGCAAGTCGAAGAGCAAGCTGATTTCGCGTCTTGCCGAACAGGTCATCATCGTTCTCGTACCGCCGCTGGCGCTGATCTTCCTCGTGCTCGGCACCATCTTCCTCGGCATCGCAACGCCGACCGAAGGCGGCGCCATGGGTGCAACCGGCGCCCTCATCCTGGCGCTGGCAAAGGGACGCCTCAACTTTTCCTCGCTCAAGAACGCGCTTGACGCGACGACCAAGCTCTCCGCCTTCGTCATGATAATTCTTATCGGCGCCCGCGTGTTTGGTCTGACCTTCTACGGCATCAACGGCAATGTCTGGATCGAGGACCTGCTGCTGGCGCTTCCGGGCGGCGAGACTGGCTTCCTGATCGTCGTCACGATCATCATCTTCATTCTCGGTTGCTTCCTCGACTTCTTCGAGATCGCCTTCATCATGGTCCCGCTCCTCGCGCCGGTTGCCGAAACGCTCGGCATCGACCTCGTCTGGTTCGGCATCATCCTGGGCATCAACCTGCAGACGTCGTTCCTGACGCCGCCGTTCGGTTTCTCGCTGTTCTTCCTGCGGTCGATCGCACCGTCCGCGCCATGGAAGGACAAGGTAACCGGGCGCACGCTGCCGGGCGTCAAGACGACGGAAATCTACAAGGGTGTATTCCCCTACATCGTCATCCAGTTCGCGATGATCCTGGTGGTGATCTTCTTCCCCGGCCTGGTGATGCACTACAAGACGGACCATCCGACCGTCGATCCAAGCACCATCACGATCGAGGTGCCGCAAGGCGGCGGCCTGGGTGGCCTGCCGGGTGGGCTGTCATTGCCGCCGCTCGGAACCGACAACAGCGGCAACACCCAGCTGCCGGGGCTCGCTCTGCCGCCGCTTGGCATGCCGGCGGAACAGCCGGCCAGCGGCCAGCAGCCCGCGGGAAGCGAGAACACGGCGCCTGCACCCCAGCCGTCGTTCGATCTCAGCCAGCCGCCGAAGATCAACTGACCAGCAGGTCTCGAAACAAACAAGGCCGCGATGAAAATCGCGGCCTTTTTTCGTCTGGTTGCTGGCCTGCGGGACCAATCGACCGCGACAACCCTTGATGTCTCGCCTTGACACCCAGTCTGCCACGAAGATCTGGCGACGTTCCCCCCTGCGATGTCGCGAGCGGCTCCCATCACAAGGCAGGAGTGCCACAGTGGCCGCGGCAGCCACGACCAAAGCCGAGACGGCAGCACCTTGCGGCGGTGGCCCATTCGGAAAACGCGCCATGACGAACGGCGCGATCGCGCTCGTTGTTTCGGTACCGATGAAGAATTTG